>NZ_JAADJW010000025.1:0-78653 GCF_010092875.1 Vibrio sp. LB10LO1
ATCGGGAATCGGGAATCGGGAATCGGGAATCGGGAATCGGGAATCGGGAATCGGCGATATTTTGTCTTTCTGGGGACAGGTTCTGTCAACTCCCGTTAGAACTTAGTTTCTTTTAATTGCCTTCCAACGGAGCACTTCCGAGTATAGGAGTGCAGCACTCCGCACGCCCTTGTGGTCAAACTCGACGCTCAAAAAAGCCGATGTCTTAACATCGGCTTTTACATAGCTTTTTGCGATCCCGAAGGATGTAGACGCTCTCGCCTCTACTTCTTACGTAGACCTACCAACACTTTTTCAAGCTTAGCTTCCATCGGCGCGTTGATCTCCATCCACTCATCATTCGATGGGTGCTGGAACTTGATGTTCGCCGCATGAAGGAACAAACGGTCCAAACCAACTTGGCCAGTATAAGCATCAAAGCGGCGGTCACCGTAACGATCATCCCACGCGATTGGGTGACCCGTGTATTGAGTATGCACACGAATCTGGTGAGTACGGCCAGTAATCGGGCTTGCTTGAATCAACGTCGCCTGCTCAAACCTTTCCAAAACCTTGAAGCGCGTTTCTGACGGTTTACCATTTGGGTTCACACGTACGATACTGTTTACTTCATTTTTGAGTAGCGGCGCATTAACGACTTTGCAGCTGTTTTTCCACTCACCCATGACAAGCGCGAAGTAGAACTTCTTCACTGTCTTTTCACGGAATTGGGCTTGTAGATGACGCAATGCCGAACGCTTCTTAGCAACTAACAAAATGCCGGAAGTGTCACGGTCAATACGATGAACCAGTTCTAAGAAGCGTGCCTGTGGGCGTAATGCTCGAAGTGCTTCAATCGCGCCAAACTTCAAACCACTGCCACCATGTACTGCTGTACCAGATGGTTTATTTAGCACCAACATATGGTCATCTTCAAAAATGATCATATGTTCTAGTTCTGCCACTTTATTTAACTTAGTGCTCGGTGCGACATCGTCTTCTTTCTTCTCGACCGTTACCGGTGGAATACGTACGAGGTCGCCTGCCTTAAGTTTGTACTCGGCTTTAATACGCTTTTTATTAACTCGCACTTCACCCTTACGCACGATTCGGTAAATCATGCTTTTGGGAATGTCTTTTAATTGGTTACGCAGAAAGTTATCAATGCGTTGACCCGCCATGTCTTCGTCGATATCAACGAACTGGACTTTTGTTCTTATTTCGCTCATGGGCGGTATTGTAAACCCAAATCTGTACGACTTCACATTATTCTTGCCGCAAAAGAAACACTTGTTGCCGTTCATCGAGCTAAAACACGCCAAGCTTTTGTTTAAATTATTAAAACTCTCTATCAACTTCTCGATTTAATTTGCGTCTTTCTCAGTTTGCGAGACTCAACTGCTTATGAAACAGCCAGTTATAAATTACAAAAATTGAATTTAGCACCAAATTTTCCATCGTTTACGTTAAAGCAGATTGCTGATATCCACCTGCGCTGCTATAGTTCACAGCTGCTAAGGAAGGTTTGGTTACATTTTGTTCATTACCAATCATTTATCCCCAAGCAATGTGAGTAGACTGTTGAATGTCAGGTGCAGCATTGGCGTAAGACACATTGAGTTCAACACACTTGTCACTCTACTCCTCGCATATTCACGTTGAGTATCTACCGCTCCGTATAGCGGGTCACAAGTTTACGTTTCCAACGAAACCCAAAGAAGTTTGTGATGACTGAAGTGCCCTAGAGCATCCCCTTCCAGCCGGGAGGCTGCAAAATATAGCCATGGGATCAGGCACCGTGAAAGAGTGAAAAAACGGTGGCAAGTTGCAAAGAAAGATAAAGAAAAGACAACGAGAAATTTTCAATGAAAAGAATGTTAATCAACGCAACTCAAAAAGAAGAGTTGCGTGTCGCTCTGGTTGATGGCCAGCGACTTTTCGATCTTGATATCGAGAGTCCAGGTCATGAATCTAAAAAAGCGAATATCTACAAAGGACGTATCACACGTATCGAACCAAGCTTAGAAGCCGCATTTGTTGACTACGGTGCTGAGCGTCACGGTTTCCTTCCTCTTAAAGAAATTGCCCGCGAATACTTCCCTGAAGGTTACACTTACCAAGGCCGTCCTAGCATTAAAGAAGTGCTAACAGAAGGCCAAGAAGTGATCGTGCAAGTGGAAAAAGAAGAACGTGGTAGTAAGGGCGCAGCTCTAACTACTTTCATCTCTCTTGCGGGTAGCTACCTTGTTCTTATGCCTAATAACCCTCGTGCTGGCGGTATTTCTCGTCGTATCGAAGGTGATGAGCGTACACAACTTAAAGCTGCACTAAGCACTCTGGAACTGCCTCAAGGCATGGGCCTGATTGTTCGTACTGCTGGCGTTGGCAAGAGCGCAGAAGAACTAGAGTGGGATTTGAACGTACTACTTAACCACTGGAGCGCGATTAAGGGCGCGGCAGATTCTAACCCTGCCCCATTCCTAATCCACCAGGAAAGTAACGTAATCGTTCGTGCAATCCGTGACTACCTACGTCGTGATATCGGTGAAATCCTAATCGACAGCAACACCATTTATGAGCGTGCTAAAGAGCACATCAAATTGGTTCGTCCTGATTTCATCAGCCGCGTTAAAAAATACGATGGCGAAGTACCACTGTTCAGCCACTACCAAATCGAAAGCCAAATTGAATCGGCTTTCCAACGTGAAGTGCGCTTACCATCTGGTGGTTCTATCGTAATCGACCCAACAGAAGCACTGACTTCTATCGATATCAACTCTGCTCGCGCTACGAAAGGCGGCGATATCGAAGAAACAGCACTAAACACCAACCTAGAAGCGGCTGACGAAATCGCTCGCCAATTGCGTCTACGCGACCTTGGTGGTCTGGTTGTTATCGACTTCATCGATATGACGCCAGTACGCCACCAGCGTGAAGTTGAAAACCGTCTACGTGAAGCCGTTCGTCTAGATCGCGCCCGCGTTCAAATCGGTCGCATTTCTCGCTTCGGTCTTTTGGAAATGTCTCGTCAACGTTTGAGCCCTTCTCTAGCGGAAGCAAGCCACCATATTTGTCCTCGTTGTACGGGTACAGGTGTGGTTCGTGACAACGAGTCTCTAGCACTTTCTGTTCTTCGTCTTATTGAAGAAGAAGCGCTTAAGGACAACACAGCACAAGTACTTGCTGTGGTACCTGTGCCAATCGCGTCTTACCTTCTAAACGAAAAACGTCGCTCTGTGAACCACATTGAACGCACTCAAGAAGTGAAGATCACTGTTGTTCCTAACTCAGACATGGAAACGCCTCACTTTGAAGTTATCCGTGTTCGTGAGGGTGAAGAGTTCGACCTGCTTTCTTACCTACTTCCTAAGAAACTGGAAGCGATGAAAGAAGCAGAAGGCAAAGAGCCTGCAGAAGTTGATATTAAGCCTAAGCGCATCGAAGAGCCTGTACTGAAAGGTTTCGCAGCGCCAACGCAAACTGCACCAGCTCCTGCTGCAACGTCTAAACCTGCACCAGCTGCGAAGAAGAAAGAAGCAGCGCCACAGGAAGAAAAACCAGGCCTAATCAGCCGTCTGTTTAAAGCGCTTGGCAGTTTCCTATTTGGTGGTTCTGAAGAAGTAAAAGAAGAACCTAAGAAAGAAGAGAAGAAGCCAAACCGCGATAACAAGCGTAACAAACGTGACCGCAACGATCGTCGTCGCAACAACAACCAACGCGATAACCGCGAAGGTCGTGACAACCGCGATAACAAACGTCGCCGTAAGCCACGTGAAGAGCAAGCGACTGAGCAAAACGAAACGCAACAGCAGCCTAATAAGCAGCAAAACCGCAACCAGAAACGTAAGCCTAGAGCTCAACAAGCTGAAAAAGCACAAGAGCCAAAAGCAAATGCGAAGGTAGCGGAAAAAGGTCTGCAACTTGCCGCTGAAGCACGCACTGGTACAGAAGCGAAGCCGGAAGAAAGCAAAGCGAAGTCAAACGCGAAAGCAGAGAAAGTGAAAGAGCGCCGTCAGCGTCGCAAACTGAACAAATCTGTACGTGTTAAAGATCAGCAAGCGGCTGAGAAAGCTGAACAGGAAGTACCTGTACAAACAGTCGTTGAAGCGGTTGAAGCACCTGTTGAAAAGCCAGTTGAGGCAGCAGCAGAAGCACAACAAGACAACAAAGCAGAATCTAAACAGCGTCGTAACCGTCGTTCACCACGTCACCTACGTGCAAGTGGCCAACGTCGTCGTCGCGGTCGCGATCGTCGCCCTAACCCATTCCGCCTACGCAAAGGTGGTGTAGCCTCTCCTGAGATGGCAATGGGTAAAGTAATGCCACGCTACATTCCAAAACCAGCGCCTAAGAAGGAAGAGCGAGTGAAGGAAGAAGCAGCGGTTGTTGCAACAGCAGTACCTGCAATCCAAGGTGGTTTTGCTTGTCCTGAAATGGCGATGGGTAAAGTGATCATTCGCCGTGAGCAACCAGCAGTCGTTGAAGCGCCAGTGGTTGAACCAAAAGTTCAACAACCTGTGGAAACGAAAGTAGAAGCTCCAGTTGTAGAAACACCGGTTGCAGCAGCACCAGTAGTTGAAGCAACAGTTATCGAACAAGCTGAAACTGTAGCAGCAGAAGCGACACCAGTTGAGCCAATCGTAGAAGCACCTGTTGTTGAAACAGCTGAAACTGCAGTAGCAGAAGCGGCGCCAACTCAAGAGCCAGTAGTCGAAGTAGTAGCAGAAACCGTAGAACAAGTTACAGCGGAAGTGAAAGTAGAAACACCAGAGCCTAAAGCAGAAGTTATCAAGGTAGCGACCAAGCCACGTGCTAGCGCACCGATGACAAAAGCGCCGGGTCCCCAAGAGCTTCGCGAAATCACTGTTACAGCAGCACCGTTTAAAGCTGAACGCTACGCACCGAAAGGCGCAGGTAGCCAAGTAGCAACAAACCGTGCGTCTGCAGGTATGACAAAGCCAAACTTTAGCTAAGTTGTAATTTGTCTTTACACAAAGCGAAAAGCTAATGAAAAGGCTGCCGATTGGCAGCCTTTTTTGTTATTCAGCCCGTTGGCTTTCATTGTTCATATTAATATCAACTACCGATCACATTTGTGCGTCAATATCCCCTTCTTTGTTGAACTTAATCACACTTTTCGGTAGCATTCGCCGACTCAAGTTTTCGACACCATTCTGATGCTGCTCTTTTTTTACTACGGTTTGTACTGTTAGAAGCGACTTCGCTTCCCCATCAGTACTTGTGCAATACGAATATGTGTCGGGAGAAATTCATCGCCAAGAGAACCCAATTTAAAACATGTTCGAATTTCCTCAATTTTCTAAGCACTCTGTAAAGAACGATGTGCTATCAGGTCTTACGGTTGCGCTAGCACTGGTTCCTGAAGCTGTAGCATTTGCATTCGTTGCTGGTGTAGACCCTATGGTTGGTCTGTACGCAGCCTTTATCGTCGGCCTTATCACCTCTATCTTCGGTGGCCGCCCAGGTATGATTTCTGGTGCAACCGGCGCTATGGCGGTAGTTATGGTATCGCTAGTGGCGACTCACGGCGTTCAATATCTGTTTGCCGCAATTATGCTCGCGGGTATTCTTCAGATCGCAGCAGGCCTATTCAAGCTGGGTAAATTCATTCGAATTGTTCCACACCCAGTAATGATTGGTTTTGTAAACGGTCTAGCTATCGTTATCTTCCTTGCGCAGCTAGGTCAGTTTAAAGCGCCTGACATCAACGGCATGCTGACTTGGCTACCACAAGACCAAATGCTGCTAATGCTAGGTCTCGTTGCGCTAACAATGGCGATCATTCACTTCCTACCAAAGATCACAACCGCGGTACCGTCTTCTCTAGTAGCAATCGTGACGGTGACGGCTCTTGTTGTGGGTTTGGATCTAGAAACACGTACGGTAGTCGACTTCCTACGTACTATGTCTGGTGACGAAGCAGCGACTTTGGCGGGCTCTCTTCCGACCTTCTCTATTCCAGCTGTACCTTTCACTCTTGAAACACTGCAGATCATCTTGCCTTACGCAATCATTCTTGCTGCTATCGGCCTGATTGAGTCTCTACTGACGCTGACGGTACTAGATGAAATGACCAATACTCGTGGTCAATCAAACCGTGAGTGTATCGGCCAAGGCATGGCGAACATGACATGTTCAGTGTTCGGTGCAATGGGTGGTTGTGCGATGATTGGTCAGTCAATGATCAACGTAAACTCCGGCGGTCGTGGTCGCTTATCAGGCATCGTTGCAGCTATTGCCCTACTGATGTTTATCCTGTTTGCTTCTTCATTGATTGAAATGATTCCACTGGCTGCGCTAGTTGGTGTTATGTTCATGGTGGTAATCGGTACATTCGAATGGGCAACGTTCAAACTTGCGCGTCGTGTACCTAAGCAAGATTTCTTCGTTATCGTTCTAGTAACAGTAGTGACTGTACTAACTGACCTAGCGGTTGCAGTTGCCGTTGGTGTGATTGCATCTGCGCTAATGTTTGCATGGCAGCATGCTAAACATATCTACGCAGACACGCGTCTAAACGAAGAAGGTTCAAAAGAGTACAAGATCCACGGCCCTATCTTCTTTGGTTCTGCTGCAAACTTCCTTGAGTTGTTTAATGCTCAAGACGATCCAAAAGACATCATTGTCGATTTTGCAGATTCTCGCGTAACAGACCATTCAGCTATTGAGGCAATTGAGACTCTGGCTGAGCGCTACGCTGTACTAGGTAAAACACTTCACCTACGTCACCTGAGCCCTGACTGCCGCAAGCTTCTAGATAAAGCGGGCAGCTTGGTTGAAATCAACGTGAAAGAAGACCCAAGCTACAAGGTTGCAACCGACGTACTTGCAGGTTAATGAAAACGAAAAAGGGATGAGCATGACTCATCCCTTTTGCTATCTGTCGCTTGTCACTACTTAGAGCTTTTTCAAAATCACTTCCGACGCATCTTCAATCAAATCCAGTACCAATTCAAAACCCGCATCTCCACCGTAGTATGGGTCCGGAATCTCGTCATAGTCTGAATCACCATGACTTAAGAATAACGACACTTTGTGGCGATGCTCTGTCGGACAAATATCCAATAGATCGGCAAGATTCGCTTTGTCGGCCGCTAACACCATATCAAATTCATCAAAGTCCCCTACCGTTACCTTACGAGAACGCATTCCTTTAAACGAATAGCCTCGCTGCTTTCCTGCTTGCATGGAGCGTGCATCGGGAGGATTTCCGGCGTGGTAACCTATAGTCCCTGCGGAGTCCACTTCCACTGAAATGCCCAGTTCTTTAGCTTTCGCTCTTAATACTGCTTCACCTGTTGGCGAACGACAAATGTTTCCCATACAAACAACGAGTAGTTTCTTCATTTTATTCCCTGAATTATCGATGGTTTTTCTTCACCAACTGTTGGTCTATCATAACGAGATAATTCGATGAACCCAAGTAACCACGGGCAAAGCACACAACGGAATTGAGGAAGTATTATGTCTATCGAAGAAAACAAAGAAGCACGCCATAAGGCTCGCCAACAGAAAGTAAAAGAGCAGGTAGACGCTAAAATCGCCGCTGCCCAAGAAGAAAAAGGCCTACTACTTATCATCACTGGTAATGGTAAAGGTAAATCGACATCCGGTTTTGGCACCATAGCGCGTGCCGTTGGCCATGGATTGAAATGTTCCGTCGCTCAGTTTATCAAAGGTACATGGGATAATGGCGAGCGTAACCTACTAGAGAAACTCGGCGTTGAGTTTCAAGTGATGGCTACGGGCTTCACTTGGGAAACGCAAAATAAAACAGCCGATACAGAAGCCGCTCAATTGGTGTGGCAAGAGTGTAAGCGCATGCTTAAAGATGAATCTATTGATGTGATTCTGTTTGATGAGCTGACGTACATGGTGAGTTATGGCTATATCGACTTAGACGAAGTGGTCGAAGCGCTGAACAACCGCCCGAAGATGCAATCTGTCGTAATTACTGGTCGCGGTGCACACCGCACCTTAATTGAGATGGCAGACACCGTTTCCGAAGTGAAGAACGTTAAGCACGCTTTCGAATCCGGCGTAAAAGCCCTAAAAGGTGTCGATTGGTAAGTGTTTAAAGATTTCTCCGAGCGAATAAAGCTCCAAATAATTCGAATAATGCACAAACTAAAAAAGGGTTGGCTCAGGCCAACCCTTTTGCTTTAACGATATATAGCTAGGAAGCTTGGTTCGTTATTTAAATAAGTTCTTCAACAAACCATCTACAGCTTCTTTGGTTTTCTCGTCCTTAATCTTGTCCGTTAGCTTGTCTACACCACGGTCAATTTCTTTCTGTGCTTTTTGCTTCAACACGTCATCAAAAACCAGCTTAAATTTAGGTTCAGCCCACTTACCAGAAACGTTGATAGGAATAGTGATGTCCTTCAGTTCATCAATGTTCTTACCACCCTGGCCTTCTAACGAGCCCACTATCGAAGTGCTAATAGTGAAGTCGACCGTTTCGTTTAAGTAGTTCGCTTTACCCTTACCACGAACGCGAAGAAGTGGAGACTGCGCTTTCATGTTATCGGTAGAAACCACACCTTTGTTCAGTTTCAACGTTGCCGTCATGGCACTAAAGTCTGTTTTCTTAACTTCATCCGTGCCTTCTAGGCTTTGACCTTTGAATCGTGCGTAGTTTTCTCGAATCAGTTGAGCAACGTTGATGCCATTCACAGCACCATCGGCAAAATTGATCACGACAGTGCCGGCCAGGTTCTTCTTGATGCCTGTTGGCGTTAGACTCTTACCACTAACGTTCACATCAATGTTGCCTGTACCTTCCAACATGTCGTTGTTTGCCACATCGATCAACAATGGTTGGATATGGACACCTTTAATTGATTTCTTCGCTGAGTAAGTTGCTGGTGATTTACGTGCATCTAGCTTAGCGGTTGCAGTGATCGTACCTTGGTACAACTTAGAGCTGAATGAAGTCAGATCGAACACACCGCGATTGACAGAGAAGCTTGCTTTTACCGCTTCCATCTTCGCGTTAGCGGCTTTGAACTTATCAATCGTAATATCGCCCTTCACATCAAGCGTTTTTAGTGCAGAAAGGTCTGGTTCAACCTCAGGACCAGCAGGAGCACTGTTGCCGCCTGATGCTGATTTACCACTCGCTGAAGCCTGCTGGTTCAAGCCAAGGAATTCATCCAAGTCGATGTTAGGACTGTGCACAGCAAAGCGTACTTTCGGAATCTCACCCAAAGTTACGTCCGCTTTACCATCCAATGCAATTGCGTTTGCTGTTAGCTTTTCCAATACGAAGCTCAAGTGACTCTTAGTAAGATCGAAAGAGAGATCTGAAGCCATATCAACTTTCATTGGTGATTGTGGAAGCGCATCTCCTTCAAACGTTGAGTTCAACGTCAACTTGTTCAACCGCACTTTGCTGATAGCTTTATCGACGTTTAGCTCACCGCCACCTTGCATATCAAGCTTCATGCCACCGGCTTCGCCTTTCAATGCGTAGCTTAGGTTGTTTGCTTTATCGAATTCGAACGTCTCTAAACCAATGGTCGCAGATTCAATTTTGTTGGCAGGATCGCGGTAAGTGGCATCAAAGTTGATGTTTTTCAGAGCGTAGCTAGTCAAACCTTTCGCCAGTTTGAAATCCGCTTTACCTTGCGCTGTAAAAGTCTGGTCATTCATTTCACCTTTCACGCCGAAGTCTGCCGTTGTCCAGCTATCAAAGGCAAACTGAGAGAGGTTTAAAGAAATATCAGACAGTTTAGTGTAGCTACCCGCTTGCTTGTCTTGGATTTCAACATAGCCATTAGAGATGGTGACGCCAGCTAGATTGATCGTCCAATCAGAAGCCGCACTCTGAGAGTCTGCCGCTTGCTCTGGCGTTGCTTCCGTGGTTTTTTCTGCTTGCTGAGTTTGTGCTTTGGTTAGCGCATCAATGTTCTTGGTACCATCTTTCAGCGTTTCAAGGTAGAACTCAGCACCATCAAGAGTGACATTCCCAATTTCCAGTTGTTTGCTGAACAAAGGAGTAACAGACACGTCCACGCCGACAGTTTCAACTTTAAACAGATTTGGTTGGCTAAAGCCTTGTGGGTTTCTTAATTCAGTGCGGCCCAGCTCGAAGCCAATTGATGGGAAAAACTGCCAGCTAATGTCCCCGTCAATAACGAGTTCTAAGCCGGTTTGCTTTTGAGCTTGTTCCACTATCAGTGGTTTAAATTGGTTTGGGTTAACAAAAATCACTAACCCTAAAATAACAGCCAAAATCGCCACAATTGGGATGGCAATGATTAAGAGCAGTTTTTTCATTCGCTTTTTCCTTGCTCGAGTGTTTTTACAATTATAAGCACAGACTTGATTAATCGCCGACAGTTCCACAAAAGCGTGAAAAACGTCCGATTTCGTATTGCAACTGACTAATTTAAAAACAAAAAAAGAAGTGGCACCTAAGGTGCCACTTCTTCATACAAAAATAAAGCGATATAGCCGTCTAAAGGCTTAAGCTTTCAGAAGTTTTGCAATGTGCGCTTTAAGAACGTCAATTGCGATACGGTTTTTACCACCGCGAGGTACGATGATGTCCGCGTATTGCTTAGAAGGTTCGATAAATTGCATGAACATCGGACGAACTGTCTGTTGGTATTGCTTAAGAACAGATTCCATTGTACGACCACGCTCTTCAACATCACGTTTAACGCGACGAAGTAGACAGATATCCAGAGGCGTATCCATAAATACAGTTGCGTGCATTAGGTCACGTAGACGTGGGTCAGTTAGAAGCAAGATACCTTCAAGAATGATGACCTTTTTAGGTGTCATTGGAGTCGTATTGCTTGTGCGAGTGTGCTCTGTGTAGCTGTACTCAGGAACTTCTACAGCTTCGCCACGTACCAATTTCTCTAGGTGTTCGCAGAGTAGGTCGTGGTCCAACGCGCTCGGGTGGTCGTAGTTAGTCTTTACACGCTCTTCCATGCTTAGTTGGCTTTGGTCGTTGTAGTAGCAATCTTCCGTGATGACACCGATTTGATGATCGCCCACTTTCTCGCGAAGCTCATTGTAAATAGTGCTCGCGATCAGACTTTTTCCAGAAGCAGAAGCGCCAGCAATACCTACGATGACGCATTGATTATTATCAGACATTAATTTGCACCCGATGATGATTTTCTAGTCACATAAAGAGATAAACTGCCTGATTATAGGGAGTTCCCCCCTTCGTTACTAGTTGGAATTAGGGTTTCGTTATAAGTTTCTGTCTGCTCAGAGGATCAACCTCCAAGCAAACGTTTATATGTACAATATTCAACCAGCGTTGATATTAAACTCAGTTCACCATGGTAAAACTGATTGCATCTGGTTTTGCTTTGCCTTGCCAATACATTGTACAACACACGCGATCAGCCAGCAGTTTGTAGTAGCCAGCGTGCTCGCTTTCTGGACGTCGTGCCACAGTTGGAATGCCAGCATCAATGTCTTCTCGCATTGAAATATGGAGTGGTATTTGCCCTAACAGCGCCAAACCAAATTCTTGCGACATTTTCTCTGCACCACCAGTACCGAAAATATGCTCAACCGCTCCACACTGACCGCAAATGTGGTAACTCATGTTCTCAACAACGCCGACAACTGGCACATTGACTTTATGGAACATGGCCGCGCCTTTACGCGCATCCGCTAAGGCAAGATCTTGTGGTGTCGTGACAAGCACTGTACCTGTTACTGGGATCTGCTGTGAAAGCGTTAACTGAATGTCACCCGTGCCTGGTGGCATATCAATAACCAGATAATCAAGCTCAGGCCAATCCGTTTCTGTCAGCAGTTGTGATAGCGCTTTGGAGGCCATAGGACCGCGCCAAATAGCCGCTTCCGACTTATCCACCAAGTAACCGATAGAATGAGTATAGATGCCATGAGCAAAAATAGGCTCCATCCATTTCGCATCACGGACTTCGGGCTTCGCGTCTTCTTGCCCCAACATCATAGGAACCGATGGGCCATAGATATCAGCATCTAACAAGCCAACTTTCGCACCCGACTGTGCAATAGCTAAAGCAAGGTTAACCGCTGTTGTCGATTTACCCACGCCTCCCTTTGCCGAGCTGACCGCAATGATGTTTTTCACGCCTTTAACAGCATTGGTAACTTGCGTCTCAAGCGCTTTAACCTTTAGCTCGATTTGGAAATCAAACGCAGGAACGTCGCCTGCTGCTTGTTGCTCTTTAATCCAGTCATTCAGCGCGATTTGAAGTTCGTTGCTCGCGAATGGCAAGGTAATTTGAATACCGCCTTGCGCAGGGATGGCAACCATCCCATTCATATCTGCCCAGTTTTCCACCAACTGTGGATGTTGGAACTGGTTTAGCCAATGGCAAAAATCTTGTTTTGAAGTGAACTGATGCATGAGGCCTCCTTTATGCATCTAATCGTAGCACCCAGCGGCGAGATTCAGAACCCCAAAAAAACTAAGGCAATCCATGGTTTGATGCCTTGGCGTCAGGGAGCTCATGGGGTAGTATTACTCTCTATTTTTTATACCTATCAAAAAGCGATTATTAAGTATGGCAAACGATCCAAGAAAACTGCTGGTAACTTGTGCCCTTCCGTACGCTAATGGTTCGATTCACCTAGGTCACATGCTTGAGCACATTCAAGCTGACATCTGGGTTCGCTACCAACGCCTACGTGGCAACACTGTAAACTTCATCTGTGCTGACGATGCTCACGGCACGCCAATCATGCTAAAAGCACAACAGATGGGTATTACGCCAGAAGAGATGATCGCTGCAGTAAGCGAAGAGCATCAAAAAGACTTCGCTGGCTTTGATATTAGCTTTGATAACTACCACAGCACACACTCAGAAGAGAACCGTGAGCTAGCTTCTCACATCTACCTAGAGCTGAAGAAAAACGGTTTTATCTCTAGCCGCACTATCTCTCAGTTGTTCGATCCTGAGAAAGAAATGTTCCTACCGGATCGTTTCGTAAAAGGTACTTGTCCTAAGTGTAAGTCAGAAGACCAATACGGTGACAACTGTGATAACTGTGGTGAGACGTACAGCCCAACTGAGCTGATCGATCCAAAATCAGCAGTTTCTGGCGCAACTCCAGTCATGAAAGACTCTGAGCACTTCTTCTTCGACCTACCCCAGTTCGAAAGCATGCTAAAAGAGTGGACTCGTTCAGGCTCTCTACAATCTGAAACTGCGAACAAAATGCAAGAGTGGTTCGAATCAGGCCTGCAACAGTGGGATATCTCACGTGATGCACCGTACTTCGGCTTCGAGATCCCAGGCGAGAAAAACAAGTTCTTCTACGTATGGCTAGACGCGCCTGTTGGCTACATGGCTTCTTTCAAGAACCTATGTGACAAAACTGAAGGTCTAGACTTCGACGAGTACTGGAAGAAAGACAGCTCGACTGAGCTATACCACTTCATCGGTAAAGACATCGTTTACTTCCACTCGCTATTCTGGCCAGCAATGCTAGAAGGTAGCGGTTTCCGTAAGCCAAACAACGTATTCGTACACGGCTACGTAACGGTAAACGGCGCGAAGATGTCTAAGTCTAAAGGGACGTTTGTTAAAGCAAGCACGTACCTAAACCACCTAGACCCAGAGTGTCTTCGTTACTACTACGCTGCAAAACTAAACAGCCGTATTGACGACCTAGACCTTAACCTTGAAGACTTCACTCAACGTGTTAACGCTGACGTAGTAAACAAGATTGTTAACCTAGCTTCTCGTAACGCTGGCTTCATCTCTAAACGTTTTGAAGGCAAGCTTGCTGAAAACTTTGCAGAGCCTGAGCTATACAACGAGTTCGTTGCTGCAGCAGACCGCATCGCAGAGCTTTACGAAACTCGTGAGTTTGGTCGTGCAATCCGTGAAATCACAGCGCTAGCAGACAAAGCTAACCAATACGTTGATGAAAAAGCACCTTGGGTTGTAGCAAAAGAAGAAGGCAAAGATCAGGAACTGCAAGAAATCTGTTCTGTAGGTATCAACCTGTTCCGCGTTCTGATGACTTACCTGAAACCAGTGATGCCTGCACTAGCAGCACGTACTGAAGCTTTCCTTAATGAAGAGCTAACTTGGGAAGGCATCGCTGCACCGCTTACTGGTCACGAGATCACTAAGTTTAAAGCGCTGTTTAACCGTATCGATCCTAAGAACATCGAAGCGATGATCGAAGCATCGAAGGAAGACGCTGCAGCAGAAATGGCAGCAAAAGAAAAAGCGGAAGCAGAAAAGAACAAAGCGAGTCAAACTGAGCTAGACAAAGATCCAATCGCTGACGAGATTGAGTTCGATGCTTTCGCAGCCGTTGATATGCGTATTGCTCGCATCATCTCGTGTGAAGAAGTGCCAAAAGCAAACAAACTGCTTAAGTTCCAACTAGACATCGGTGGCGAAACTCGTCAGGTGTTCTCTGGCATTAAGTCAGCGTACAAACCTGAAGAGCTAGAAGGCAAACTAACCGTAATGGTAGCGAACCTAAAACCTCGTAAGATGAAGTTTGGTATGTCTGAAGGCATGATCCTAGCGGCAGGCCCTGGTGGTAGCGATCTATGGATTCTTGAGCCACACGAAGGTGCTCAACCAGGTATGCGTGTAATGTAATTCATTACTCCATGACGTAACTTAGAAATCCTCGCCCAACTCGGCGGGGATTTTTTTCGATTGAATTCACACTTTTGGGGAGAGCCCGCACCAAACTTGTACCAACCACTAATATTAACTTTTATAAGTTGATGTTTTAAAACAACTTAACTATTGGCATCAAAACTGCTCTTACTTAGTTGCTAGGTCAAAAGCACTAACAAGGAGTTGGTTATGTTTGTTTTGATTTCTACTCTGATCTCGATTGCTATTCTGGCTGGGATCTATCACTTGGCTGCGAAGCGAGAAAAGCAACATGCTCGTAAGTATCAATTGCTCACCTTATTACGCGATACCATCCATCTATTGCGCCGTCATCGTGCAGTGACCCACTACTCTATCCAACACCAACAAAATCATGAGAAAGAGATAGAGCACATCCATCAGGAACTAGGTTATAAACTGCACCAATTAGTGGAAACCTCTCGCTTTGAGAACAAACCCATGTATCGCGTGCTGCAAATCAAAATTGATAAATTGCTCGAGCAGTGGCAGGACAACACTGTTGCACGCAATCAGATGGAGCATGGCAAGCTGATTCGCCACAGTTTGTACCTAATGGATGAGGTCACCCTTGCTTGGCTCGCCATCGCTCAGAGGGACGAGCTAAATGATGAGTACCACATGAACTGGCAAACTGTCATTGATAGCTTAGAGACGCTGACACAACTGCGTATCAGCATTCAAGACATGGGGGATAAAGGTGGTCCAGAGCGGATGAAGAATTACGCTTCGGTAATGATAAGAAGACTGAACCAGTTGGCTGTGATTAGCCCTTTAAGTATTGCCTCTCCTATGTCAACTCGTTCGATTCAATCTTTAAATGAGTACATTGAGGGCGAGCTCACTTCGCTGAGTGAAGAAGAGCTTTACGATATCACTTCTGACTTGTCTCTCACGATATTTAATACCTACGATCAAATGCTATCGGATATTATCGAAACCCTTTATTTACCTTTACCCAGATTGTCCTTAGCTTAATCGCTAGGGTGAATAAGTATCAAAAAAAACCGCAGGTTTATACCTGCGGTTTTTGTACTGAAATCGTTGGAATTCAAGGGTTAATTAACTGTCATCTTCTGTGAAGTTAGTTGGCAGCTCTTGCTTCATCTCGTTCCAGATTTGTGCACTTTCCATACCGTAGTGACGAATCACGATTGGTAGTTGATCGCGCTGGCCTGTTTCACACGTTTCTAGAAGCTGACGGTAAAAACTCAGAGCCAAATCACGTGATGCTGGGTTTGAGAAGTAGTAGCTGCCTACGCGATCATAAAGCTTTCTTAGACCGTTGAAGATCAATCCGTAAATCTGGTTGCCAGAATGGAACGCCAAGCGTTGGAACAACATGTAGTCGTAGAAATTGAATGTCTTAGCAATCAGGATTTCTTGACGCTTCGCTTCATCTTTTTCGTTGTCTTCTTTTACGCTTTGCAGGATCTTGTCGGCGTATGGAGACGCAGCAATAAAGTCATCCCAAGAAGAGGCACTAACAAGCGCTTCACAAGACTCAATCACGTTCTGGATTGTGCGCTCAGACGCCTCTTTGTTTGCTTTAAACGCATAGCGCATGAAGATTGGACTGATGTTAGTACGTGCCGCAAGCAAATCTTCAACGATGTTTGTTGCGTTATCAACGTCTAGCGTCATTAGCGTGTCCAAGATATGCAGACCAGAGGTCTCCATGAATTGGTTAACTTTGGTTGGTTTACCGTGTTGGATAGTCAACCAACCGTCTCGCGCAAGACGCTGAAGCACTTCACGTAACGTAGTACGAGTAACACCAATAAGTTCAGATAGCTCACGTTCAGCGGGTAAGATTGAGCCAGGTGGAAAACGGCCGTTCCAAATGCTCTCGATAATGTATTTTTCTGCGAAACCCGCAGGGCTCTTAGCCTTAATGACCATTCTGTTTTTATCCAATATTGATTTCTAAGGGTCGATACCACTCATCATACCACTACTTAACGATTTGCGAAAATTAACGATCAATAAATGAAACGAAATCTCAATATAGAGTTAATACTCTACATATATATTCAATTCAAAATGTTAATCACTTTGAATCAAACTCGTAAAATTTATATTTTGGACAAATCCTACTGACCACAAACGCAGGAAAAATAAAGCCTACCTCGTCACATTTTTCTGCTCAAAATATGCAAAATAAATTTATGTTTTACGATTAATATTCTTTCTTAATTGATCTTTTCTCGTAATTGACTTGGTTTTAAATTCCAAGGTGATTTTTTTTAAGCTTTTCATGGTATAGTAACGCCGTTTTGATCGCGTTATTACAAATAAAAAGCAGTTTTAGTCGGCAGCATCACGTTTTGTTATTGACTATAAAATGCCGAAGTGTAGAGTTGCGGTCGAAAGTGAGCGGTGCTTAAGTTCAGGGGAAGTAACTTGGCAAGACTACAGTGAAACAAGGGATTGTTGTTTTTCTAAGTTATTGTTTTAAAAGGCTAAATAATAAGTCTAACAAACAGATACTTAAGCACTATTGTAGTGTCTATTC
This sequence comes from Vibrio sp. LB10LO1, assembly GCF_010092875.1. Taxonomy (NCBI): domain Bacteria; kingdom Pseudomonadati; phylum Pseudomonadota; class Gammaproteobacteria; order Vibrionales; family Vibrionaceae; genus Vibrio; species Vibrio sp. LB10LO1. The sequence goes on from NZ_JAADJW010000025.1 coordinate 17,146, forward strand.
ATAATTTTGTTATAAAGAGAATTATCATGCCGATGTCGCTCGGAAATGCCTTTATCAAGAACTTTCTTGGTAAAGCGCCTGATTGGTACAAAGTTGCCATTATAGCCTTCCTAATTATTAACCCGATTGTTTTCTTCCTAATTGACCCATTTGTTGCAGGTTGGTTGCTAGTAGCAGAATTTATTTTCACGCTAGCAATGGCGCTGAAGTGTTACCCACTTCAACCAGGCGGTTTGCTTGCAATTGAAGCGGTTGCTATCGGGATGACCAGCCCTGCCCAGGTGAAGCATGAGCTGGTTGCGAATATCGAAGTTCTTCTACTATTGGTATTCATGGTTGCGGGTATCTACTTTATGAAACAGCTTCTGCTGTTCATTTTTACGAAGATCCTGCTTGGTATCCGTTCTAAAACATTACTTTCACTCGCATTCTGTTTCGCAGCAGCGTTTTTGTCAGCATTTCTCGATGCACTGACCGTTATCGCCGTTGTCATCAGCGTTGCAGTGGGTTTCTACTCGATTTACCACAAAGTCGCTTCTGGTAACCCTATCGGTGACCATGACCATACTCAAGATGACACCATCACTGAGCTTACGCGTGACGACCTTGAGAACTACCGTGCATTCCTACGTTCATTGCTAATGCATGCTGGTGTAGGTACTGCGCTTGGTGGTGTAACAACAATGGTTGGTGAACCACAAAACTTGATCATTGCAGACCAAGCGGGTTGGTTCTTTGGTGAATTCCTGATTCGAATGGCGCCAGTGACTCTTCCTGTTTTCTTCTGCGGCTTGATCACTTGTGCAGTAGTAGAGAAGCTAAAGATTTGTGGTTACGGTGCGCAGCTGCCTGATAACGTGCGTCAAATCCTTGTTGATTTCGACCGTGAAGAGCGTAAAACCCGTACTAACCAAGACGTAGCTAAGCTTTGGATTCAAGGTCTAATCGCAGTTTGGTTAATTGCAGCACTTGCTCTGCACTTAGCGGCCGTAGGTCTGATTGGTCTTTCAGTTATTATCCTTGCAACCTCATTCACTGGTGTAATTGAAGAACATTCAATGGGTAAAGCGTTTGAAGAAGCCCTGCCGTTTACAGCACTTCTTGCCGTGTTCTTTGCAGTCGTTGCTGTAATCATTGACCAAGAGCTATTTAAGCCGGTTATCGACGCTGTACTTGCAGTTGAAGACAAAGGCACACAGCTGGCGTTGTTCTATGTCGCCAACGGTCTGCTTTCAATGGTCTCGGATAACGTTTTCGTGGGTACGGTCTACATTAACGAAGTAAAAGCGGCACTGATTGATGGCCAAATTACTCGTGAACAGTTCGACCTACTAGCAGTAGCAATTAACACAGGTACTAACCTACCTTCAGTTGCAACGCCAAACGGCCAAGCTGCGTTCCTATTCCTGCTAACATCCGCACTGGCACCATTGATTCGTCTATCCTACGGTCGCATGGTGATCATGGCACTGCCATACACTATCGTACTGGCGCTTGTTGGCTTGATGGGCATCATGTTCTTCCTAGAACCAGCAACCGCATTCTTCTACGATGCAGGCTGGATTTCGCCAAGCAGTGGTGATCTGGCTCCTGTTGTGTCAGGTGGACACTAAAAATTTGAGTTGATTAGGAAACTTATCCAAGTTAAAAAGCTCTGAGTATTCAGAGCTTTTTTATATTTCAGACAGGATTGTAACCGTGAGTATTTTTGCATCACTTAATCAGTTTTCGAAAGGACGCTTATCTTGGCTCCTTCTCCTTTTAGCGATTATCTTTTTTGAAGCCTGTGCCCTATTCTTCCAACACGTTATGATGCTAGCACCTTGTGTTATGTGCATTTACGAACGTGTGGCAATGATGGGAATTGGTTTTGCCGCGATGATTGGCCTTATCGCACCAAACAACCCACTCGTTCGCTGGATTGCATTAGCAGCATGGGGCGCAAGTGCTTACAAAGGTTTGATGCTCGCGATGCAGCATGTGGACTATCAATTCAACCCATCACCATTTGCAACATGTGACCTATTCGTGACGTTTCCAAGTTGGGCACCATTAAACCAGTGGGTTCCATGGATGTTTGAAGCATACGGTGACTGCGCGAAGATTGTGTGGCAGTTCCTTGGTCTTTCTATGCCTCAATGGCTTGTCGTCATTTTTGCGGGTAACTTAGTCGCTCTTGCATTCATTGTGATTGCGCAATTTGTTCGTGGTAAGCGCAAGAATCCAATCCAGTAACGTTTTTCCGACTTCTAAGTACTGAAAACGAATACAAAAAAGCCGACCATGAGGTCGGCTTTTCTTTGCAATTCGATTACTTACCGCAACATTGCTTAAACTTCTTACCGCTTTCGCATGGGCAAGGGTCATTACGCCCAACACCTTTGAAAGGGTTCAAACTCTTCGACTTTTTGCCGACCATCAATTCGTCTGCACCAAGTGCAACTTCGTTGATCATCAGGTCAAACTGCTCGATGAAGTCCACAAGCGCTGGCGGCGTTTCAATACCCACATCACGCATCTGTTGCTGAGTTTGCTCTTCATCAATCGCCAGCATCATCGTCGTCAAAAGTGCTTGCAGCATTCGCTCAAGGCCATCGTTCAATGTGACATCATGCCACTGCTCTTCAATCATCGGCCAGACAGACATAAAGCCTTCAGCAAAATCCGCTAACTGCTTTGGGTTGGCTTCTGTCAGCGCAAGTATAGAGTACTCGTTGCGCAGAATGTAGTTGTGCTGCTTGTGAATCTGCTCTTCAACCATTGGCTGAATCGCTTTAAAGCCCTCACCTAGCAGTGGCTCTAGCCATGTTTCCGGTGCTAACGGTTTCGTTGTCAGGTTCGCAGCTAGGACCGCCCCTTCCATAAACAGCGAAGATTCTTCGAGTTGAACTTCACCTTTCTCAATTAATGTGTATTGCATGTCATCTGGTTTCCCATGAATTTGGCGGCATTATACCCCACAGCTAATAAGATGCTAGTTGATGTCACTCGATGCTGATGAGTCTTTTAATGACAAACTTCCCTCACATCGCTACAATCGCCCTCCTTTTTACCACCAAACTGTATTAGGCAAGCTATGCGAGTTGTATTAGGCCCGATGGAAGGCGTTTTGGACCATTTAATGCGCCAAATCCTGACCGAGATAAACGACTATGATCTGTGTGTGACAGAGTTTGTTCGAGTCATCGATCAGCTATTACCTGATCACGTATTCCATCGTTTGTGTCCTGAGCTACTTCAAGGCTCACAGACCGCATCTGGCGTGCCTGTTCATGTACAATTGCTTGGCCAAGAGCCGAATTGGATGGCAGAAAACGCAGTCAAAGCAGCGGAACTGGGCGCACGAGGTATTGATCTTAACTTTGGTTGTCCGGCAAAACTGGTAAACAAAAGTAAAGGTGGCGCGGCACTTCTTCAGCACCCAGAGTTCATTCACAACATCGTAAAAGCATGTCGTGATGCCGTACCAAGCAATATTCCTGTCACTGCGAAAATTCGTCTCGGTTGGGAAAACCCTGAAGACTGCTTCGAGATTGTAGATGCGATTCAATCTGCTGGAGCAAATGAGCTGACGGTTCACGCTCGTACAAAGCAAGGTGGTTACAAAGCCTCGGAAATCAAATGGGAATACATTACCCAGATCCGTGAGCGTTTTTCTATCCCACTCATCGCTAATGGTGAGATTTGGAACTACGAAGATGGCCAACGCTGCATTGAGACCACAGGAGTGGATTCTCTGATGGTATGTCGTGGCGCATTCAATATTCCAAACTTGGGTAACATGGTGAAACACAACCAGCAACCAATGGCTTGGCCAGAAGTTGTCGAGCTGCTGATCTATTACTCTCAGTTTGAAATGAAAGGCGATAAAGGTTTGTATTATCCGAACCGCGTTAAGCAATGGTTCTCTTACCTACGCCAAGCCTACCCTGAAGCAAATGAGTTGTTCCGCGAAATTCGTACATTCAATAAAGCAGCGCCGATCGTTGAGCACATTCAACGTTACCGCGACGAGCTGCAATCTCGCGTCGCATAGTGGTTGAGATAATTTGAGAGTACAGTGAATTAAGAATAAGAAAAAGGGCGATGAATTCGCCCTTTTGTGTTTCTATCGCTCGCTAGTTCTAGTGACAGATTTTGTTTTTGCCCGTGCTTTTCGCTTCATAAAGCTTCTCATCGGCAAGCTTAAACAGCTCATCAAAGCTTTCCAGTTGAGCAGCAGACTTAAACTCCACACCACCTGAAACGGTAAAGCCACCAGCAACCACCTTACGTGAACTCTTAGCGATCGCCTTTCTTACTCGTTCTAAAATTCGAAGCATACTTTCAAAATCTTCGTCGTAAATAGCAAGTACAAATTCTTCACCACCGAAGCGTGATGCGACATCTGAATGACGAATATTGTCTCGGATGCATTTTGCCACCAAACGAATCGCATCATCCCCCACATCATGTCCATGGGTGTCATTGATTGATTTAAAGTCATCAATATCGAATACCGCCAGTGCGACGTGTTTTTTAGTCATCTTATTGCGCCATACAGCCTGTATGCCACGTCGATTCAATAACCCAGTCATTGGGTCTTTCGCCGCCAACTCTTTGAAATAACGACGCTCTGTTTGAGTGTTGACTAGGAACAATGCCACAGTGCTCAAAACATAAATAAAGAAAGCCACCGCGACGCTGTACTTCTCGAACGCCAATAGATTCTTCAATTCACTCCAAAGGTCGTATTCATAGAAAATAAGGTGATTGGCACTCAAACGCTCATGTTCTATAAGCCTTAAACGCATCACATTGTCAGGAACATCCATTACAGCAGAAATAATGTGTAGCTTACCTGCCATGTTTTCATTTGCTTTTAATAACCCATCAACATCGAAATCAATCGATAACACGCCTTGGTGCTCATCTTTTTCATAAATGGGCACGGTCAAACTTACGACTTGTCCATCATGTCTGTCTAACATAGGCGCAGGGCCTGACATGGTCACTTTCATCGTCTCTTGAGCTGTTTTTTGCCAGAATGGTCTCGCCTTTAGCGTCTCCCACAGCTGTTGAGAGAAATATTGAGCATAGGTATCTGGCGAGGAGATGATGTAGCCTCGTTGATCAATGTAGTGAATCGCAACGATATGGGACTCAATGTCATGAAGGAAAGAGAGAGATGGTGCAAAGCCAGCTTTTTTTTCTGCCAACTTAAACAGCTTAGTGCCAGGTTGGCAAAGCGATTTTTGTCCCACGATCATGTAATCTAACTCCACTGCAGGTAACCCACCTGAGTGTTTGTTCTCTAATAGCAGAACATCTATCGGCCACACGTAACATAAGCCATTTTTTTCCATATGGTTATGTTCTTTAAATAGCGGGTGCGCGGGATTCGAGTAGTTAACAAAGCTGTAGTCCAACGCGGTCAATACTTTGATTGCGCGATCGATGGCACGGTCAACTTGAGAGTACTCTAGCGTGATGTAACGATTCATCGCATCGTAGTAGTTCTTTGCTGTCACCAGCATGACAACACAGAATAAAAAGAGTGGGAAGAAGATGACAAACTTGAGGCTAAATCGCCTTTTATTACCCATTGAGCACCATTGTTTCTAATAATATAAGCCCTTCGAAAGCTTAGATTATCGAAGGGCTGTTTATAGTTTTATATTTATGTATTCATAAATTTTAATAAAGAAGGCGCTCGAAGTCACTCGATCTGCCATATTTTGCAGTTCATTGCTGGGATATTGACAGAAAAATGACGTTCGCCACTTACAACTTCACCTTTGTCTAATAATTGATGCAACTGTTTTGCATTTAAGCCAACTTGCCATAATGGAAGGTTAACATTTCGGTCGTATTCATCGAGGTTAAATGCCACAACTATTGCTTCTTCTTTCCATTGTCGAACGAAAACCATGACCTGTTCATCACAGTAAAGCCACTGCAAACTTCCGGACTGTAGAGCCTTGTATTGCTTGCGAATTCCTATCCAATTTTGATAAATCGGCAACCACTCAGAAGCCTCAATCAGCTCCCAAGGAAAGCAACGACGGTTATCAGGATCTTGTCCGCCTTCCAACCCAACTTCACTACCATAATAAAGGCATGGAGTGCCGACATAAGTCATGAGTAAACCCAGTGCAAGGCGCATTTTTTCCTTATCGCCATTCAAAAGCGTCAGAAAACGGGCGGTATCATGACTATCTAATTGATTCAGTTGAGACAGCTGGTTGGCAAATGGTACTTTTGCTCGCGCTTCATCCACCCACTCTTTGAAATCTAGTACGTTAATGTCGATCGGATCGTACATGATGTCTTGCTTGGCAATCAGGGCACGAACAGGGTGCGCGAACCCGTAGTAGTTCATCGCTCCATCTTCTTGTCCACCTTGCAGCCATTGAGTCGCTTCAAAGAAATGCTCTCCTAACACATAAGCATTAGGGTTGATCGCTTTGGTCGCTTTACGAAACGCTTCTACATAGTGAGCATTGTTTTTTGCTCCCTCGCCTTCTCCCAGCATATGGATTACATCAAAACGCCAACCATCGACAGAATATGGTGGTTTAAGCCAATGCTTGATAACCGCTTCCTCACCTTGATAAATATGATCGCGGACTTGTTCGTTCTCAAAGTTCAAAACCGGTAAATTGCCGATTCCTTTCCAGCCAATGTAATTGTTGGTTTCGCCCTCAAAGAAGTAGTAGTCACGGAAGTCTGAACTCGGATTGCCGTACGCACCCTGACCTTCTTGCTTCAGGTCGAACCAAGGATGATGAACCGACGTATGGTTGAATACCGCATCCAATACTATCTTCATCTGTTTACCGCGGAGCAGTTCACACAACTGTGCAAACTGCTCATTGGTACCAAACATCGGGTCAATAGTAAGGTAATCTTTTGTGTCGTACTTATGGTTGCTTGGCGCAGTAAAGATAGGATTGAAATACAGCGCAGTGACTCCCAACTCTCCCAAGTAGTCCAGTTTCTGCTCAATGCCTTTCAAATCACCGCCGAAGAACTCACGCGCCCCCGTGTTGTGGTGAGCCCCAACGGCCTCACCCCAAGATTTCACCATGCTATCCGGATCGTATTGGGCGTAAGCATGTCGAATCGTTTGTTCATCTTGGCTAGCCGAAAAACGATCAGTAAAGATCTGGTAGAACACCTGTTCTTGCACCCAACTAGGTGGCTGAGACTGCGTGTTCAACTTAAAGTGGAATTCTTTCGGCGGCATACGCTTATGCACACCTCTGCCATCGAGCCAAAGTTGCTGATTACCCTTAAGTAGCTTGAATACGTAATGGGTGACGTCACGGTCTCGGTTTGCTGCAAACTGCGCTTGCCACAACTGAAGCTCACCTGCGTTACCATAAGGCTTCATCTCTATGAGGTATTCTTCGTTGTCTGGTTCACAGCGCACGTGCACGCTATCAAACTCGATGTTTTCGGTTTTCAAAGTGACGGTAAGTCGTTCACCATCGAAAACAAGGCCATCTTCAGTCTGGCTATGGAAGAGAAATGGAAGGGTCATGGTAAGCGCTCTTAGTATTGGAATATTCCACTATTTTATTAAAGAGCACCCATCTAAAAATCCTCCTTTTAAAAATACCGTACGGGTCATTTTCTCAAGGAGGATCACATTTGGTAGGCGTAGTCGACAAACACTTTAAGCTAGTTCAGCAACAAGCTATCATCTGCCAACTCTTCTCCACGCACTTTAGAAAACATTTCCAATAAGTCTGGTACTTGCATATTCGCTCTTTGCTCACCTGCGACATCAAGAACAATCTCTCCTTGGTGCAACATTACTGTCCTGTCACCACAGGCCAGAGCATCCTTCATCGAGTGTGTCACCATCATTACCGTAAGATTAAACTCGGTGACAATGCGCTTGGTCAGGTCTATAACAAAAGCCGCCATACGAGGGTCTAACGCAGCCGTATGTTCATCAAGCAGGAGTAGTTTACTGTCTGAAAGTGTTGCCATAACCAGACTGACTGCTTGACGCTGCCCCCCAGAAAGTAGCCCAATGCTGTCCCCCAAGCGATCTTCAAGCCCTAAACCCAGAATGCTGATGCGCTCTTGAAACAGCTTGCGACGTTTCGCTGATAGCGCCATCCCCCACCCGCGACGCTGACCCCGCATGTAAGCAAGCGCCATGTTTTCTTCAATCGACAAATCCCCACAAGTACCAGCTAGTGGGTCTTGGAATACGCGAGCACATTGAGTGGCGCGTTGTGCAACCGTCTTAAGGGTTACGTCTTGTCCATCAATGATCACTTGGCCGCCAATCATCGGCGTCTCTCCTGTCACGGCTCCAAGCAGGGTTGACTTCCCTGCTCCATTGGAGCCAATAACGGTGAGAAACTGATGTTCAGGCACTTCTAACGAAACACCTTTCAAGGCTCTGTTTTCCAGAATGGTTCCGGGATTGAAGGTCACTTGAATATCATTGAGTTCAATCATAGTGCCTCTCCTGAACCATTTTTTGATGTCGATTGCTTAGCATTGTTCAAGCGTTGTTTCGCTTTCATACTCTGTTTCAATTTCGGCGCAATCAACGCCACCGCAACGAGCACGGCTGTAACCAAGTTTAGATCCGAAGCTTGTAGACCAAACATGCCGGAACTCAGGGCAAACGCGACTGCGAGGCGATAAAGTACCGAACCAATAATCACCGCACAAACCGCGACCCAGATTTTCCGACCTGGGATGAGGGTTTGCCCAAGGATAACCGCCGCAAGACCAACTACGATGGTGCCCACGCCAGAGGTGACATCGGCAAAGCTGTTGGTCTGAGCAAACAAGGCTCCAGCAAAACCAACAAACCCGTTAGACAGCGCCAAGCCAAAGTAAGTGTAAAAGCCAGTACTCGCCCCTTGCGCTGCCACCATTCGGGCGTTCACTCCCGTTGCTCTTAACCCCAAGCCAAAGTCACTGTTAAGGAGGCGTACAACAAACAGAGCGGAAAGTAAGACCAGCACACCAACAACCAAAGGTCGGATGTACATGGCGTCCCCCATGGCTTCAAACGGGGTGAGAATAGTGTCTTCCCCAAGCAGCGCCATGTTCGGCTTACCCATGATGCGAATGTTGATAGAGAACGCCGCAATCATGGTAAGAATGGAAGCAAGTAGATGAAGAATGCCACAACGAACGGCGAGAAAGGCGGTCACCCACCCAGTCATGCTACCTGCAATCACGGCCATTCCGGTGGCAATCCAAGGATTGATGCCCGCAACAATCGCGGTTGCAGCAACGGCGGCGCCCATAGGGAAACTACCGTCAACACTTAAGTCAGGGAAATCAAGAACGCGAAACGTCAGGTAGACGCCCAAAGCAACTAAGCCATATATAAGACCTATCTCGAGCGCACCAAAAAAAGCAAATGCAGACATAACTGCTCCTTTCTGCACATATCAGGTCGGCTTCAAACCGACCTGAACATCACTATTACTGCATGCTAGTCGCACGTTTCACAACAGAACTCGGTAGTTGAATGCCAAGTTTGGTTGCGGCTCCTTCATTCACAACAAGATCAGAACCGGTTGCGACTTTCACATCCAGCTTGCCAGGATCTTGCCCTTCCAAAATAGCAGCAACGTAGTCGGCAGTTTGAACACCCACTTGGTAGTAATCAAAACCCAAGCTCGCAATAGCGCCTTTTTCTACGTAAGAGGTTGCACCGCCAAAGACCGGCTTCTTCGCTTGGTTTGCCGCAACGATCATGCCCTCAATAGCACTGGCTACCGTGTTGTCTGTCGGCGCGTAAATCACATCGGATTTAGCCGCAATAGCTTGCGTCGCGGACTGAACATCGGCACTTTTGAGAGCCGTCGCTTCTACCACTTCAAGACCGTTGGCCTCTGCACTCTCTTTTAGCAGTTGCACCAGAGTCACCGCGTTTGCTTCACCTGGGTTGTAAACCACACCGATAGATTTAGCCGCAGGCAGAATTTCTTGAATCAATGCAACGTGCTGTGCCACAGGAGACAAATCGGAAAGACCGGTGACGTTTTTACCCGGCTGATGCATGGATTTCACAAGCTTTGCGCCCACCGGATCCGTTACCGCAGTAAACACCACTGGGATAGAACGTGTTGCAGACACCAAAGCTTGCGCTGACGGTGTGGCAATACCCACCAGCACATCTGGGCTCTCGCCCACATATTGACGGGCAATCTGTACCGCTATAGCTGGGTTGCCTTGTGCGGTCTTGTAGTCAAACTCTAGGTTCTTACCTTGCTCATAGCCCTTGGCTTTCAAGCCATCTATCAAGCCTTGACGAGTCGCGTCGAGTGCTGGGTGTTCTACGATTTGAGAAACCGCTACGGTCGCGGTATTGGCAAGCACACTAGCAGAGGAGAAAGCTGTGGTTGCGGCAAGAATAGCAGTGGCCAGTATACGTTTCGTTTTCATCATGACTCCTTGATGTCTCTTCGTCCTTGAACTGAAAGCCTCATCGAAAATGAATGCTCAACAGAAATAATCCGGAAGATGGGATGTTGTGTTTATAACTGTGCACTTTTTGTGCATCTGTTTTTCATTATTAACGCTAACTCTCGGGAAAGAAAAGCAAGACTTAACAACAATGTAACATTTGTGATCTCGCAATCGGTACGAAAGGCGGTTATTGCAAATTAGAAAGGAGTGAAGTCAGAAGCGCAGGCATAAAAAATGGAGTGGCAATTGCACACTCCATTTCAGTAGTTGTGGTTTTGTTAAGGGTCTAGAACCAACGTTCGAGAGCCGTTTTGTCTAATTGACGGAATGCACGGTTCAGGATGACCGCAAGCTCTTTGTATCGCGGGCGCGCTTTGACGGGCTCGAGCGCAAAACCTGTTTCTGTGATTTTTTGATGCAATTCGCGATACCAAGAGGCTAATGCAGGGGGCAATTTGGTGTTGGAACGACTGCCCAACCACCACATACCTTGCAGAGGCATACTTATTGCAAACAATGCAACTACGATGGCTTGAGGCAGTGCATCATAGTTATTGAAAGCCATTTGAGTGAGCACACTGATCGCGGCGACCGCTGGCATCACTTTAATGCCAAAACGCGTTGCTTTGATGATACGTTGTTCGGGAAAAATGGCGTTCAGCTCTTTACGAACCGGCCAGATCTCCATGTAACTTTGGCCGTCTTTCAGGCTATGGATTAATCCGACTTGTTTGCTCATACCGCTCTCTCACTAAAAAATAGTTGAACATTTCAACTAAAGGCGCAAAAAATTGATGAAAGTTAATATTCTTTCAAAATTTTTTTGTTATCATTGCCTATTATCGCTATCCTTTGCAGACCCTCAATCTCATTGTTGCCGTTATTTACAATTTAAGCAACTCCGAGATTTTATTCTGCACGGATCGCTTCATAGTGGTGGATGGGTTCATCACTATTCATTTATACGGAATTAGAACGATTTTTGACCAAGATTAGTACGCAGCCTTGCGGGTATCGTCTATTCTTGTGATTAATTTTTCATCCTTTAACTGATTTTGATCAGACGAATAAACAGGTAGTCATACATGTCTAAGCTAGTTTTAGTTTTAAACTGTGGTAGTTCTTCTCTTAAATTTGCTGTTGTAGATGCAGAAACAGGTGCAGAGCACCTAACCGGTCTTGCTGAGTGTCTTGGTCTTCCAGAAGCTCGTATGAAGTGGAAACTTGATGGCAAGCACGAAGCTCAACTAGGCGCAGGCGCAGCTCACGTAGAAGCACTATCTTTCATGGTAGAAACTATTCTTGCTTCTAAGCCAGAGCTTAAAGCTAACCTAGGCGCTATCGGTCACCGTATCGTACACGGTGGTGAGCAGTTCACTCAATCAGCACTGATCACTGACGACGTACTTAAGGGTATTCAAGACGCTGCAACTTTCGCACCTCTTCACAACCCAGCTCACCTAATCGGTATCGAAGCGGCTAAAGTAAACTTCCCTGGCCTACAAAACGTTGCTGTTTTTGACACTGCGTTCCACCAAACTATGCCAGAAGAGTCTTACCTATACGCTCTTCCATACAACCTATACAAAGAGCACGGCATCCGTCGTTACGGCATGCACGGTACTTCACACCTATTCATCACTCGTGAAGTTGCGAACCTACTAGACAAGCCAGTTGAAGAAGTAAACATCATCAACTGTCACCTAGGTAACGGCGCTTCTGTATGTGCAATCAAGAACGGTAAATCTGTAGACACTTCTATGGGTCTAACTCCTCTTGAAGGTCTAGTAATGGGTACACGTTGTGGTGATATCGACCCAGCTATCGTATTCCACCTACACGACGCTCTAGGTTACTCTGTTGAACAAATCAACAACATGCTAACTAAAGAGTCTGGTCTTGCTGGTCTAACTGAAGTGACTTCTGACTGTCGTTTCGTTGAAGACAACTACGGTGAGAAAGAAGAAGCAACACGTGCAATGGACGTGTTCTGTCACCGTCTAGCTAAGTACGTAGCGGGTTACACAGCTTCTATGGAAGGTCGTCTAGACGCAATCACGTTCACTGGCGGTATCGGCGAGAACTCTGGCCCTATCCGTGAAATGGTTCTAAACCGTCTAGGTATCTTCGGTATCGAAGTTGATGGTGAAGCTAACCTTAAAGCTCGTTTCGGCGGCGAAGGTACTATCACTACAGCTAACAGCCGTATCCCAGCAATGGTTATCTCTACTAACGAAGAGCTAGTAATTGCTGAAGACACTGCACGCCTAGCAGGTCTTTAATAGATTAAACTGGCTAGCCACTCCGGCTAGCCAGTTTTTCTTCCAAAGAATTTCTTAGGGGCTTAACTCCTATTCTCTGAATTATTCATGGAATAAGAGTTGAGCTTTTATCCCCCAATAGCTAAAGGTACTCTACGAATGTCTCGTACTATTATGCTTATCCCTGCAAGTGCTGGTGTTGGTCTAACTAGCGTAAGCATGGGTGTTCTTCGCGCAATGGAGCGCAAAGGCGTTAAGGTTTCTTTCTACAAACCAATTTCACAGCCACGTTCTGGCGGTGATCAACCAGATCTAACTTCAACTATCGTTGGCTACAACAGCGATATGAAGATCGGTCAACCACTAGCGATGTCTGTTGCTGAAAGCCTAATTGGTAACGACAACATGGACGAGCTGCTAGAAACTGTTGTTGAGCGTTACAACCAAATCAACAAAGATGCAGACGTAACGCTTATCGAAGGTCTAGTACCAACTCGTAAGCACCCATTCGCTAACCAAGTGAACGCGGAAATCGCTGCAACTCTAGGTGCGGAAATCGTTCTTGTTGCAACTCCTGGTACAGATAACCCAGCTCAACTTAAAGAGCGCATCGAAGTAGCATGTTCTAACTTCGGTGGTACTAAGAACAAGAACATCTCTGGCGTAATCATCAACAAGCTGAACGCGCCTGTTGACGAAGCTGGCCGTACTCGCCCTGACCTATCTGAAATCTTTGACGATGCAGACAGCGCGAAGCAAAACGAAATGAAAGTGATGGAAATCTTCAACACTTCTCCAATTCGTGTACTAGGTTGTGTGCCATGGAGCATCGATCTAATCGCTACTCGTGCAATCGATATGGCTCAGCACCTAAACGCTGACATCATCAACGAAGGTGACATCGCGACTCGTCGTATTAAGAGCATCACTTTCTGTGCACGTTCTCTGCCAAACATGATTGAGCACTTCAAACCAGGTTCTCTACTTGTTACTTCTGCAGACCGTCCAGACGTTATCGTTGCAGCTGCACTTGCAGCAATGAACGGTGTTGATATCGGTGCGGTACTTCTAACTGGCGGTTACGACATTCCTGAAGAGATTGCAGGTCTATGTAAGCCAGCATTTGAAACGGGTCTACCGATCTTCAAAGCACAAGGTAACACTTGGCAGACTTCTCTAAACCTACAGAGCTTCTCTATCGAAGTTCCTGCAGACGATAAAGAGCGAATCGAGTTCATCAACGAGCACGTTGCTGGTCACATCGACGGTAACTGGATCGAGTCTATGACTGAGGGTACTCAGAAGTCTCGTCGCCTAAGCCCACCAGCATTCCGTTACCAGCTAACTGAGTTCGCTCGTAAAGCTGGCAAGCGTATCGTTCTTCCTGAAGGTGACGAGCCACGTACAGTTAAAGCTGCGGCTATCTGTGCTGAGCGCGGCATCGCGGAGTGTGTGCTTCTAGGTAACCCAGACGAAATCCGTCGCGTTGCAGAGCAGCAAGGCGTAACACTAGGTGCTGGCGTAACTATCATCAACTCTGATGAAGTTCGTGAAAACTACGTGGCTCGTCTAGTTGAGCTACGTGGTGCGAAAGGCATGACTGAAGTTGTTGCTCGCGAGAAACTACAAGATTCAGTATTCCTTGGCACAATGATGCTTGAGAACGACGAAGTAGACGGTCTAGTTTCTGGTGCGGTTCACACCACAGCAAACACTATCGTTCCTCCGTTCCAAATCATCAAGACTGCACCTGATGCGTCTATCGTATCTTCTGTATTCTTCATGCTGCTACCTGACCAAGTATTGGTTTACGGTGACTGTGCGATCAACCCAGATCCAACAGCTGAACAGCTTGCTGAAATCGCTATCCAATCTGCTGATTCTGCAGCGGCATTTGGTATCGACCCTCGCGTTGCTATGATCTCTTACTCTACTGGTGAATCTGGTAAGGGTGCAGACGTAGATAAAGTACGTGAAGCAACTAAGATTGCTCAAGAGAAACGTCCAGATCTAGTGATCGACGGTCCTCTACAGTACGACGCAGCGATCATGGAAAACGTGGCAGCTTCTAAAGCGCCTAACTCTCCAGTAGCAGGTAAAGCGACAGTATTCGTATTCCCAGACCTAAACACTGGTAACACGACTTACAAAGCGGTACAACGTTCAGCAGACCTAGTATCTATCGGTCCAATGCTGCAAGGTATGCGCAAGCCTGTAAACGATCTATCTCGCGGTGCACTAGTAGACGATATCGTGTACACAGTTGCTCTAACTGCGATTCAGGCGGATCAAGCTGACCAAGCTCGCGAAAAAGCAGTTAACTAATTAACTGCACTTTTCTGAATGCAAAAAACCTCGCCACGGCGAGGTTTTTTTTCACTTTGTGTTCGAGTAAATCAATACAAAGCCAAAAACAAAATAGCGCCAGAAAGCACGCAGCCAACCATAACGGGCGCGACTCTTCTCCATAATGCCTTATCCCCTATTGCAACAACCATCCCCATTTTTACCACTGTATTGACTGAGGCCGCGATCAGAATACCCAATGCCGCGGTTTCCACGCTCAAGGTTTGGGTACTTTGCCGCCCAAGCGCAAGGGAAATAGCATCAACATCCGTAATACCAGATAGCGCAGACAGTATTAGCACACCAGCACTACCAAACAGATCAGACAGTGCATGCGATAACAACATGATCACGGCGAGCACAACCCCAAAGAACAGTGCCGATTGAAGGGCTAATGGGTTGGTTTGTTTATTCGGTTGTTCTATTTGCTCAACCTCGCTGCGACGCCATATCCACCAAGCAGGCAAATAAAGGGCAGCCATCATGCCCAAGACAACGGGTCCCAACAATGTCACTAATTGGGGATTAATCACCGAAAGAACGATCAGCAACCGAGGAAACATAGTCCCGCAACTTAGCAGTATGCCGCTGGCAAGCAAAGGACTTATATTCGCTTGCTCCCGTGAAAGATGAGAGAACTGCAGTGTAAGTGCAGTAGAAGAACTTAGCCCAGCAAAGACAGACGTAAACAAAATACCCCGCTTTGCACCGCCGATCTTAATCGCGAAATAACCGACAAATGAAATACTGGCAATCAGCACCACCATCCACCAAATTTCATAAGGGTTCAAAGCCTTCCATGGGCCGTAAGCTTGGTTGGGTAAAAGAGGTAATAGGACGATAGAAATGAGCAGCAGACGCAAAGCAGCATCAAGCTCGTACTCTTGGAGACGCTGAAGCGCCTGATGAAGCTCTTTCTTGTTATCCAGTACCACCGCAGTGATAACCGCTGCGGCCGCAGCAAGAACAGGCTCCCCAGAAACAGCGAGACTGCCAAGAACAAAGGTGATCACCAAACTAACCACGCCAGTAATGCTGATGTCCTCACTCTTTCTTTGTTGAATAACAAACGCAATACAGGCAAGGATAACCAAAGCAATCAATGCAAAGCCAAGCAATAACGGTGTGTAGATGTTGGCAAGAATCCCAACTAAGCCACCCAGTAAACCGACCAAAGAGAAGGTACGGATACCCGCAACGCGACTGCCTTCAACGCTATTACGCATTACCCAGCCACGTTGGGTTCCGACAATTGCCCCCAATAACAGCGCAATAAACAGATTCCAAATTAGATGCTCGCCACTGACAAACTCATTGATATCCATACCCCACCTCAGTCCAAGATCGGCCGTTATATCATCAGTTTATGTTATAAGCGGAAAGAAGTTGTGATGATTGGAAGATATTGCGAAAAAAGAAAAAGCGCCATATCAAATGGCGCTTTTCTCGGAGAGCTTGAAGTTAGATTAAATCTCGGTCATGAGGTGAATCCAAATCTAACTCAGGCCCTTTTGGTACGACTTGCGTCGGGTTGATACCCGTATGACTGAAGTAGTAGTGACGCTTAATGTGGTAGAAGTCGGTAGTCTCTGCCACACCTTCAACTTGATAAAGCTCTTTCAAATAACCCTGAATATTTGGGTAATCCGCAATGCGTTGTTTATTACACTTAAAATGACCTACATACACAGCGTCAAAACGAACAAGAGTAGTAAATAGGCGCCAATCCGCTTCGGTGATTTTATTGCCTGCTAGATAACGATGCGTTGCAAGGTGAGCATCGATTTTATCCAGTGCGGCAAACAGTGAATCAAACGCTTCTTCATAAGCTTCTTGCGTTGTCGCAAAACCACAACGGTATACGCCATTATTCACGTTCGGATAAATGTAGTCATTCCACTCATCAATCACGCTTTGAAGTTGCTCTGGGTAATAATCATCATGGTTGCCCGTTAATTCATTGAACTCGGAGTTGAACATACGGATGATTTCAGACGATTCATTCGACACGATCGTGTTGGTCTTTTTATCCCACAGAACTGGAACGGTAACGCGACCAGTGTAATCGGACTTGGCTTGAGTGTAGATCTGATGCATTCGGGTGTGACCGAATAGTGGCTCTGGGAGCCCCATTTGCCAGCCTTCACCTAGCATATCTGGACACACAACGGTGACGTCAATGTGCTTTTCCAAGCCTTTGAGTTTACGGAAGATCAGTGTGCGATGCGCCCACGGACAAGCGAGTGAAACATACAAATGGTAACGGCCCGACTCTGGCTGGAACGTTGCATCAGGTTTGTTCTTTATCCAATTGCGAAAGCCTGCGTCTTCACGAACAAACTTACCACCGCTTGATTTAGTTTCGTACCATACGTCGTGCCAAACGCCTTCAACTAACTTACCCATGACTGCTCTCCTCATATTCTGTTTTCTACTATATTAGCGATTCATGTACAGCTTAGAATCCGACCATTTAGTCCATCTTGTTCAAGAATTTCGAATGAACTAAAACTAAGAGAAATCGTAGGCATAAAAAAAGCGCGACCCTATAAAAAGGAGCCGCGCTTAAGCCCGTCACAGGCCGAATTTAATTACATTGCTACGTGTAGACAAGATACTGCGTGAACATCTGAACCTTCGATGTGTGGCTTAGTCTTCGCACACTCTTCTGTTGCTTGTGGACAACGAGTACGGAACACACAACCAGAAGGAGGACTAATTGGTGATGGTAGATCACCTTCTAGCATCTGAATCTTCTTGCTGCGTTCAATTTTCGGATCCGGAATTGGAACCGCTGACATCAACGCTCGTGTGTATGGGTGTTTTGGATCGGCAAACAATGCTTCCGCTTCACCCAACTCAACAGCGTTACCTAGGTACATAACCAGTACGCGGTCTGAGATGTGTTTCACCACTGACAAATCGTGCGCGATGAATACCAATGAAAGACCAAGCTCTTTCTGAAGCTCTTTCAATAGGTTAACTACCTGAGCTTGAATCGATACGTCCAGTGCTGATACCGGTTCGTCACAGATGATCATCTTCGGCTTAAGGATAAGTGCACGTGCGATACCAATACGTTGACACTGACCACCTGAGAACTCGTGTGGGTAACGGTTGATAACGTTTGGCAGTAGACCTACCTTCGCCATCATTTCTTTAACGCGGTCTTTCACTTCTTGCTTAGTCAGCTCTGGGTAGAACGTCTCTAGCGGCTCAGCGATGATGTCGCCCACTGTCATACGCGGGTTCAAAGAAGCCAAAGGATCTTGGAAAATCATTTGGATTTCTTTGCGCGTTTCACGGCGTTGGACGTCTTTCATCTTCGTTAGGTCTTGGCCTAACCAAACTACTTCGCCATCTGTTGCTTCAACCAAACCAATGATCGCGCGAGCAAACGTCGATTTACCACAACCAGACTCACCTACTACCCCAAGAGTTTCACCTTCGTAAAGGCGAACGTTTACGCCGTCTACCGCTTTTAGGCTTGAAGGTTTTGCCCAAGGCCATGCAGATTTTGATGCAATGCTGAAGTGAACTTTCAGATCAGATACATCCAGAATTAGTTTTTTGTATGTACTCATTTGCTCCAAGCCTCCCATTCAGAAAAACATGCACGCTGACGGCCATCACCAAACGGCGTCAGAATCGGTGCTTCACGCTTACAACGATCCATCACACGGTGGCAGCGATCTTGGTAAGGACAGCCAGGTGGTAGACGAAGCAAGTTAGGCGGGTTACCTGGAATTGTTGGCAGGATCTCGCCTTCTGTATCCAGACGAGGAATCGCCTTCAATAGACCTTCCGCGTAAGGGTGGCTTGGGTTGTAGAAGATTTCGTTCACAGTGCCGTACTCCATAGTACGACCTGCATACATCACTAGTACTTTGTCACATGAACCCGCTACGACACCAAGATCGTGCGTGATCATGATGATTGCAGTATTGAACTCAGATTTCAGCTCGTTCAGCAGATCCATGATCTGCGCTTGAACCGTAACGTCCAATGCCGTTGTTGGCTCATCCGCAATAAGCAGTTTTGGACGACACAGCAGCGCCATTGCGATCATTACACGCTGACGCATACCACCCGAGAACTCGTGTGGGTACATGGTGATACGCTTACGAGCTTCTGGGATTTTTACCGCTTCAAGCATGCGAACCGACTCTTCGAACGCTTCTGCTCTACCCATACCTTTGTGCAGCATCAGTACTTCCATCAGCTGATCGCTCACTTTCATGTACGGGTTAAGAGACGTCATTGGGTCTTGGAAGATCATTGCGATCTGTTCCGCACGAACCTTGTTCAGCTCTTTTTCTGGAAGGTTAAGAATCTCATTACCTTCGAATTTCGCACTACCAGAGATAATACCGTTCTTAGCCAGTAGACCCATGATTGCGAATACAGTTTGTGACTTACCTGAACCAGACTCACCTACGATACCTAGGGTCTCACCTTGATTCAGAGAGAAGTTCAAATCGTTTACTGCGGTTACGATACCATCTTGCGTGGTAAATTCGACGCGCAGATCTTTGACATCTAATAAACTCATCATTGCTTCCTTTATTCTTTCTATTTTTAATTATCTGTCTTTTGGATCCAGCGCATCGCGCAGACCGTCACCAACGTAGTTGAAGCAGAATAGAGTCACAACCATGAATGCTGCTGGGAACGCCAGCTGCCAGATTGCCACTTCCATTGTTTGCGAACCTTCTTGTAGAAGTGCGCCCCAACTTGTCATTGGTTCCTGTACACCAAGACCAAGGAATGAAAGGAATGATTCAGTAAGAATCATGCTTGGGATAAGTAGTGTTGAGTAAACCGCTACGATACCCAGTACGTTTGGAACGATGTGGCGAGTGATGATCTTCCACTTGCTCACACCACAAACGTGCGCCGCTTCAATAAACTCTTTACTACGCAGACTTAGCGTTTGACCACGTACGATACGAGCCATATCTAGCCATGCGATAGCACCGATAGCGACGAAGATAAGAACGATGTTACGGCCGAAGAACGTTACCAGTACGATAACTAGGAACATGAACGGAACCGCGTATAGGATTTCAAGAATACGCATCATGATACGGTCCACTTTACCGCCGATGAAGCCAGAGGCTGCACCGTAAAGCGTACCAATCACAACCGCAACCAATGCACCTAGAACACCTACCATCAGAGAGATACGACCGCCAATCAGCGTACGTACGTAAAGGTCACGACCTAAGCTATCAGTACCGAACCAGTGTTCAGCACTTGGACCGACGTGCATTGCGTACCAGTCTGTATCATCAAATGTGTAAGGCGCCAGCATTGGCAGGAAGATTACCGCAAGGGTCATCAATGTAAGAATGAACAAGCTCACCATTGCCGCTTTGTTACGCATAAAGCGGATGCGTGCGTCTTGCCATAAACTACGGCCTTCAACTTCCAGGTTCTCTGCAAATTTCTCGACCGCTTCAAGATTCTCTTTTTTCGTTAACATAACCATACTTCCCTGTTAGTAGCGAATTTTCGGGTCAATCATTGCTAGCAGAATATCAACGATAGCGTTGAACAAGATGAATAGGAAACCAATCAGAATGGTTACACCCATTACTAGCGAGTAGTCACGGTTAAAAGCTGCGTTTACGAACAGCTTACCGATACCTGGCAGACCGAAGATGGTCTCAACAACTACCGAGCCGGTAATAATGCCGACAAACGCCGGTCCCATGTAAGACACAACAGGGAGTAAAGCTGGTTTTAGTGCGTGTTTTAGGATGATGTAACGGTAGCTTAGACCTTTCGCACGGGCAGTACGGATAAAGTTACTGTTCAATGTCTCGATCATTGAACCACGAGTGATACGAGCAAACGTGGCGACATAAAGCAGTGACATTGCGATTACTGGCAGCACCAAATATTGCCATGAGCCATCATGCCAACCACCAGCAGGGAATAAATTCCAGTGGAGCGAGAACAAGTAAATCAAAGCTGGCGCCAACACGAAAGATGGCATTACTACCCCAAGCATCGCCGTAGACATAATGGTGTAGTCAAGCCAAGAGTTTTGTTTGAGCGCGGCTATGGTCCCGATCGTCACCCCCAGAATGACCGTGAAGATAAAGGCAATGAAACCCACCTTCGCCGATACTGGCAGTGCTACCGAGATTAGCTCGTTTACTGTGTAATCTAAGTATTTGAATGAAGGACCAAAGTCGCCTTGGACAACGTTAGTCAAGTACGTGGTGTACTGTTCAAACACAGGCTTATCTAGACCGTATTTGGCTTCAATGTTCGCCATAACTTCTGGCGGTAATGGACGCTCGCTCGAGAATGGGTTACCCGGTGCGAAACGCATAAGAAAGAAAGATACGGTGATCAAAACCAACATTGTTGGGATCGCCTCAAATATCCTTTTTGCGATGAATTTAAGCATAAACTCACTCTTTCAGTCTGTGACAGTTAAAAAAATTGATAATAGGCACCGCACGTCCCTTTCTTGGGACGTGTGGGCCTTATTCTTATAGTCTTGAAGCGACTTTAATTAGTCTGCTTTGATGTAAAGATCTTTGGTGTAGATCTTTTCTTCCGCGTTGTTAGCAGGGAAACCACCAACGTGCGGGTTTAGTAGACGAGAACGAACGTACTGGTAAATAGGCGCGATAGGCATATCTTTCGCCATCAGTTGCTCAGCTTCTAGGTAGATCTTGGTACGCTCTTCTTCTGAAGTCGATTTGATCGCTTTGTCGATCAAAGCATCGTACTCTTTGTTACCCCAGTGCTGGCCACCAGTTGTGTTCGAGCTAACCATAAGGGTTAGGAATGAAGATGCTTCGTTGTAGTCGCCACACCAACCTGCGCGTGCTACTTCGAAATCACCTTGGTCTTTCGTAGATAGGTAAGTTTTCCACTCTTGGTTTTCTAGCGTTACGTCTAGACCTAGAGTTTTCTTCCACATAGAACCAAGCGCTACTGCTAGCTTCTTGTGGTTCTCATCTGTGTTGTATAGAAGAGAGAATTTAAGAGGGTTGTCTTTGCCGTAACCCGCTTCCGCCAATAGGCGTGCTGCTTCTTCGTTACGCTCTTTTTGCGTCATCTTACCGTAAGTTGGAAGCTCAGGGTTGAAGTGCGCTGTGATTTCCGGCGTTAGGAAGTACGCAGGCTTCTGACCTTGGCCAAGAATCGCGTTTGCTACGATGTTACGGTCGATAGCGTAAGAAATTGCTTTACGAACGCGAACGTCGTTGAAAGGCTCTTTCTTAGTGTTGAATGAGTAGTAGTAAGTACACAGGCTACCTTCAACCGATACTGACTCTGGGTGCTCTTTCTTCAGACGCTTAAAGTGCTCAGTCGGCAGTTTAGACGTGAAGTCGATTTCACCAGATAGGAAACGGTTCATTTCAGCAACGCCGTTTTCGATTGGAAGGTACGTTACTTTGTTGATAACGGTTTTGTCGTTATCCCAGTATTCGTTGTTACGAACAAGCTCTAGACGCTCGTTCACAACCCAGTTGTTTACTACATAAGCGCCGTTACCTACGAAGTTTTCTGGTTTCGTCCATTGATCACCAAACTTCTCAACTGTCGCTTTGTGTACTGGTTTCATTGTTGTGTGACCAGCCATCATTACAAAGTAAGGAACCGCTGTGTCTAGTTCAACCACCAAAGTGTGGTCGTCAGTCGCTTTAACACCTAGCTCGCTTTTGTCTTTTTTACCCGCAACGATGTCTTTCGCGTTTTTCATCTTGGTGTATTCCATGTACCAAGAGTATGGCGAAGCGGTTGCAGGATCGACTGCACGCTGCCAGCTGTATACGAAATCTTGTGCTGTTACAGGATCGCCGTTAGACCATTTAGCGTCTTTGCGTAGGTGAAAAGTGAAAGTTTTGTTGTCTGAGGTTTCCCAGCTCTCAGCTACACCAGGGATAGTGTCACCGTCTGCATTTTGGTTCACTAAGCCTTCAAGAAGATCACGAATCACATGTGATTCAGGAACACCTTGAGATTTATGCGGGTCAATTGTTGCAACTTCAGTACCGTTACCACGAACGATTTCTTGTTTTTCAGCTAGTTTAGTGCCTGCCGGAACGTCAGCAGCGAAAGCGGTAGTAGAAGAGGCAGCCACTGCCAGACCAGCACCTAGAAGAAGGGCTTTGGTGATTTTATTCTTGTACATGCGTAAAACTCCAAGTTTTTCATTAGCATCCATGACTTCTCTGCAAGGGACTGGAACGGTCAGTATTTTAGAAGTTTTTAGTGCACTTTTTGAGCACAAAATTCTAAAACCTTACAAAGACTGCGGCACACATTAGCAACCATTGAAGTAATTTGCCATAAAGAGGTAGCAAAAAAACTAATAATTCTGTAAATAGTGCGCATATTTAGCAATAAATACCGCAATAAAAGTATTGAATAGAGAAATACTGATTCACCCGCTTATTTGACAGGTGAAACTTTCGATAAATCTAATTTCAAACTTATTGATAGCATCTTATGCTAGATATATGTAAAAAAGTTAACATTTATGACACATTGAGTCTAATAAATAATTGCATATATTCCGTTAGATATTTTTTATTGTGAACAAGGTCACCGAGAGGAGAAAGAAAGGAAAGGTGATGATTTTGAAGGCAAATCACAGTAGGAAATATAGGCGGTTTCAGCCCTAAAAAAAGAAAAAACCAGACGTTATTAACATCTGGCTTTGAAAGGGTTGTTAGCAGAATAAAAACTGCCCTACTTTTCCCAGCGCTGTGCAGCTTGATGATCGGTATCGCGCGACTCAATCCAGCGGTTTTCACTGGTCGTGCGCTCTTTTTTCCAGAATGGCGCTTTGGTCTTTAGGAAGTCCATGATGAACTCACAAGCATCAAATGCCGCACCACGGTGTGCACTAGAGACACCAACAAACACAATTTGGTCACCCGTGTCGAGATCACCAACACGGTGAATAACTCGAACACCTAGCAGAGGCCAACGTGATTCCGCCTCATCACAGATGTCGCTCAGGCTTTTCTCCGTCATACCCGGATAATGCTCTAGGTGAAGACCAATCACGTTGTCGCCAAGGTTCATATCACGAACTTTACCGATGAAGGTCACTACCGCACCAGAGGCGGTACCTTCTGATAGACGTTGGTATTCTTGATCAACCGAAAAGTCTTCAGCTTGTACAGAAACGCGAGGATCCATATTAGCCCCCTGTTACCGGTGGGAAGAAGGCAACTTCGTCGCCCGCTTTCACTTCAGTATCCAAAGGTACGATAGACTGGTTTACCGCAGCCAGTAACTTACCTGGCTCTAGCGCTAAATCCCATTTACCTTCTTTATCTGCACCAGTTTCGACCAAATGTGCACGAATCGCCTCAACATTGCTGAACTGCTCTTCGAGTTCTAGGCCATCGATACCAACAAGCTCACGCGTTTGAGCAAAGAAAAGTACTTTAATCATTATTCCGCCTTGAAGTGACCCGATTTACCGCCCGTCTTCTCAAGAAGACGAACTTGACCAATAACCATGTCTTTTTGCACTGCTTTACACATATCGTAAATCGTCAGAGCCGCCACAGAAGCAGCCGTTAATGCTTCCATCTCGACACCGGTTTTGCCTGCAAGCTTACACACAGACTCGATACGTACTTTGTTTTCGGCTTCGATGGCTTCCAGTTGAACTTCAACTTTAGACAATAGAAGAGGATGACAAAGCGGGATCAGATCCCAAGTTTTCTTCGCTGCTTGGATGCCAGCGATACGAGCTGTGGCGAACACATCACCTTTGTGGTGCTGGCCAGACACGATCAATTGCAACGTTTCTGGAGCCATGTGTACGAATGCTTCAGCACGCGCTTCACGTACCGTTTCCGCTTTTGCAGACACGTCGACCATGTTAGCTTCGCCAGACGCGTTGATATGGGTAAATTGGGTCATTGTTTTTCCTTCGCTTTTAGGAAAGGTTATACAGATAGGTGAGGCATAAAGTTACAAGGACGGTGACTTGCATCTAGCTGTTGCTTGATGATCTTCGTCCAACCTGTACGACACGCACCAGTAGAACCTGGCATTGCGAAAATAACCGTGTGGTTAGCAAAGCCTGCAATTGCGCGAGATTGGATCGTTGAAGTACCGATCTCTTCGTAAGAAACCAAACGGAACAACTCACCAAAGCCTTCTACTTCTTTATCAAACAGAGGCTTAAGTGCTTCTGGCGTGCTGTCACGTGAAGTGAAACCTGTACCGCCAGTGATCATGATTGCTTGTACGTTTTCGTCAGCAATCCACTGAGAAACGATCGCGCGGATCTTGTACATGTCATCGATAACGATTTGTTTATCAACAAGGTTGTGACCCGCTTCTTTCGCGTGTTCAACTAGGTAACCACCAGAAGTGTCGTTTTCTTCAGTACGAGTGTCAGATACCGTTAGAACGGCAATGTTTGCAGGTTGAAATTTGCTTTCAGCGTGACCCATTTGTTCACCTATTCTCTAAGTTTGCTTTGATACGTAAGGTATCGATTCTGGAAAAATCATCAGAAGCCACGTCAGCTCCCGATGTAAAATCTGATTGGAATTAGCCGCCGATAGACGCAAGATGTGGCGTCATACCTGTATTGCCATCGTGCAAGAAGTGACTAACGGATTTCGTTTGCAGTTGCGCTTGAATACGTTCAATCAATTCGTTTTCTTGCTCGTCACGTTCTAACAGGTCTCGCAATTCCACGCCATGATCACCAAACAGGCATAAATGCAGTTTACCCATAGCCGATACACGAAGTCGGTTACAGCTCTCACAGAAGTCTTTTTCGTACGGCATGATCAAGCCAATTTCACCCTTGTAATCTGGATGAACGAAAACTTGAGCAGGGCCATCGTTGTGAGAACGAACTTTAAGTAACCAACCATTGGCAATTAATTGATTGCGAATAGCGACACCAGAGACATGGTGCTTAGCAAACAGATCATCCATTTCTCCCGTCTGCATTAATTCAATGAAACGCAGTTGGATAGGACGATCTTTTATCCAGTTAAGGAAAGCAGGCAGCTCGTTATGGTTGAGGTCTTTCATCAGCACCACGTTGACTTTGACTTGCTCATAACCCACTTCGAACGCACGTTCGATACCATTCATCACCTCGGTGAACTTATTTTCACCAGTGATTTGATGGAACATACGTGGGTCCAGGCTATCCACACTCACATTGATGTGCGTAAGGCCAGCTTCACGCCAATCTGCAACTTGCTTCGCCATGCGGTAACCATTCGTCGTTGTGGCGACTTTTTTGATACCCGGCGTGGTTGCGACTGAGTGAATAATGTCAGTAAAGTCTTTGCGTAAACTCGGCTCACCACCAGTGATACGTACCTTTGAGGTACCACAATCTGCAAACGCTTTTACGACACGTTTGATCTCAGGGAGAGATAAAAAAGACGAGTTTTTATTGCCCGATGGCTTGTAGCCGTCAGGAAGGCAATAGGTACATTTGAAATTACATACGTCGGTCACAGACAGACGCAAGTAATAGAACTTACGATGAAATTTGTCTTCGAATTGTTGCGCCACGGAACACCTTTCCAAACACGGGAGGCATAATCATTTCCAATTATGCCCTTGTGACAGTATGTCACTGGCTCAAGACGCCTATCCTTGGACTTAGCATAGTGAGCTCGGAGTTATGGCAACCAGAGGAGATAAACCCCTGATAGCTTTGCCGTGTAAAATACTTAATATTTGTAATGGAATCCAGACTTGAGTGATAAAAAACTCTCTGGAAACACAATTTACCGCTTAGTGAGTACCTCTTTGGCACTCATTAAGTTAAATTGTAGTCGTTTTTTACAAGATTATTAGAAGAACGTAATGAATATCTACACCGATAAGAAAGTGGTCGCAGTTGGCGGTGGTCACGGTTTGGGCCGTATGTTAGCGGCATTAAAAGATTTTGGCGGCAATGCAACTGGCATTGTTGCGACAACAGATAATGGCGGTTCTACGGGCCGTATTCGTCATTGTCAGGGTGGTATTGCTTGGGGTGATACTCGTAACTGTATCAACCAGTTAATCACCGAACCATCAATCAGCTCGATGATGTTTGAGTACCGATTTAAAGGTACTGGCGAGTTAGATGGACACAACCTAGGTAACTTGATGCTGACGGCATTGGACAACCTGTCGGTACGACCACTAGATGCGATCAACCTTATTCGCAATATGCTGAAGGTCGACGTAAACATTCTGCCTATGTCAGAGCACCCTTCCGACCTAACGGCTCTATCAGTAGATGGGCAGTGGGTCACAGGTGAAACCAATGTGGATGAAATGGAAACCGATCTGCGTCGTCTTGATCTGTCACCGGAAGTCCCTGCAACCAAAGAAGCAGTTACGACGCTCTCAGAAGCAGATGTCATCATTCTTGGTCCGGGAAGCTTCTTAACGAGCATCATGCCGCCGCTATTGCTGCCTGAAATTGGTAAAGCGATTGCTGCTAACCAAAAGGCGAAAGTCATCTTTGTGGCAAACTTGAGCCCAGAATATGGCCCTGCTGGCCGTATGACGATGAAGCAAAAGCTTGAATGGTGTGAGCGTGCGTGCCAAGGCCGTAAGATCGATGTGGTACTGGCTGAAGAGACTGAGCAAGAAGTGCTGGATAACTGGAACGTAGTCACGGAGTCATTGGCTTCAACGAACCGTGATTGGCGCCACGACCGAGACAAACTAAAGCTCGCGATTGAAAATCAATTACTGTCTGACTAGACGAAAAGCATTGAGAAAGCGGCTTCGATTCGGAGCAAACTCCCTAAACAAAAAAGCCCTTCCACACCGGAAGGGCTTTATGTTTTTTGCGTTGCGCTTAATGTCTTGCTCGAAACGTTAGTTTGTCCAAGAACGGTAGGCGTCACGAGTGATACGAAGTAAATCGAGCATTTCGCTCGTCTCCATCCCCTGCTCTTGCAATTGATTCGCTTTTGCTTTCTTGTCGATGGCAATCGCTAGTTCACACAATCGATCTGCGCCAAAGCTGGCAGCACTGCTTTTCAGTGCGTGGCTGATCTCTTTTAAATACAACAGCTGCTCTGAGCCCTGAAGTTCAGTTAAAGTGCCAATGTAGGAGTCCATTTCCCCAAGAAAAATATCAAGCAAAACAGGAACATTATCGCTGCCAATTTCCGCAGACAGTTCTTCAATTTTTTGCTGATTTAATACGTCCGTATTCATACGTTTTGTTTTTCGTCCTTGCTATTCCAAGCTTGCAACTTGCGATAAATCGTTGATGGGCTAACATCCAAATAGCCAGCAGCGCGTGGAATGTTGCCTTCACACGCTTGAATTGCCTGCTCGATGGCCATTTTCTCTGTCATCCAAAGCGGCATAATATCTGACACCGTCATAATGTCAGGTTCAATAAATTTTGCTACCGATTGGCGCACAACAGGCTGATTCAGTGGTGGCGGTAACATATCCAGCGTGATCTCTTTGCCATTGTTCAGTACCACGATATTACGCAATACGTTTTGCAACTGGCGAACGTTACCCGGCCATTCGTAGCTGTTGAATCTTTCAATCACGTCTTGTGCGAAACGGACGAAACTCTTGCCTTCCTCATGAGACATATAACCAAGCAACGAGTATGCAATTTCAATAACGTCTTCACCACGCTCACGCAGCGGCGGAAGGTGTAAAGGAATCACGTACAAACGGTAATACAAGTCTTCACGGAAACGGCCTTCTTGCACTTCTTTCCAAGGGTCTCGGTTAGTTGCACACACAAAGCGCACATCCACGCTCTTCATTTTAGAAGAACCGACTTTTTGGAATGTACCCGTTTGGATAAAGCGCAATAGCTTAGTTTGAAGATCCAGGTCCATTTCACAGAGTTCATCAAGGAACAACGTGCCGCCATCAGCAAGCTCTGCCGCACCTTGTCGGTCATTCGCAGCACCAGTAAACGCACCTTTTACGTGACCAAACAGCTCACTTTCAATAAGGTCTTTCGGGATTGCCGCACAGTTGATGGCGATAAACGGCTTATCACCACGTTTGCTTGCTGCGTGAATCGCTTCGGCACACACTTCTTTACCCGTACCACTTTCA
The DNA here is from genome assembly GCF_010092875.1 of Vibrio sp. LB10LO1. Lineage (NCBI taxonomy): Bacteria > Pseudomonadati > Pseudomonadota > Gammaproteobacteria > Vibrionales > Vibrionaceae > Vibrio > Vibrio sp. LB10LO1. The sequence continues at coordinate 46,260 of NZ_JAADJW010000025.1, forward strand.
CCCGTGATGAAAATACTCGCTTTACTGCTCGCTGCCGAGTCAATGGTGCGGTAAACCTGCTGCATGGTTTGGCTACTGCCGATGAAGCCTTGGTAATTTTGGTTACCAGGGTTGTCAGCTTCGTTCTTTAGCTTGGTTGCTTTGCGGATCGCATTGTTCACCGTGACACGTAAACGGTCTGCTTCACATGGTTTGATTAGGAAGTCTTGAGAACCGTGACGCATCGCCTCTACCGCAGTATCGATAGAGCCGTGGGCAGTCATGAAGATGATTGGCACGTCTGGATGGCTTTTCTTCACCGCGTGCAATACGTCCATCCCTGTCATATCAGGTAGACGAAGATCGAGCAGAATAAGATCAGGAATGCGATGGTTCAGGCTTTCAATGGCGTCTCTGCCTGTTCCAACAATATTGATATCGATGCCAAGTGGCGTGAGGTAAGAACGGTAAAGTGCCGCAACGGATGCGGTGTCTTCTACCATTAGTAGATAACGAGACTTTTGACCTTCTGTTATTTGTTGCATAGCCTAGCCGATTTTTCGTTGTGTTTTAAATAATAATCGCATTACGCTTTGCATTTTGCAAATAATCATTTGTTAGACTGTGGGTATTCTAAACAAAGTAAACCGAATATCAACAGGTTAAATTATGGCACAAACCATGCTGTATACTTTTTGACCCCTCGGGTCACCTAGCCAACTGACGTTGTTAGTGAACGACATGTTCACAGAACGAGCCAATAGATCCGACTGCCTATTGGCTTCTTTTTTGTCTGCAGATTTGGGCTCGGGACATGCCCGAGCTATGGTCGTAGACACAATCACTCGGGCATTGGATGTGGCAATGAAATTAAGGTTAGAGAAGAATTAACTGTTCGCGATAAATTGAGCGCGCAGCTTTTCAATCTCGTCACGTTTCTGGGCCGCCAATTCAAATTCAAGATCTTGAGCGTGTTGGTACATCGCTGCTTCCAAACGACTGATCTCTTTCTCCAGCTGTTGTGGAGACATGATCTCGTAAGTCTGAGAAGGCTCTGCCACTTTCGATAGCGGCACTTGCTTAGTATTACGCTGACGCTTCGATTTGGTGATGTCCCCCAACTCCATGATGTCTTTAATATTTCGCTTCAAGGCTTGAGGCTCAATACCCATCTCTGCGTTATACGCTTTTTGCTTCTCGCGACGACGATCTGTTTCGTCCATCGCTTTCTTCATCGACTTAGTGATCGAATCTGCGTAAAGAATCGCTTTACCTTTGATGTTACGAGCCGCGCGACCAATGGTCTGAATCAATGAACGCTCTGAACGCAAGAAGCCTTCTTTATCTGCATCCAAGATTGCCACCAGCGACACTTCTGGCATATCGAGACCTTCTCGCAATAAGTTGATCCCAACCAACACATCAAATTCACCCAAACGAAGGTCACGAATGATTTCTACACGCTCAACCGTATCAATGTCTGAGTGAAGGTAACGAACTTTCACATCGTGCTCGTGCAGATATTCGGTTAAGTCTTCTGCCATACGCTTGGTTAGCGTCGTCACAAGAACACGCTCGTCTTGCGCTGCGCGAATTCGAATCTCAGACAACAGATCATCAACCTGAGTAGCAACTGGGCGAACTTCTAATTCCGGATCGAGCAGACCCGTTGGACGCACAACCTGGTCCGCAATCTCATCGGCTGACTTCTCAAGTTCGTAGTTACCCGGCGTTGCAGAAACAAATATTGTCTGTGGAGAAATCGCCTCGAACTCTTCGAATTTCATCGGGCGGTTATCCAATGCAGAAGGCAAACGGAAACCAAACTCCACCAGCGTCTCTTTACGTGAGCGGTCACCTTTATACATCGCGCCAATTTGCGGTACGGTAACGTGTGATTCGTCGATGATCAGCAAGCCATCGTGAGGTAAGTAGTCAAATAGCGTTGGTGGCGGCTCCCCCTCCGCTCGTCCACTTAAGTAACGAGAGTAGTTTTCGATACCCGAACAGAAACCCAGCTCGTTCATCATCTCAATGTCAAATTGAGTGCGCTGGCTGATACGTTGCTCTTCTAGGAGTTTGTTGTTGTCTAACAGCTGCTTCTTACGCACTTCAAGCTCGTCTTTAATGCTTTCAATGGCATCAAGAATACGCTCACGTGGCGTGACATAGTGCGTCTTTGGGTAAATCGTATAACGCGGCAGGTCTCGCTGTTTGACCACACCAGTCAATGGGTCAAATACGCTGATACAGTCGACTTCATCGTCAAACATCTCTACGCGCACGGCGTCTTGGTCTGATTCCGCCGGGAAGATGTCAATCACTTCACCACGCACGCGGAACTGGCCACGCTCAAACGCAACATCGTTACGTGAATATTGAAGTTCTGCAAGACGACGCAACATATCACGCTGATCAATCACATCACCGCGGCGCAAGTGTAGCATCATTTGTAGGTACGACTCTGGGTCACCCAAACCATAAATGGCCGAAACCGATGCAACAATGATTGCATCTTTGCGTTCCAATAATGCTTTTGTTGCCGATAAACGCATCTGCTCTATGTGGGCATTCACTGACGCGTCTTTTTCAATAAAGGTATCCGTCGTTGGCACATAAGCTTCGGGTTGATAGTAATCGTAGTAAGAAACGAAGTATTCAACGGCATTATTTGGGAAGAAGGCTTTCATCTCACCGTACAGTTGCGCGGCAAGTGTTTTGTTTGGCGCGAGAAGAATCGCCGGACGCTGCGCTTCTGCAATTACGTTTGCCAGTGTGAATGTTTTACCCGAGCCCGTTACACCCAACAGAGTCTGATGGGCAAGGCCTGCGTCTAAACCCTCTAATAACTGTTTGATGGCGGTTGGCTGATCACCGGATGGTTGATATTCAGAGACCAGTTCATAAACTTTACTCATACCCTTCCTCAAATTTCCTGCACTTTGGCTGTATATATATACACCTTGTTAGATGAAATCTACGTCTATTTTAGATTTATAGCTCATTACGATTAATTTTTGCGCTTTCTCTATTTTGGTCTAGCCTTAGTTTGGTGACTCTGTTATAGTCTTCCGCCCTACTTGGTGAAGCTTCCCAGATCATCTAAATTCAGTTTCCACAACTTTTCCCCAAAAACAGCCAATATTATCCTTTATCCCCAAAAGGCTGAATCTTATCCACTTTGCTCAATTCTGAGTTAATTTAAATAAATTACTGTTTTATCTGATTATTCATTGCATATTTCTGCTTAAAAACTCAAACCAAAGCAATTCTGTTGCATATAAAAGATCTTTACTCAGATCTCATCAACATAGTTATCCACAATTTTAGTGGATAAGTAACTCTAGCCCTTTACTGGCAAGGACTGCAAAAAAGTAAAGAATAAAATGCATGATTTTTTGCTAAAAATGTGTTTTTTGGGTGTTGACAGAATTAGGGCTGCTCGGTAAGATTCGACCCGCTTTCAAGCAAAGCAATTCCTCCTTAGCTCAGTTGGTAGAGCGACGGACTGTTAATCCGCAGGTCGCTGGTTCGAGCCCAGCAGGAGGAGCCAAATTTAGAAAAGCCGCATCACTCGATGCGGCTTTTTGCGTTTTAATTTTTTGATTTGTTCATCGCTAGATGTTGATCAAAAAAGCCACGGATAAATCCGTGGCTTAGTTAGGCTTTAAAGCTATCAGTTACTCGTCAAAATGCGTTAACTCCAAATCGAGTCAATTCATTTACGATTAAAGTCGACGAGCGATCGTATCCATTAGCACTGCAGCAACTTTATCATCACCAGCTTCATCACCTTTACTGTAGGTATTGATCTGACGCTTTGATGAGTCGTGGATATTAGTAATCGCTACCACTTCCCTCTCGATACCAAATCCAACCAGCTTAATCATCAACTCTTTGTTTTTAAAAGAATCGCCAACGATCACAATAGAGTTAAAATCTTTAAGTAGCTCTTTGGTCAAATCTTCAACTTGAATATCATTACTATTAATGAAAAAGATATCCGCAGACTTCAAAGAGCTTCGCTCTCTAGCAGACTTAAGTTGGATTTGCTTCATCTCATTGAAAACACCATTATCTTGGGTTCCAATCGTAGATAGGCTTGCAGCATGAGAAGCCAAAGACAATAACAGTGTACTTGTAAAAATAGTACTTTTAACAAAATTCATTCTCTTTACCCTCTAATAATTAAAGAATTGTTTCTTTCATAACGCGGAAGGTTTGACCCTTGTCATCAACAGTACAATCGGTATCTATCGTAATGCCGTAGTTAGATTCTCTTTGGTACAACGTCGACTCACTCTCCTCAATTGACCAACTGCTACCATACATATTGAGATAAGCGCGCGACACCGTCACCGCATTGCCAAATACAAGTTTTTGATCACGACAAGTATTCCGATCAGAAGTGTAGTTTTCCTGCCACGTCTCATAACTCTTAAGATCGTAAACTCGGTAAAGGTCTTCACCCCAGATCTCAGCAGCGTTCTTTACATGCCAAAACTCACCTGATGGATTATCTGCATACCAGCCGGCTTCTCCAACCGCTTTTGTATTGATCGTTTGAACCACACTGTGACCGATATCATTACCCTCATCAACCGATGTGTAATTCAGCATACTGTGTGTTTGGCTAGACTCTTTAGTTTGGCTAAAGCCAAAACCTACACCGAGACCAGCAGAAGGGCCACCTGATTTGCTCGCTTCAAAAGAACCCGTAATATCAAAGCTAAAAGATGTACTCTCAGCGAGAGAAATCTCTTTGTTCACATTACTCGAGCTCGGAAAGCTTTGCTGGTTCACAAACAGACTTCCATGTCGGTTTTGAGGGAGACAATAATCGTTATTTTTATCGTTTTCACACTCTTCAGACAAGTATTTCCAAGTCAGTCTTGATTGCTCTTCCGTATCATTGGGTGCCTCATTGACAGCTTTCTTGTGAGCCCAATTGTAGGCATTTTCACCTGACATGAAATTAAATTGAGAATTGCCATGGAAGATCTGACCTAAGTATCCTTCTCGGTAATAAAAGTGCGGTGCAACTTTTTCATCTACCCATTCAAAGTAGTAGCCACCGTCAAGAAGGGTTTGACGAGTCACATTCATGCTGCCATCAACCGCCATGATATAGTTCGTCTTGTTTGACTGAGAAAACATCAACAGATCGATAGTACGAGCGACATCAATCTGTTCGTGAATTTTATAGCTTTCCTCGCCATGGTGATACGCGCCATTCTGAGAAGTGATGATAAATTGCTCTTCAATTTGACCATCTTCTATTCTGGCATGCTGACAAAGATTCGCAATTTTCCCCGGTAATCCCTGCTGTTCTAAATGATTGTTGATGTACGCTACTTTGGCATTGAATATGTCACATGCTGTCGCCGGATCGTCGTAAGCAACATATTTATCAGCTCCCTTAAAGTAAGCATCATCAATTCCTGGGATAGGAGATGCATGAGCGTAACCCGATAACATAGAGACTGTTATCAAGCTCAGGCTGAAACTTTTTATTTTCATCACTTGTTCCTTTTAATCGTGTTTGCACCAATGTCGATACCTCACTAATTTAACGAGTAAAAATAATCTATTCACAAATAAATGGTAATAAAAGAATCAATTATATTTTTGATTTTTCCTGAGTAGCTATGAACGTATTAATAAGTATTTAACAAGCATCAACAAACTGAGAAATTGATATAAAAACCTAAAAAGATTTAGATTTTTCCTCCTTAACTCTTCGGTAGCTATGGGAAGTTAGTCGTCCTCGTTTAGTTCTAAATGAAAGCCCAGAGTGACCGATATTCGTCCTTTTTCGCCATATAAGTAGCTCTTCAAGTGATTCAACTTTCTTTATTTGATTTTTTATTTTTTCAAAATATCCGTCAAAGTTCATAATTCCACACCTTACAGAGCAACAAACCGCTCTAACTTTTAATCACTCATTCCCAGCTTAAGGTTTCCTATACCATTGGCTAAAAATCACAGTAATCGATTAACTAAACAACTTAATGGTTTAATAAATTATTTATATAAACAAAAAGCCACAAACTGTGGCTTTTACTTTGAAAATGTTTAACTATCAGGCTTCAAACGAATGATTAATCGTCCTGAAGAATACTTTATTTCAAATAACAATTAGACGACGTTTACTTGTAAGTTAGCTTCGGTTTCCAATCAGAAAATTTAAAGTCGTCCATTTCAACAATAAATAGCCCATTATCACCAACTGGTAGTTCCTTGGTTGCTTTAATGTACGAGTCGCTAGGCTCAAGATATTCATTCGGTGAAGCCCATAGCAGATGTGCATGATCATAAATATAGACGACATCACCATTCTGGATACAGTCATCTGACTTCACTTTGCGGCTGATTTTCATAAAGTCAGAAGAGTCGCGATCTTCGGTATAATAATAACTACCACTATAAGTCCAGTAATAGTCTTTATAATCATCTCTTCGTGAAATTTGTACGTAGTCATGGTCGTGAATACATGTACCGTTGTAAGGATGCCAATTATCTAATTTAAACTCGGCGTTCGGTACGCCGCCATCGCTACCGTAAGTAAGATAACCGTTCGAGACATTTGCATCGGCGTAAACATATTGCCCCGTCAATTGATGCTTTAGTCGAATGGCATTATAGGGTTTATTTTGGGGACGAGCGCTTTGGGTTGGCGTGCTTTCATCCGCGTAATCGAACGCGGCAACGGGGAAGTGGTCGGAATACTCGTAAAAGTAATACGGTTCCTGTGTACCAGGTAGCTCCACTCTCTTTGAAACGACATCCAATACTTGATTGTGCCAATTTTTAGGTTGCTTATGGCTACGCTCGACAAAGACATAATCAAGCAGTTGGCCTTTTAAATCTGCATAGTTCGCGTGTGCTAAGCCATTAGTTGCTGGGTCCCAGGAGTAAGGCGCACCAGCATAATTAGTCGGCTCTGAAACATTTAAAGTCTCAATCATTGTAGGAAACTCTTGTGAGCCCTTCGCTACATTTAAATCACCGGCAATAAAAAACATTTCGTCAAATGAACGATTTGCACCTGAAATATAGTTCTCTATTTGTGCGAACTGGTCTTGTCGAACAACAGAAGGAGGAATGCTGCAGGTGTTGTCATCCGCTTGCACATGCGTGCCAACAATATTGTATCGCTCTCCGTTTTTGTTAATGACCGCATGAATAAAACCTTTTTGAGACGCCCAATCAGCGCCACACCCCTCTCTAAAGATAACTTGCGACTTGTACTCAATAGGATACTTACTGAGTACAATCACACCGCCATCATCGAGAGAACTCGAGCGCCAGCCTTCGGTGTGGTCCCAACCGCTTTTAGTACGGCCAAGGACAGGAGTCCTATACCCAAACTTCTGAGCTAGTGCATCAATCAGTATTGTGCTTGCTTGATTGTCAAACACCTCGTTAAATACGAGCACATCAATATCGTCAAAAACCGGTGAGTTCGATAATAACTCCGCTCGCTTATTTGGGTTTGTTCCACCAACGAAAATGCCAAGGCGGTGGTCAAGCATATAAACGTTATAGCTCATTATTTTTGGTGGAGCACTAATCTCGTCTGCCTCTACAGCCAGACTTATCAGCAAATAAATTATGGGTAAAATATATCTAATCATGATATGTTGCCTCTTAAAAAATTGCAGAGGCATAGTTTCATAACGACAAAAAAATCAATAGTTAAATATATCTAAAATTAATCTAAAAATACTATGAACCGAATCAATATCCATTATAAGAATTTACCTCTCCTTGCTTTCCCACTTTTATCGCAATCATCTTTTTTACAGGGCTATTGGAGATTATAAGTTTATAGTTATGCGGTAGTTTCTCTACGATCTGAACAGATTTAAAGAAAGAGAATTTTCGTCTTGCCTCAAGGTATTTATTATAAAGTAACACTTCGTTATCTCGATCAATCAATTCGGTATTACTTATATACTCCTCACTTATGCTTATATTGAACAACCCCGATTCTTTATTATGAAACTCACCTTTCGTAAAAATATCGAGAGGCTTATCTAAGCCAACGTCTTTAATAACAGTTATCGCTTCAAATTTTTTGTCACTAATGATAACTTCTATATGTTCTTTCGCAAGAGATCTACCACCCGAGGACATATAGAGAGTAGTGGCGGTAACAAAGAAATTATTTTGTATTTGAAGACTAAGCACAATGGAAGTCAGCATCAAGCACAGAGCAAAGAAAAGAAAATAAACACTTTTATTTTTAATATACATAATCGTTTAATTCTACCTGAATCATATCGACTAAACTCTCACTTGGTTGAGGGGAGTCAAGCATAATAACAAGGTTGATAGGAGGTGATAGTGGCTTGAGTATCACAATGGATAATGTTTCATCTGAGAGAGCGAGGACGAGTCGATCTAACTTACCTTGCGCAACTTTCTCTCTAACTAAAGGCGCTACCCCTTTGGCAACTGCCTTTGCTGCTTCTTCATCATCACAATAAACAGCTATGTGTTGAGAGGAAAATATTTTTGTTAACGGTAACCAACCGCCCAACCTTGAGTTCTTTTCGGTAAACACAAACGGAAAAATCACCGCAATAGACACCAACAAGCAGCCAGCGGCGATGTACATGTGATTACGACTCAGTTTAAGTCGAAGTTTATCAACAACGGTGGGTACCAACACGCTATCGTCTAAGTCAGATTCTTCAACCAAAGAAGTATCCTGATTCATCAATCCATCTTGCTCTTCCCCTTGCCATGAAACAGCATCACTTTCTAGTTTATATCCAACCTTAGCGACCGTCTTAAGATGCTTTTGAGCTTTGCCGTCGTCTTCGATTAAGGTACGTATCGAACTAATAGATTGGGTCAGGGATCCCTCAGAGACGTGCTTTCCTGGCCAAGCACCTTTTAATAGTTCTTCTTTGGTGTTTATTTTTCCAGCATTCTCACAAAGCATCAAAATGACCAGATGGTCGTGGTAACCAATGCGCTTCTCTTCATTTGTGATTAAATTAGTAACGAGTGGATGGTCAGAATGTATTAACCAGTTTTTAATTTTGTACATGAATCAACCTTTAAGCCACAACCTCATACCCATACTATTTTAATGGGAAATAAACCTTAAATAAAATAATACGCTAGTGTCATGGACACATTTAACCAAAATGAGTTTTGAAATAATAATATTGTTATTTTTATTTAGCAAATAAGTATCATGATTTAAAAAATTCCTATATATAACAGACACATAGCTATAAAATAAAAAAACACAAACAACCAAATTATTTTAATTGACAGATTTTTCACAAAAAAAAGAGAAGAAACCAACCCAATTACGGAATAGGTAATTAGTAAATATGAAAGTAAATTAAGCAAAACGTACAATTTAAAATAAAACTGAAAATTTATTCACAAATGCAAATACACAAAAAATATTAATATCGGTTCATATAAATATGGTTTTCCCAACCCTATAATAGACTATTTTTCCATCAATTAAGGTTCAGGTTGCATATTTTCTGTACTCAAATACCCCACCCTTAACCCAATAATTTTTACAACTATCAAAAGTCCAAAACCTTGGTACTTCTCTTATCCGTCGCTACTACCAGTAATTACGAACTCAGGCCCACCATTACCAACGTTAAAATTGTCAATATCTGTACAAGGCACGTTCAAACAAAACCATTTGATGTTGTTTCAATGCGCATAACCAGTTGAATTTAAAATTAATGCACAATAGTCATCAAGAAAATGAAAAGCATTCATTTTACTCATACAGATTAAATCCATACGATTGACAGGGTTAAGAATGGTTCCGTCCTACTCGTCGCCTCCATTCTATTTATCAATAACTTAGGGATTTACTTATGACTATTCCGACGACTGATATGCTAGACGCATGGGCTGGATTCGCTGCTGGTGAGTGGCAAAACTCTGTCAACACTCGTGACTTCATCCAAAAAAACTACACACCATATGAGGGAGACGAGTCCTTCTTAGCCGAGGTTAGCGCATCCACTTCAGCATTATGGAACCAAGTGCTTGAAGGCATTAAACAAGAAAGCCGCACACACGCTCCTGTTGATTTCGATACCGATCTGCCATCAACGATTACTTCTCACGATGCGGGTTACATCAACAAAGATCTGGAAAAGATCGTTGGCTTACAAACCGAGCAGCCTCTAAAACGTGCAATCATCGCTAATGGTGGTATTCGCATGGTGAAAAACTCGTGCGAAGTTTATGGCCGCGAATTGGATCCAACAGTCGAAAAGATCTTCACTGAGTACCGTAAAACTCACAACAAAGCGTGTTTCGACCTTTACACCAAAGAAATCCTAGCGTGTCGTAAATCAGGCATCATCACTGGCCTTCCTGATGCCTATGGCCGTGGTCGTATCATTGGTGACTACCGCCGTATAGCCCTTTACGGTATCGACTTCTTAAAAGCGGACAAAAAAGAGCAATACAACTCGACACAAACGTTCCTAGAGCGCGGTGGCGATCTTGAGAAAACGCTTCGTCTACGTGAAGAAATTGCAGACCAAGTTCAAGCACTTGAAGACATTCGTCAAATGGGTTTGAAATACGGCATTGATATGTCGCTACCTGCAAAAACAGCGCAAGAAGCGATTCAATTTACCTACTTTGGTTACTTGGCCGCAGTTAAATCACAAAATGGCGCAGCAATGTCATTAGGTCGTACATCGACTTTCCTAGACGTATACCTAGAACGTGATATCGAAAATGGCTTGATTGATGAATCACAAGCGCAAGAGATGATCGACCATTTCATCATGAAACTGCGCATGGTTCGCTTCCTTCGTACACCAGAATACGATTCATTGTTCTCTGGCGACCCAATCTGGGCAACAGAAGCGATGGCAGGTATGGGGGTTGATGGTCGTACGCTTGTATCTAAAACGACATTCCGATACTTACATACGCTACATACTATGGGCCCTGCACCTGAACCAAACATGACCATTCTTTGGTCAGAGCAATTGCCAGAAGCGTTCAAACAATACGCTGCAAAAGTGTCAATTGATACCTCTTCTGTTCAATACGAAAACGACGATCTAATGCGTCCTGATTTCGACAATGACGACTACGCGATTGCATGTTGTGTGAGCCCGCAGATTGTTGGTCAACACATGCAGTTCTTTGGTGCACGTGCCAACCTTGCAAAAGCGCTGCTTTACACCATCAATGGCGGTATCGATGAAAAATCGAAAGCGCAAGTGGGTCCGGTAGTGGACAAAGTTCAAGATGAAATTCTCGACTTTGACGCTTTGATGCCACGCTTCGACAACATGTTGGAATGGCTAGCAACCCAATACGTGACAGCGTTGAACATCATCCATTACTCGCATGACCGTTACAGCTACGAAGCATCACTGATGGCATTGATGGATCGCGACGTGCACCGCACTATGGCGTGTGGTATTGCAGGCCTGTCTGTTGTCGCTGACTCTTTGGCGGCAATTAAATACGCGACCGTGAAACCTGTTCGTGATGAAGATGGCATCGCCGTGGATTTTGAAATCGAAGGTGATTATCCAAAATTTGGTAACAACGATGCTCGTGTTGATGACATCGCTTGTGATCTAGTTGAGCGCTTCATGAAGAAAATTCAGAAGATGCACACCTACCGCGAAGCAGTGCCAACTCAATCGATCCTGACGATCACATCTAACGTGGTTTACGGCAAAAAAACAGGTAATACGCCAGATGGCCGTCGCGCAGGTATGCCTTTTGGCCCTGGTGCAAACCCAATGCACGGTCGTGATGAAAAAGGGGCGGTTGCGTCTTTGGCATCGGTATCTAAACTGCCGTTTGCTTACGCAAAAGATGGTATTTCTTACACCTTCTCAATTGTGCCTAACGCACTAGGTAAAGATGAATTAAGTCAGAAGAAAAACCTTGCCGCGCTAATGGATGGTTACTTCCATCACGAAGCAAGCAACGAGGGTGTCGCGATTGAAGGTGGCCAACACCTTAACGTCAACGTTCTGAACCGAGAGATGTTATTGGATGCGGTTGAACATCCAGAGAAATACCCTCAGTTGACGATTCGAGTGTCCGGCTACGCGGTACGTTTTAACTCTCTAACTCGTGAGCAACAACAAGACGTGATCAGCCGAACGTTTACAGAAAAACTTTAATCGTGAGATTGTAAAATAATCAAAGCTCATGCCTCTAACTTATTAGGGTATGAGCTTTTGTCGTTTCTGGCAAACCATACGAAGTGATACCAAAAGCATCAACAACGCGTGCGTTAAATCAGTGGCGGTAATTGCGTTTTTCTTTGTTAACAACCATTCACCAAACTTTTCAATTTCTTATTAATTCATCCGCTCACATCACATACACGTATAATTTTCCATCGAGTGCATAAAACCACACCGTTCTCTGGTTGTTATTGAGGTCACAAAACACGATAATATTGGGATCGGATTTTAAGAACGTAATAACTATGACCGAATATATTTTGTTGTTGGTCGGCACTGTGCTGGTGAACAACTTTGTACTGGTGAAGTTTTTAGGCTTGTGTCCTTTTATGGGCGTGTCTAAAAAACTGGAAACAGCAATTGGCATGGGCTTAGCTACAACTTTTGTACTAACGCTCGCGTCTGTGTGTGCATACTTGGTGGAAAGCTATGTTTTGCGTCCACTGGGCATCGAATATTTACGAACCATGAGCTTTATTTTGGTGATCGCTGTTGTTGTACAGTTCACCGAAATGGTCGTGCACAAAACCAGCCCAACGCTGTATCGTCTGCTGGGTATCTTCCTACCTCTGATCACAACGAACTGTGCGGTTCTAGGTGTTGCTCTACTTAACATCAACGAGAACCACAACTTTATCGAATCGATCATTTACGGTTTTGGCGCAGCGGTTGGCTTCTCCTTGGTACTGATCCTATTTGCGTCAATGCGTGAACGTATTGCCGCCGCTGACGTACCTGTGCCATTTAAAGGCGCATCGATTGCGATGATCACCGCAGGCCTTATGTCTCTCGCCTTTATGGGCTTTACAGGTTTGGTGAAGTAAACGATGAGTACGATTTTAATTGCGATCATCGCTCTTGCTGCCCTCGCCGCGGTTTTCGGAGCGATACTCGGTTTTGCATCGATTCGCTTCAAAGTCGAAGCGGATCCAATTGTCGATCAAATCGACTCTATTCTCCCGCAAACTCAGTGTGGTCAGTGTGGCTACCCAGGTTGTCGTCCATACGCTGAAGCGATCGCTAACGGCGACAAAATCAATAAGTGTCCTCCAGGTGGTCAAGCGACGATCGAGAAACTGGCAGATCTGATGGGCGTTGAAGCGGAAGAGTCGGCACACGATCTCGACAGCAAAGTCAAAACCGTTGCTTTCATCCATGAAGACATGTGTATCGGTTGTACCAAGTGTATCCAAGCGTGTCCTGTCGATGCGATTGTTGGTGGTACCAAAGCCCTTCATACCGTGATCAAAGACGAATGTACGGGTTGTGACTTGTGCGTTGCGCCTTGCCCAACTGACTGTATTGAAATGATTCCTGTGGAAACTACCACAGAGAGCTGGAAGTGGAAGCTTAACGCCATTCCAGTCGTTAACATTACGGATGCTGCCAATGCAGCGAACGTGACTGATTCAATTAAATAAGGTTTCGTATGTTGTCTTTGATTGAACAAATTCGTACTGGTTCGCTATGGGATTTCCCAGGCGGCGTGCATCCGGCAGAAAACAAAAAGCAATCCAACAAAACTGAATTGGTTCATGCAGCCATTCCGTCGGAAATCGTCCTACCTCTGAAACAACACATCGGTAAAGCAGGTAATCTATTGATTGCTGTTGGTGACACAGTGTTGAAAGGTCAACAGCTAACGGCGTCAGACAGTGGTTTCACCGTTCCTGTTCATGCTCCAACTTCTGGGCAAGTAACAGCTATTGAGCCACGCACTGTTGCGCACCCATCGGGTTTAAGCGAACTGTGCGCTGTGATTACGCCAGATGGTAACGATACTTGGTGTGAAAAAACGCCAGTAGCCGATTACACCCAAGAATCTGCAGATGCGTTGATCGATGTGATTCGCCTTGCTGGTATCTCTGGCATGGGTGGCGCAGGCTTCCCAACGGCCAAGAAGATCCAATCGGGCATTGCACGTACCGAAATTCTTATCGTTAACGCGGCTGAATGTGAGCCTTACATCACCGCCGATGACAAACTCATGCAGGAACATGCGGACGAACTGATCCAAGGTATCGAGATCGTCGAGCATATCCTCAAGCCAAAACTCACCATCATTGGTATTGAAGATAACAAGCCAGCAGCAATCAAAGCGCTGGAACAAGCGGCGATGAACAAAGACATCGTGATCCGCGTTATCCCAACCAAATACCCTTCTGGTGGTGAGAAGCAGCTCATCAAGATTTTGACCAACAAAGAAGTTCCTAGCGGCGCTATCCCTGCGGATATTGGCATCCTAGTTCAAAACGTTGGTTCTCTCTACTCAATTAAACGTGCAGTGATCGATGGCGAACCTGTAGTAAATCGCATCGTGACTCTGACGGGTAAAACCTTCAAGCAACCACGTAACGTTTGGACACTTCTTGGTACGCCAGTACAAGCACTGTTAGACGAGTTTGGCTATAAAGCAGATAAGAAACTGCAGCGCCTAATCATGGGCGGTCCAATGATGGGCTTTACCCTCCCCCACGCTCAGGTTCCTATCACTAAAACGGCAAACTGTATTCTGGCACCGAAGCGTCGTGAGATCGCTTCTGACCAATACGAAATGGAATGTATCCGTTGTAGCCAATGTGCGGAAGCGTGCCCTGCATCGCTATTGCCACAGCAGCTTCAGTGGTATGCAAAAAGCCAAGAATACGAAAAGCTCGAAGAGCTGAACTTAAAAGACTGTATTGAATGTGGCGCGTGCGCGTTTGTGTGCCCAAGTGAAATTCCACTGGTTCAATACTATCGTCAAGCGAAAGCTGAAATCCGTACACGCGCTCAAGAAGCGGCAGCCGCTGAACGAGCTAAGCTGCGCTTTGAAGAGAAGAAAGCGCGTATGGAACGCGAAAAAGCAGAACGTGAAAATCGCTTTAAGAAAGCCGCAGATGATCGTCGTAAAGACATGAAAGCCTCTGGCGGTGACGATGCAATTTCCGCAGCCATCGCTCGCGTGAAAGCACAGAAAGAGAATACTGAAGCGAAAGCCGAGCCAGCAGTGAAACCTGCGGTTGCAGCCGCGATTGCCAAAGCGAAAGCGAAACAAGCTGCAGCAGCTCAATCTGGTGCAGCTGAGCCTGATAACTCAGAAATGGCTAAGCTACGCGAAGAACGCAAACGTCTTGCTCGCGAACGCAAAGCGCAAAAAGAACAAGGCGACGCATCCACGGATAATGCTGACGACAAGAAGTCAGCGGTTGCAGCAGCGATTGCCCGTGCTAAGGCGAAGAAAGCTCAACAAGCAGACGCATCAACACCTGCTGAATCTGGTGACAAGAAAGCAGCCGTCGCGGCAGCTATCGCCAGAGCTAAAGCGAAAAAAGCACAACAAGCAGATTCAACCGAATCTGTAGAAGCTGAAGTGCCTGCAGAACAAGCGGAAGATCCGAAGAAAGCAGCTGTTGCTGCAGCGATTGCTCGTGCAAAAGCGCGCAAAGCTCAGCAAGAAGACTCTGCGGAATCTGCAGAAGCGGAAACACCAGCAGAACAATCTGAAGATCCAAAGAAAGCAGCAGTTGCCGCTGCCATTGCTCGCGCTAAGGCACGTAAAGCTCAGCAAGAAGGTTCTACTGAGTCTGCAGAAACGGATGCGCCTGCTGAACAAGCTGAAGATCCGAAGAAAGCGGCTGTTGCAGCAGCTATTGCTCGTGCTAAGGCACGTAAAGCTCAGCAAGAAGGCTCTACTGAATCTGTAGAAACGGAAGCACCTGCAGAACAAGCAGAAGATCCAAAGAAAGCCGCTGTTGCCGCTGCCATTGCTCGCGCTAAGGCACGCAAAGCTCAGCAAGAAGGTTCTACTGAATCAACAGTAGCGGAAACACCTGCTGAACAAGCTGAAGATCCGAAGAAAGCCGCGGTTGCCGCAGCTATTGCTCGTGCTAAAGCGCGTAAAGCGCAGCAAGAGGCACAAACAGAATCTGTTGAAGAAACGCCTTCTGAAGAGCCGGAAGTGGATCCGAAGAAAGCTGCTGTTGCCGCAGCCATTGCTCGTGCTAAAGCACGTAAAGCGCAGCAGGAAGCACAAACAGAATCTGTTGAAGCGGAAGCTCCTTCTGAAGAGCCAGAACTGGATCCAAAGAAAGCTGCTGTTGCCGCTGCCATTGCTCGCGCTAAAGCACGTAAAGCTCAGCAAGAAGCGAATAAGAACAATACTGAGGAGAACGAGTAATGTCGTTTTTTATTGCCAGTTCACCACACGCTCACAGTCGTCGCAGCACGCCTGATTTGATGAAATGGGTAGCTCTGTGCGCTATTCCTGGCTTAGTAGCTCAAACCTACTTCTTTGGTTGGGGAACTATCATTCAACTCGTGTTCGCTATCGCGGTCGCAGTGTCACTTGAAGCATTAGTCATGCTTGTGCGTAAGCGTTCTCCAATGCGTGCGCTGCGTGATAACAGTGCCATCGTGACAGCATGGCTATTAGCCGTAGCAATCCCACCATGGTCCCCTTGGTGGATCATGGTTATCGGTTTGATTTTTGCCATCGTTATTGCAAAGCACTTATACGGTGGTATTGGCCAAAACCTATTTAACCCAGCAATGGTCGCTTACGTTGTATTGCTTATCTCCTTCCCTGTCCAAATGACAAGTTGGAGCGCGCCTGTTTCATTGATGTCTGAGCACGTGACTTTTGCAGACGCGTTGTCTCTGATCTTCACTGGCTATGACTTTGATGGTTTGTCACTGCAACAAGTTCGCGCTGGTGTGGATGGCGTAACAATGGCAACCCCATTAGATGCATTCAAAACTGGTATTCATACTGGTGCAACGCCAAGTGAGGTGCTATCACAACCAATGTTTGGTGGCCTTGCGGGTATCGGTTGGCAATGGGTAAACCTAGCTTACTTGGTTGGTGGCCTAGTGATGATCAAAAAACGCATCATCCAATGGTACATTCCTATTGGTTTCCTAGGTAGTTTGGCACTGTTTAGTACCGTATTTAGCTTGATCATGCCGGGAGAAACCGCGTCACCAATCTTCCACCTACTATCAGGTGCAACGATGTTAGGCGCGTTCTTTATCGCTACCGACCCTGTTTCAGCGTCAACGACTGTGAAAGGTCGCTTGATTTTCGGCGCTCTGATCGGTGCGTTGGTATTCATTATTCGTAGTTGGGGTGGGTTCCCAGATGGCGTTGCATTCGCCGTTCTGCTTGCCAATATGTGTGTACCGTTGATCGACTACTACACCAAACCAAGAACTTACGGTCACTGAGGTAAACATGTTAACCGCTATTAGAAAAAATGGTCTGACATTGGCGATCTTCGCCTGTGCTACAACCGGTCTTGTGGCACTGACTCAGTACCTAACAAAAGATCAAATTAAGCTTCAGGAACAAAAGCAATTGCTGTCGGTTCTTAACCAAGTGATTCCAGAAGAAATGCATGACAACAACCTTGTCGCGGCATGTACTATGGTATCTGCGCCCGACCTAGGCACAGTTCGCTCGATGCCAACTTACATTGCGACTAAAGATGGCCAACCGACGGCAATGGCGATTGAGTCCATCGCACCAGATGGCTACAACGGTGAAATCAAAATCATCACTGGCATCGATAACCAAGGCAAGATCCTCGGTACTCGTATCCTAAGCCATCAAGAAACACCGGGATTGGGTGATAAAATTGATTTACGCGTTACGGATTGGATCTTGAGCTTCACAGGCAAGCAAGTAACAGAAAGTAACTGGAATTCTTGGCGAGTTCGTAAAGATGGTGGCGATTTCGATCAGTTTACTGGCGCAACCATTACCCCTCGTGCTGTAGTGAAAGCGGTGAGAAACACAGTAAACTACGTAAATAAGTCTCGTGATGAGATTCTAAATCAGCCCCTAGACTGCGCAGGAGGCAACCATGAGTGAAAATAAACTGCTAATGAAAAACGGCATGTGGAGCAACAACCCTGCCCTAGTACAACTTCTGGGTTTGTGTCCTCTACTTGCGGTTTCTTCGACCATTACCAACGCCCTTGGTTTGGGTATTGCGACTTTGTTGGTGCTTGTCGGTTCTAACCTGACAGTTTCACTGATTCGTAACTACGTACCAAAGGAAATCCGTATTCCGGTTTTCGTTATGATCATCGCCGCCTTGGTAACTTGTGTTCAACTCTTGATGAACGCTTATGCCTACGGACTGTATCTATCTCTGGGCATCTTCATCCCACTGATCGTAACTAACTGTATTATCATTGGCCGTGCGGAAGCTTACGCATCGAAGAATGATCCATTGCCAGCAGCACTAGACGGTTTCTGGATGGGACTAGGTATGACAACGGTATTGGTTGTACTTGGTGCTATGCGTGAGCTTATCGGTAACGGTACTCTATTTGATGGCGCAGACCTATTATTGGGTGACTGGGCCGCCGCACTACGTATTCAGGTTTTCCACTTCGATAGCAGCTTCCTATTGGCATTATTGCCGCCGGGGGCTTTCATTGGCGTAGGACTTTTGATTGCGTTGAAAAACGTTATCGACAGCTCAATTCAGGCACGTCAGCCGAAAGAAGAAAAACCAGCCATTGAGCGTGCTCGCGTAACTAACGCATAATATAAGAATTCTAAAATCAAGGCTCTACCACTCGTAGGGCCTTTTTCATAAACCGCAAAGACGGGTTTGGAAGTCAGCAATGAACAAAGTCAAAAGAATTGAAATTCTCGAACGACTCCGAGAAAACAATCCCAATCCTCAGACGGAGCTTAACTGGAGCACACCGTTTGAGTTGCTTATCGCCGTACTGCTTTCTGCGCAGGCGACGGACGTAAGCGTAAACAAAGCAACAGACAAGCTTTACCCTGTAGCGAACACACCACAAGGCATTCTTGATTTAGGTGTCGATGGTTTAAAGGAATACATCAAAACCATCGGTCTGTTTAATTCAAAAGCCGAAAACACCATCAAGACTTGTAAGATCTTGCTAGAGAAGCACAACGGCGAAGTGCCAGAAGATCGTGCAGCACTTGAAGCTTTGCCGGGTGTAGGTCGTAAAACCGCTAACGTGGTACTGAATACCGCCTTCGGTTGGCCAACTATCGCGGTGGACACGCACATCTATCGTGTTTCCAACCGTACAAAATTTGCGATGGGTAAAACCGTAGACGACGTAGAAGAAAAACTTCTTAAAGTGGTGCCAAAAGAGTTTAAGCTTGATGTACACCACTGGCTGATCCTTCATGGTCGCTATACCTGTGTGGCGAGAAAGCCTCGCTGTGGCAGCTGTATCATCGAAGATCTGTGTGAATTCAAAGAAAAAGTGTACCCAGACGAATAACCCCGTCTGAAACAATCGCTAGGAGCAAATAATGTCAAACGGTCGAATTCTTCACACCATGCTGCGCGTGGGTGATCTAGACAAATCTATCAAGTTCTACACTGAAGTCATGGGCATGCAGTTGCTTCGTACTAATGAAAACAAAGAGTACGAATACACGCTGGCGTTCCTTGGTTACGGTGATGAGTCTCAAGGTGCCGTGATTGAGCTGACTTACAACTGGGGTAAAACCGAGTACGACCTAGGCTCTGCATTTGGCCACATCGCAATTGGCGTAGACGATATCTACTCAACTTGCGACGCAATCAAAGCAGCTGGCGGTAACGTGACTCGCGAAGCGGGCCCAGTTAAAGGCGGAACGACTCATATCGCTTTCGTTAAAGACCCAGATGGCTACATGATTGAACTGATTCAAAATAAACAAGCATCAGCAGGCCTAGAGGGCTAACTCAGCCTCTCCTACTGAAACTCGCAATTATTTGCAGGCAGGTCTGAGACCTGCCTTTCTTTTATCAACAAATTACTTTACTTGATAATAATTATCGTTTAGATTCACCACCAACATCGACATGTGGGATAACGATAATGATCAGTGAATGGGAAAAACACACACTTCTAGCCGATACGGCACTTCAACTAGATGACCCTGTTCGCAGCATTCTTCATTACCAGCAAGCCCTTAGCCTGAGTGAAGATATTAGCGAATGCGTGGAAATAGAAGCCGACGAGCGATTATTGATTTCGGTGATTTCATGCCACAACCTTGCCCAATTTTGGCGCTGGGCAGGCGACACAGAATATGAGCTCAAATATCTTCAACTCGCTTCTGAGAAAGTGCTGACGCTGATCCCTCAATGTCCAAATAGAGATTGCGCAAGCTTTATTGATTCAATCGGCTGCTGTACTAAGGCCCTCATTGATTTCATGAAGCGCCATCCAAACCCTGTGATCGCAAAGCAGGTCGAGAAAATCGACACAGCAACCAATTGCGAAATCATTGCTAAGTTCCGCTTAAACTAACATTCATTATATGCTTAAGCGGCAAGCAACTCTAAGCGACTGCCAATAGAATCAAACAGCGTCAAAAGGATAAAAAACGCCAGAGTCAGACTCTGGCGTTTTTGTATTGGTGAATATTTAAGATCAAACCTGGGTGCGCCCTAGTGAAATCACCACGCGACGGTTCTTGTCTTTACCTATTGGTGACCCATTATCTGCAATCGGACGACGCTTGCCGTAGCCTTGCACTTGAATACGCTCCCCAGATAAGCCCAAAGATTCGAAGTAACTGCGCAATGATTCCGCTCGTCGTTCAGATAAGCTTTGGCTCGTACTTTTACCATCTGTCGAATCTGTGTATGTCGCCACTAACACCAAATCGATATCTTGGTTATGGCGAACGTAATCAGCGATTTGCGCTAAACGTTTCTTCGAAGCTTTAGTTAACTGATCACCTTGACGCTCATAATGAAGAATCGTGAAGGCAATGTCTTCAAAGCTGTACTTCAGCAAGTTAGCAATGCAGCTGCTAAAGGCGTTGTATTTGTTTTGGAACAGTACCGAAGACAGCGCCACCTCAATACGCTGATCTCGGCTCTGCCAGTCTTGGTAGCTAAACGTTGGATAGCGGCCTTTTTCTAGCTCAGAGAGAATGCCCCACGCGGTTTGCCCGCCGACGTAACCATCAAACTGTTTGAAGAATTTAAGGTTACTAATGCGATCCGCATTCTCTCCCGGACGCCAAGGTGGCGGCATAGAAATCAAACTGACATTGCGCGTTTCACCCATAGGGCGGAGCATCTTCAATTCAAAATCCAAATTGATTTTTTTACTTGCATGAGATGAAAATACCGCGTCACCAAATCCTGGGATTGGATGTACAAGCTGACACTCCAACGGCGTATTCATCACCATTTCCCACTGTGATTGCTGCGGTGTGGCAACGTAGCGCTTTCCCATCGACGCAAAGCTGTTTGCGCTGAGTAAAGACATCAGGACACCACTGGTTACTAGCCATTTATTCATCTAGGTACTTCTCTCAAACGGCAGTCTATTGCCGCTTACTTGAATCAATTAAAAACATGCCAACTAATGCAAAAATCCCGCCAACATAGAGTTTGCAAGGGGATATAAGGAGTTAACGCTCACTTTGGCAAGTGCATAAAATGGTAAATAACATCGCGAGAATAACAGGTGCACGTTAACCTTGTTTTTAGTTATAACCCTTACTGGTTAACGGGAAATAGAATTTTACATTTCTCCCAAATTGCGGTTTTTCTCATCGGTAGAATCTGCAATAATGCAGCCTTCGTCACACAAATATAAGCCAACATGACAATAGAAAATGAAGCTCTGACCCTGAAAAAGCGTTTTCGTGGTTATTTTCCAGTGGTAGTAGACGTTGAGACCGCAGGTTTCAATGCTCAAACTGATGCACTTTTAGAAATCTGTGCCGTCACCCTTAGCATGGATGAAAATGGCGATCTGCATCCTGCCTCAACCATTCATTTTCATATCGAACCATTCGAAGGCGCGAATTTAGAAAAAGAAGCACTTGAATTCAATGGCATTCGTGACCCATTCAGCCCTCTTCGCGGTGCAGTATCAGAACAAGAAGCACTCAAAGAAATCTACAAACTGATCCGCAAAGAGCAAAAAGCGGCAGACTGTTCCCGTGCCATCATGGTGGCACATAACGCTGCTTTCGACTTGAGTTTTGTTAATGCAGCAAATGAGCGCTGCAAACTCAAAAGAGTCCCTTTCCATCCATTTGCCACTTTTGATACCGCAACATTAAGTGGGCTTGCTTATGGTCAAACTGTTCTCGCTAAAGCATGTAAAGCTGCAGGGATGGAATTCGACAATCGTGAGGCACACTCAGCCCTCTACGATACACAACAAACTGCAGAGTTATTCTGTGGCATCGTCAACAAATGGAAGGCCCTAGGCGGTTGGCCGCTTGTCGACGAAGAATAATAAGTAAACACAACATATTAGGAAAAGTATGAATCCTGTCGTTATATCTGTGTGCGTCATGCTCGTGTTAGCATTGATGCGCGTAAACGTGGTGGTTGCCCTCACGTTTAGTGCCATCGTTGGTGGCCTTGTTGCTGGCATGAGCCTTGGGGATACGGTTGCCGCATTTGAAAGTGGCCTAGGCGGCGGTGCGACTATCGCACTGAGCTACGCAATGCTAGGTACTTTCGCTGTTGCAATTTCTCGCTCTGGCATCACTGACCTTCTTGCAAAGAGCGTTATCAAGCGCCTAAATGGTAAAGAGAGCTCTGCGTCGACTACGGGTCTAAAATACGCAGTATTGGTTGCTCTTGTACTTGTAACCATGTCATCTCAAAACGTGATTCCGGTACATATCGCCTTCATTCCAATTTTGATCCCACCTCTTTTGGGCGTATTCGCTAAGCTGAAGCTGGACCGTCGTTTAGTTGCTTGTGTGCTTACCTTTGGTTTGATCACACCATACATGGTTCTGCCTATCGGCTTTGGTGGTATCTTCCTTAACAATATCCTTCTAAAGAATCTGCATGACAACGGTCTAACCGATGTTGTGGCAAGCCAAGTTCCTACTGCAATGCTATTGCCAGGTGCTGGTATGCTGTTTGGTCTTCTGACGGCAATCTTCTTTAGCTACCGCAAACCTCGCGAATACAAAGAAACTGAACTGACCGTTGTTCAAGAATCTGAAGCGAAGCTAAATAAGAAGCACATCATGGTTGCAGGCTTGGGTATTATCGCAGCGTTAAGCGTTCAGCTTTACACAGGCTCGATGATCATTGGTGCATTAGCTGGCTTCATGGTATTCACTTTCGGCGGCGTTATCGCGTGGAAAGAGACGCACGATGTGTTCACTAAAGGTGTTCACATGATGGCAATGATTGGCTTCATCATGATTGCGGCGGCAGGTTTCGCTGCAGTAATGAAGCAAACTGGCGGCGTTGAGACGCTTGTACAATCGCTATCAACCAGCATCGGTGACAACAAACCTCTTGCAGCACTATTGATGCTTATCGTTGGTTTGTTGGTAACAATGGGCATCGGCTCATCGTTCTCTACGATTCCAATCCTTGCGACTATCTATGTTCCGCTATCACTCGCATTCGGCTTCTCACCAATGGCAACTATCGCCCTTGTTGGTACGGCCGCTGCTCTTGGTGATGCCGGCTCTCCTGCTTCAGACTCAACGTTAGGTCCAACATCAGGCCTAAACGCAGACGGTCAGCACGAACACATTTGGGAAACCGTAGTACCGACATTTATCCACTACAACATCCCTCTGATCATCTTTGGTTGGATTGCTGCAATGGTGCTGTAATCGCATCATCGGATGGATACAATTCGTTACGAAAAAGCCGCTCAATGAGCGGCTTTTTGTTGTCTGTTTTTTAGAAAATCGGTTTCAACTTACTGCGCTGGCATATTGTCGATAATACGTTCGCGAATGAGCTTCAACGTGTTTTCTGTCGACACATAATCTACTTCAATTGGGAAGTAAGCGTCGTTAATTTGCAGTACCAGACTCGGGTAAGAGTTAACACCTAAACTCTTAGCAAGACTCAATTGGTCTTGGAAAACACCTTCCAGCAAAGTGCCATCCATATCGTTCTTAAACTGCTGAACGTTTAAGCCAATCTCTCGTGCTAGTTGCAAGTGCGTTGCTTCTTCATGAGGCGGCATCGCACGTAAGTAGTAAGCGTGTTGAATCGCTTCTAGCATTTGCTCATAAGAGTCTTGGAAGCCTGCGGCAATAACAGCGCGGCAAGATTGGTAAGTGCTGCGCACTGGCGTACACAACGTCCAGAATTCGTAGTTAAACTTGGTACCAAGCTGGCTTTCAATTTGCTTCCAAATCTGCTCAATTTTTTGCTGCATTTCCGGAGGCATTGGCAGATTAGTATCTGGCGCAAGCCCACCCACAACATACTCAAACTGAATCACACCCGGCAGTTGCTGCTTCAATTTTTCGATGGTTGGTTTGTAACCCCAACACCAGCTGCACATTGGATCATGTACGTAGTAAAGCTTCAAGTTCATTCCACTAACCTAAAAAAGAAAAAGGAGCCAATGCGGCTCCTTTGTATTCTATCGCCAAATGTGAGTATTTACGAATTACTCAGCGTCACCTTCAACGCGTGCTGCAGCTTCTTTGATAAGAGGCTGAAGTTCACCTTTTTGGAACATTTCCAAAATGATGTCACAACCACCGATCAGCTCGCCTTCAACCCATAGTTGTGGGAATGTTGGCCATTGAGCGTATTTTGGTAGCTCAGCGCGGATGTCTGGGTTTTGTAGAATGTCTACGTAAGCGAACTTCTCGCCACATGCCATTAGCGCTTGTGCAGCTTGAGAAGAGAAACCACAGCTAGGCAGTTTCGGTGATCCTTTCATGTACAGCAGGATTGTGTTTTCAGAGATCTGCTGTTTGATTTTATCGATAGTTTCCATCGCTTCCTCATTCATGGATGTGAACTTTAATTATTTGCCACATTCTACTCAATAACCACAGAATAAAAACCATATAATTAGTAAGTTTTTAGCCTTGGTATCTTAAAATATTTTCATATCGGGGTTTTAATAAAGTAAAAACTTGCTAAAATACTTCTCAAGTCAGTCGTAACGACTACATATAAATAAAAACACTGGAAGCAATCGAAAGGTAACCCTTTCATATCTATGGAGAATCGAGCAATGGCATTTGAACTACCAGCTCTTCCTTACGCGAAAGACGCACTAGAACCACACATCTCTGCAGAGACTCTAGATTTCCACCACGGTAAGCACCACAACACTTACGTTGTTAAGCTAAACGGTCTTATCCCTGGTACTGAGTTCGAAGGCAAAACACTAGAAGAAATCATCAAGACTTCTACTGGTGGCGTATTCAACAACGCAGCACAGATCTGGAACCACACGTTCTACTGGCACTGTCTAGCGCCAAACGCGGGCGGCGAACCAACTGGCGCAGTTGCTGAAGCAATCAACGCAGCATTCGGTTCTTTCGAAGAATTCAAAGCGAAGTTCACTGACGCAGCAATCAACAACTTCGGTTCTTCATGGACTTGGCTAGTTAAGAAAGCTGACGGTTCTCTAGAAATCGTTAACACTTCTAACGCAGCAACACCACTAACAGAAGAAGGTACTACTCCACTTCTAACTGTTGACCTGTGGGAACACGCGTACTACATCGATTACCGCAACGTACGTCCTGATTACATGAACGGCTTCTGGGCTCTTGTAAACTGGGACTTCGTAGCTGAGAACCTAGCGAAGTAATTTACTTCCCCCTAAGTTCAATTTAGTCATAGTTAAAAGCTCGCATTACTGCGGGCTTTTTTATTGCTTCTCAAACCTATTTCTTCAATTAATCCCCTCTTTTCCCTAAAGTTCTTCCTTCTGTTGCCGTTAAAAGTGCATCAAGCGAGGAACACCATGCAAATCCATACTTTAGACAAAGCAGCAATCATCAACGAACTTCAGTTCGGTAATGGTATCAACCATGCCGTGCACGAAGGCCGTCGCGCTGATTTCTCGTTAATTCTATCTATGTTTTCGAATGATGTTCGAGATGTGGTTCCAGTTGAAGAAGTACAAGAAGTCATCACCAGTGACGACATTCTTCGCCAGCAATTTGGGCTGTCTCAGCCTCAAGCGCTTCGCTCTGATAGCAGCAGCTATGAACTTGCAGCGGAACAAGCAAAACAGTTCCATGATGCTGGCTTACCATCTGCGAAGTTGAGCCATTACCTAAAACCAGACGCGCTAACTTATCTCCCTGAAGACACTTTCAATCTGCCAGAAGAGGTTTACCACAACCTTTCGGGGCATGAGCGTCGTAGCCTAGGCGAGCGTAATAAGCAGTTGCTCCCTGAAGCGGGCTTGTACAACCAACTAGTGACGGCTCAACGTCAGTATCAAATTCAAGTACAAGCTTAACGATCTTCTTTTTCTCCAAGCACTTACATTTGAAGCACGTCAGAAATGTGACGGCTTACAAATTCCTAGACAATAATTCCGACTCAAAAGCGTTACTTTGAAGCTTTTCACACTGAGCTCAAAGAAATTCATCCATGCTGTTAGCACAAACCACTGATGTATTGTTTAACACAAGAAATTACAGTGAAGGTGCTATGGATATCAAAGAATCAATCATCCTCGTTACGTCTGCAGGCTCAGTCTTAGGCAGGACTTGTTCCAACCACTTTGCCCACCTTGGTGCGACGTTGGTGCTCTGTGACCAGAACCCTCATGCCTTAAAGGCGAGCTACGAGCAAATCCGCGCCTTCTCCGACAAGGTCTATGCGATAAACGTGTGTAGTGATAACACCACCTCAATCAATCTATTGTTCGATCAAATTGAGTCACAGCTAGGCGCAACCCCCGACGTCATCGTTAATTGTTGGACCAGCTCCCCAATGCCGAGCTTGATGGCACCAGAACCAATGAGTACGTACATCGATCACCTTTCTTCTGCGGCTCGCTTTCTCTATACCTATGGGCAAGTCAGCGCAGAACGATTCCGTTCAAGAGAAAAAAAAGGGGTTATCGTGAATGTAATCTCACATGACAACCATGAAGATTTGACCGGTGTGGAAAGCATGGCGGCTTTGGTCTCTGGTTTTACTTACAGCTGGGCAAAAGAGCTGACCCCTTTCAATATTCGTGTGGGTGGCGTCATCCCTTCAGTAAACCATACCAGCGAAGATCTAGACGAGCGACATTGGGCTCAAATCCAAGATGAGTTGGTAAGAAATACCGCCTACATTGTCGCAAATGAGTACTTTAGCGGACGCGTCGTCACGACCGAAGTCTAACTCCACACGATTGATAATCACCTTCTGCTGCAAAGCGGCTAAATAGAGAAACAAAAAAAGCCCCAGTCTTTCGACTGGGGCTTTGAGTTTCCCGATTGTAAGTTTCGTGCTAGCGAAAACCTACTTCATAACTAACGTCGTACTTATGCGTTAGCTTTTTCTTTCTTAGCTTTTGGTGCTGCTTCTTTCGCTACTTGGTCTGCTTTCTTCTTGATAACAGTTGTACCTTCGAAAGTTTCGCCTTCAACGAACGCTTTACCGTAGTAAGAAGCCATTAGTACTTCTTTTAGCTCAGTGATTAGAGGGTAACGTGGGTTAGCACCTGTACACTGGTCATCGAACGCTTCAACAGCTAGTTCGTCTAGTTTCGCTACGAAGTCAGCTTCAGAAACACCTGCTGCTTGGATAGACATTGGGATGTCTAGGTCGCCTTTCAGCTCGTCCAACCATGCTAGTAGACGTTCAATCTTCTGAGCAGTACGGTCACCTTCTTGGCTTAGGCCTAGGTGGTCAGCAACTTCAGCGTAACGACGACGTGCTTGTGGACGGTCGTATTGAGAGAACGCAGTTTGTTTAGTTGGGTTGTCGTTCGCGTTGTAACGTACAACGTTCGAGATTAGTAGAGCGTTCGCTAGACCGTGAGGTAGGTGGAACTCAGCACCAATCTTGTGCGCCATAGAGTGACAAACACCTAGGAATGCGTTTGCAAACGCGATACCAGCGATAGTTGCCGCGTTGTGTACTTTCTCACGAGCGATTGGGTCGTTTGCACCGTTCGCGTAGCTTGAAGGTAGGTACTCTTTAAGCATCTTAAGTGCTTGTAGAGCTTGACCGTCTGAGTACTCGTTAGCAAGAACTGATACGTAAGCTTCTAGAGCGTGAGTTACTGCATCGTAACCACCGAATGCTGTTAGAGACTTAGGCATGTTCATTACTAGGTTAGCATCAACGATAGCCATGTTTGGCGTGATTTCGTAGTCAGCTAGTGGGTACTTAGCACCAGTCTTGTCGTCTGTAACAACCGCGAATGGCGTAACTTCTGAACCAGTACCTGAAGTTGTAGTGATACATACAAGTTCAGCTTTCTTACCCATTTTAGGGAACTTGTAGATACGTTTACGGATGTCCATAAAGCGCATTGCTAGTTCTTCGAAGTGAGTTTCTGGGTGCTCGTACATTACCCACATGATCTTAGCAGCGTCCATTGGAGAACCACCACCTAGAGCTAGGATTACGTCAGGTTGGAAGCTCTTCATTGCTTCTGCACCTTTCTCAACAACAGATAGTGTTGGATCCGCTTCTACGTCGAAGAATGTTTGAACTTCGATGCCTTGCTCTTTAAGCAGTTTAACTACTTCATCAGCGTAACCGTTGTTGAATAGGAAACGGTCAGTTACTAGGAATGCGCGTTTCTTACCTTCTAGGTCGCTCATTGCGATTGGAAGGCTACCACGACGGAAGTAGATAGACTTAGGTAGTTTGTGCCACAACATGTTTTCAGCTCGCTTAGCTACAGTTTTCTTGTTGATAAGGTGCTTAGGACCTACGTTCTCAGAGATAGAGTTACCACCCCAAGAACCACAACCTAGAGTTAGAGAAGGTGCTACGTTGAAGTTGTAAAGGTCACCGATACCACCGTGAGTAGTCGGGATGTTTACAAGGATACGTGCAGTCTTCATCTTGTCACCGAAGTAACGGATGCGGTCTGCGTTAACGTCTTGGTTAGTGTAAAGACCAGATGTGTGACCGATACCACCGATTTCAACCATTGTTACCGCTTGAGCAACTGCGTCTTCGAAGTTGTCAGCACGGAATAGACCTAGAGTTGGAGATAGTTTCTCGTGAGCGAACTCATCATCGTAAGAAACTTTACCTAGACCCTCACCTACAAGAACTTTAGTGTCAGCAGGAACTTTAACGCCAGCCATTTCAGCGATTGCTGGAGCAGGTTGACCTACGATTTTCGCGTTTAGCGCGCCGTCGATAAGAAGTACTTTACGTACTTTATCAGCATCAGCTTTAGATAGAACGTGAGCTTTGTGAGAAGCGAAACGCTCTTTCACTTCGTCGTACACTTCGCTAACTACGATTGCAGCTTGCTCAGAAGCACATACTACGCCGTTATCGAAAGTTTTAGACATTAGGATAGAAGCAACAGCACGTTTGATGTCAGCTGTTTCATCGATAACTACAGGAACGTTACCTGCACCTACACCGATTGCTGGCTTACCAGAAGAGTAAGCTGCTTTAACCATGCCTGGACCACCAGTTGCAAGGATAAGAGCGATGCCGTCGTGCTTCATAAGAGCGTTAGAAAGCTCTACAGATGGTTGGTCGATCCAACCGATGATGTCTTTTGGAGCACCAGCTGCAACTGCTGCGTCTAGAACTAGTTTCGCTGCATCGTTAGTTGAGTTCTTCGCACGTGGGTGTGGCGAGAAGATGATGCCGTTACGAGTTTTTAGAGAAATTAGAGATTTGAAGATTGCTGTAGAAGTTGGGTTAGTCGTTGGAACGATACCACAGATGATACCTACAGGCTCAGCGATAGTCATTGTGCCTAGGTTGTCATCTTCTTCTAGGATGCCACATGTTTTTTCGTCTTTGTATTTGTTGTAGATAAATTCTGAAGCGAAGTGGTTTTTGATTACCTTATCTTCAACAATACCCATTCCAGATTCAGCAACTGCTTGTTGTGCTAGTGGAATACGAGCATGGTTAGCTGCAAGTGAAGCTGCGCGGAAGATTGCGTCTACTTTCTCTTGAGAAAATGTTGCGAACTCTTCTTGTGCTGCTTTAACGCGTGCTACTAGAGCATCTAGTTCAGCTAAGTTAGTTACAGGCATGGTGGATCTCCTAAAATAATAAATATTAAAAACTTTTTAGTAAGGCTATTGTCTTTCGTTTTTACTGTTTATCAGCGACTTAACTAACAACCATCTTAGTAAATTGCTTTCAGGGCTGAGTATAATATTTCAGAGTGTGAAAAAAATTGACTTGGATCAGTTCTCACAACTGAAATACCCCCAAAGTAGTGGTTTACCACAACAAAACCACATAACCCATTGATAAACAAATAAATTAAACTTCATTTTTTATTGAACAAAAAAGAAGCAAACGAACTAAAAACTAAAAGAAACAACAACAATCTGTAAAAAAGTTTCATTTTTAGCCAACAAAATTACATGTGGACCCTAATTTTTGTGCTACTGAGAGTATATCGAATACGTCTTATCTCTCTACAAACCACCTTTATTTTTGCGAAAAATGTGCGAATGTTAACGTTTGTGTAAATCAGTATGCTCTCTCACCAACTTTCTACGTAACAATTCGTTTCCAGATTGAATACATTTTCTTCAATAATTAGTTTTTCTCACAAATACTAGCCCAAATACGTTAGTTTTTTTCATTTCTTCCAGCCGCAGTTTTGCCTTACATTACCGCCTAAAATTACCCCCTCTCTTTTTCACTATTGTGAACGTTTACGAGTAAGCAACATGCAGACTTTAGAGTTAGCTATTTTCCTACAGTTTTTCTTAGGTTTGGTCGCAGCAGTGAACCCTGTTGGTATCATGCCAGTGTTCGTGTCCCTAACCGGACATATGACTCCAGAAGAGAAAAGCAAAACCGCCACGACAGCAAACGTTGCTGTTGCAGTGATTTTGATCATTTCTCTTTTTGCTGGTCAGTTACTGCTGGATATGTTCAGCATCTCGCTGGACTCTTTCCGTGTTGCTGGCGGCTTGCTACTTCTGAGCATCGCGTTCTCAATGATGAGCGGTAAACTGGGTGAAGATAAGCAGAACAAACAAGAAAAGACTGAGTATGTAAGTCGTGAACAGATTGGCGTAGTGCCACTGGCGATGCCATTAATGGCAGGCCCTGGCGCAATCAGCTCAACCATCGTATATGGTGCACGCTACCCAAGCGCACTCGACACAGTTGGCATTAGCGTTACCATCATGTTGTTTTGTTTCTGCTCGTGGCTACTGTTCCGTTCTGCACCTTTGATCGTACGTTTCCTTGGCCAGACGGGTATCAACGTAATCACGCGTATCATGGGTCTTATCCTAGGTGCATTGGGTATCGAGTTCATCGCAAACGGCCTAAGAAACCTCTTCCCCGGCTTAGCCTAAGCTTCCAAACTTCTGGTATGATGTTGCAATTCGTTTCATTTTAACGCTGACAGTGCAACATCATGCCTCGCAAGTCTATTAAGCATCATTTATACGTCATCATCTTCGGTACCCACACACGTGCCGGACGCGCCTTCGATATTGCGCTTATTATCGCGATCATTACCTCGTTATTAGTTCTCATCCTAGAGTCACTGCCATCGGTCATGACGGAATGGTCACGTGAGCTGCGTTACATTGAGTACACCTTTACTGCCATATTCACTGTCGAATACCTGTTAAGACTCTACTGTTCCCCAAAACCTAAGTCTTACGCCACCAGCTTTTATGGCGTCGTCGACTTGCTGGCCATTCTGCCTACCTACTTAGCAATATTCTTCCCCGGCGCTTCATTTATGGGCGTGGTGCGACTGCTTCGTGTGATGCGAATCTTCCGTATTTTGAAATTGGTTCGCTACCTGCAGGATTCAAACATCTTGTTGCGCTCCCTTTTAATGGCGCGCCGTAAGATTCTTATCTTCTTTAGTACTGTAGGTATTCTGGTCACCATTTTTGGCGCGTTGATCTTTGTGATTGAGGGGCCCCACAACGGTTTTACGAGTATTCCGAAAAGCATCTACTGGGCGATCGTAACTATTACTACGGTTGGCTATGGCGACATGGTGCCGCAAACTCACTTGGGTAAAGCCATTGCATCCCTCACTATGTTGCTTGGTTACTCGATACTTGCGGTTCCAACCGGCATTATCACCGCAGAACTGAGTAATGAGATGAATGCGCATAAGCAATTGGTTAAGTGCCCGAACTGCAATCGCTCTGGTCATGACTCTGATGCGATGCACTGTAAGCATTGTGGTAGCGAGTTGGCGGATCCTGATAATCGCGTCGTGAGCGCGGACGAGGAAGAATAAAATCGGGAATCGGGAATCGGGAATCGGGAATCGGGAATCGGGAATCGGGAATCGG
>NZ_JAADJW010000026.1:0-76968 GCF_010092875.1 Vibrio sp. LB10LO1
ATGCGGTCGTGGCGGAATTGGTAGACGCACCAGATTTAGGTTCTGGCGCCGCAAGGTGTGAGAGTTCAAGTCTCTCCGACCGCACCATGATTGAAAAACCCAGCATTAATTTGCTGGGTTTTTTCTTTTTCCGATTCTGGACTCGGTAGATCTCTGATTTATCGAATTAAAAAAGCGAGCTCATGGCTCGCTTTTTTTCTATCTATTACTTTTCTACCTGACGCTTAAGGGTATCCAGACTTACATACCCAATGCGTACTTCAATACTTGTGCTTTAATC
This sequence comes from Vibrio sp. LB10LO1, assembly GCF_010092875.1. Taxonomy (NCBI): domain Bacteria; kingdom Pseudomonadati; phylum Pseudomonadota; class Gammaproteobacteria; order Vibrionales; family Vibrionaceae; genus Vibrio; species Vibrio sp. LB10LO1. Next base: position 281 of record NZ_JAADJW010000026.1, read on the forward strand.
GGCCCTGAGTTTTCCGCCAACTTTAATGCCGCATTACGAGCGAACTTCAGTGGCCCTAAATCATTACTAAAGCCTTTGTAGAACACATCCATGCCCGTTTGCATTAGCAAGTTATCTGGTCGACGAGCGCGCTCATACTTGGCGAGTAATGAATCATTAAGTTGCTCTTGCTGATCCGTCACTGAAAGCAGAACATCAACATCTTTGAAGCCAAGATTCACGCCTTGCCCAGCAAGTGGGTTGATTGTATGAGCAGAATCCCCCACTAACACGCAATTCTTGTTTGAATAGCTTTGGGCATGGCGACGAGTGAGTGGGAATGAGCCAAATTGTAAAACTTCAATATCGCCTAACTCAGCAGGGAAATGACGTAGGATCTCCTCTTTTAACTGAGGTTTCGTCATCGCACACAATTGTTTAATGCGTTTTGGCGAGTCATACCACACCAGCGACCCCTGCCCGACTTCTTTACCATCCTCAGTTAGTGAACATAACGGCAAGAACGAACGTGGACCTGAGGGAGTAAATTGCTGCCAAGTGATGTCTTGTTGAGGGAGTTCGGTTTTTACGTTGATCAACATGCAGTGTTGACGGTAATCCCATGCGGTTACACCAATACCCGCCAATTGACGAACTTTTGAGTTCGCGCCATCGGCACCAATCACCCAATTAGCTTCAAACTGCTCGCCGCTTTCTAGCGTTACACAGTTTACTTCGGCAAATTGAATATCTTTCAATCGCTCTGGGCACATCACCGTTAAGTTGTCGTATTGTGCGAAAGTTTGCCAAAGCCCCAGTTGGATTAGACGGTTTTCAACAATATATCCTAACTGCTCCAATGACAGTTCATCAGAGTGAAAACGAGTACGGCACTCAGGATGTTCCCACGTTTCCAAACGACGATAAGGGCACACACGCATGCTTTCAATCGCGGACCATGCACCTAATGAATCAAGTAGCTTCACCGACTGATGAGAAATCGCGGAAACGCGAATATCCAACGCTTGAGAAGCCTCAAACGCCTTTGGCTCTGCGCCTTCTACCATTACAACGCTTCTGCCTTGCTTGGCAAACCCAACAGCCACCGCTGCCCCGACCATGCCGCCACCGATTACGGCGATGTCATACTTGTTCATTTTTTGCTCTTCATCATATTGATTAATTGGCGTTTTTTAATTGTACGTTCCATGGCTATTTTTACAAAATTGTTTAACAAAAAACCTTGCTGTATATAGGGCAAAAAACTAGATTTCATCAGGGTTTGCAGAGAATTCGTCAGATCACTAGTCAGGTGCTTTTTAAAGCAGTACAATACGCCGCTTACCGCCGAGATGGCGGCTATAATTTGAGCAATAGCTCTCCGATTTAAGTACAACTGAACGAGCGAAAGTGAGATGAGTAAGAAACTGCTAATTAAAACCTGGGGCTGCCAGATGAACGAATACGATTCATCAAAAATGGCCGACCTGCTTAATGCTGCAAACGGCTATGAGCTGACCGAAGAGCCAGAGGAAGCAGACGTACTTCTACTTAACACCTGTTCGATCCGTGAAAAAGCGCAAGAGAAAGTTTTCCACCAGCTTGGTCGTTGGAAGACACTAAAAGATAAAAAACCTGGCGTAGTTATCGGCGTAGGTGGTTGTGTAGCAACTCAAGAAGGTGATCACATCCGTCAGCGTGCTCCATACGTTGACGTAATTTTTGGTCCACAAACTCTTCACCGTCTTCCTGAGATGATTAAACAATCTCAATCGGATGAAGCACCAGTAATGGACATTTCATTCCCAGAAATCGAAAAGTTTGACCGTCTACCAGAGCCTCGTGCTGAAGGTGCAACGGCATTCGTTTCTATTATGGAAGGCTGTTCTAAGTACTGTACTTACTGTGTAGTACCGTACACTCGTGGTGAAGAAGTAAGCCGTCCAATGGATGACGTACTGTTCGAAATCGCACAACTAGCAGATCAAGGCGTACGTGAAGTAAACCTACTAGGTCAAAACGTAAACGCATACCGTGGTCCTATGCACGACGGTGAGATCTGTTCATTTGCAGAACTGCTTCGTTTGGTTGCGTCTATCGATGGTATTGATCGTATCCGCTTTACAACAAGCCACCCATTAGAGTTTACTGATGACATCATCGCAGTATACGAAGACACACCTGAGCTAGTGAGCTTCCTTCACCTACCAGTACAAAGTGGTAGTGACCGAGTGCTGACTATGATGAAACGTCCTCACACTGGGATTGAGTACAAGTCGATCATCCGTAAACTGCGTAAAGCACGTCCTGATATCCAAATCAGTTCAGACTTTATCGTTGGTTTCCCTGGTGAAACAGACAAAGATTTCCAAGACACAATGAAGCTAATCAAAGACGTAGACTTTGACATGAGCTTCAGCTTCATCTTCTCTCCACGTCCAGGTACGCCAGCGGCAGATTACCCTTGTGACCTATCAGAGCAAGTGAAGAAAGAGCGTCTATACGAGCTACAACAAACAGTAAACACGCAAGCAATGCGCTACTCTCGTCAAATGCTAGACACTGAGCAACGCGTTCTGGTTGAAGGTCCTTCTAAGAAGAACCTAATGGAGCTACGCGCTCGTACAGAAAACAACCGTGTAGTAAACTTTGAAGGTAGCGCAGACCTAATTGGTCAATTCGTTGACGTGAAGATTACGGACGTATTTGCTAACTCACTACGTGGTGAGCTAGTGCGTACAGAAAAAGACATGGACCTTCGTAGTGTGATTTCACCAACGCAAATGATGGCGAAAACACGTCGCGAAGATGAGCTAGGTGTAGCTACTTTTACGCCATAAGCTCGTACAAATAGCCATTGAGAGCCTGGTCGTTATCAGGCTCTCGTTAAGTGGCATAAAATGAGAGGCAACATTGAGCAATAAAATCGTAACGCTAGAAATCAATCTAGAACCTTCAGACAACCGCCGACTAGCAAGCCTGTGCGGTCCATTCGATGACAACATCAAGCATTTAGAACGTCGTCTAGGCGTTGAAATTAACCACCGTAGCGACCTTTTCACCATTGTCGGTAAACCTCATACCGCAGCAGCTGCGCTGGATATTCTGAAAACCCTTTATGTAGACACCGCTCCTGTCCGCGGCGAAACGCCTGATATCGAACCAGAGCAGATCCATCTGGCGATCAAAGAATCAGGTGTGCTGGAGCAAAATACCGAGTCGAACATCGAACACGGTAAAGAAGTCTTCGTAAAAACCAAGAAAGGCGTGATCAAGCCTCGCACACCAAATCAGGGTCAATACCTGATGAACATGGTGACGCACGATATCACTTTCGGTATCGGCCCTGCAGGTACAGGTAAAACTTACCTAGCGGTTGCAGCAGCCGTTGACGCACTAGAGCGCCAAGAGATCCGTCGTATTCTATTAACTCGTCCTGCGGTTGAAGCGGGCGAGAAACTGGGCTTCCTACCTGGTGATTTGAGCCAGAAAGTCGACCCTTACCTACGTCCTCTGTACGATGCCCTATTTGAAATGCTGGGCTTTGAGCGCGTAGAAAAGCTGATTGAACGTAACGTGATTGAGGTAGCACCTCTTGCTTACATGCGTGGCCGTACTCTAAACGACGCCTTCATCATTCTTGATGAGAGCCAAAACACCACCGTCGAGCAGATGAAGATGTTCCTAACGCGTATCGGCTTCAACTCTCGTGCAGTTATCACTGGTGACGTGACACAGATTGACTTGCCTCGTGGTGCAAAATCGGGTCTTCGTCATGCAATTGAAGTACTGAGCGAAGTTGACGACATCAGCTTTAACTTCTTCCAAGCTGACGACGTAGTGCGCCACCCAGTGGTTGCTCGTATCGTTAACGCTTATGAGAAGTGGGAAGCGCAAGACCAGAAAGAACGTAAAGAGTTTGAAAAACGCCGTCGTGAAGAACGTGATGCCAAACTGCTAGAAGCAGCCAAAGCAGAACTGAGTGCACAAGTCGCGGCGACTAAGGAATAACCATGGCAATTGAACTTGATTTGCAACTGGCAGTCGAAAATGAAGAAGGCTTACCTTCTGAGCAAGATTTCCAATTGTGGCTAGATAAGACTATTTCTCTTTTCCAACCACAAGCGGAACTGACGATTCGTATTGTCGACGAGCAAGAAAGTCACGAGCTAAACCACGAATACCGTGGTAAAGCCAAGCCGACCAATGTGCTGTCTTTCCCATTCGAAGTACCACCGGGTATGGAAATGGACCTACTGGGCGATTTGATTATCTGTCGCCAAGTCGTTGAAAAAGAGGCAGTAGAGCAGAACAAGCCTCTACTAGCACATTGGGCGCATATGGTTGTACATGGCAGCTTGCATCTGCTAGGTTATGACCATATCGAGGATGATGAAGCTGAAGAGATGGAATCCCTCGAGACAGAAATCATGCAAGGTATGGGTTATGAAGACCCATATATTGCTGAAAAAGAGTAGCTTTGGTTGCTCGACAGGGAAAGGCGAACTACCCAGATAACCATCTCGTACTCGTCTTTCTATGTGAGCTATCACACATCTGATAGCGTTACTTAATTGAGAAACAATGAACGAAGATAATTCTCCCTCTTCTAATGAAGGCAAGAAAGAAAAGGCAGAAGGTCCGAGTAGAAAGTCCTTCTTTGAACGTCTAGGTCAACTATTTCAAGGCGAACCAAAAGACCGCCAAGAGCTTGTGGATGTGATCCGCGACTCTGAAATCAATGACCTGATTGACCACGACACCCGCGACATGCTTGAAGGTGTAATGGAAATCTCCGAAATGCGCGTGCGTGACATCATGATCCCGCGTTCGCAAATGGTTACTGTCGAGCGCACAGACGATCTTGATACTTTGATCGCACTGATCACTGATGCTCAACACTCTCGCTACCCTGTGATCAGCGAAGATAAAGACCATGTGGAAGGCATTCTACTAGCGAAGGACTTACTCAAATACTTGGGCTCAGGCAGTAACCCATTTGATATCGAAGAAGTGATTCGACCAGCAGTCGTAGTACCGGAAAGTAAACGTGTAGACCGCCTGCTAAAAGAATTCCGTGAAGAACGTTATCACATGGCGATTGTTGTCGATGAATTCGGCGGTGTTTCTGGTCTTGTAACTATCGAAGATATCCTTGAAGAAATCGTAGGGGATATTGAAGATGAGTTCGATGATGATGAAGAAACCGATATCCGTAAGCTGAGCAAACACACGTTTGCTGTCAGAGCTCTGACAACCATTGAAGAGTTTAATGAGACATTCGGTACCAACTTCAGTGATGAAGAAGTGGATACCGTTGGCGGCATGGTAATGACTGCTTTTGGTCACCTACCATCGCGTGGCGAAGTCGTGGATATTGAAGCATACAGCTTCAAAGTAACGGCAGCCGACAACCGTCGTGTCATTCAACTTCAAGTGACGATTCCAGACGAAGAAAAGCTGGTTGAAGCCACTCAAGAGTAACGCGATACCCTAACATCGGGAATATCAGAAAAATAAAATGATGAATGTACTCTTTCATCGCCTCAAGCGGCCCTTCGTGGCCGCTTTTGTTGGCGCCTCCACTACCCTAGCATTTGCTCCTTATCAGCTATGGCCGCTTGCCATACTTAGCCCTGCTATCCTACTTATTCTTCTTGCAGACCAATCACCTAGGCGTGCGCTTTGGATCGGTTATTCATGGGGTTTAGGGCAATTTGCGACAGGAGTAAGCTGGGTTTACGTTAGCATTGCAGGCTTTGGCGGCATGCCGCTGATTGCAAACCTATTCCTCATGGGCTTGTTAATCGCCTACCTATCCATATACACCGGCTTATTTGCGTGGCTCGCTAACAAGTTTTTCCCTGAATTTACCCTGAGCAAAGCATTGCTTGCTGCTCCTGCATTATGGCTAGTGACCGACTGGCTACGTGGCTGGGTTATGACAGGTTTCCCTTGGCTATGGCTTGGCTATAGTCAAATTGACGCACCATTTGCCAGCTTTGCACCCATCGGTGGTGTAGAACTACTAACACTGTTCATCATGATCAGTGCTGGTGCATTGGCGTATGCTTGGATTCACAAGCAATGGTTAATGATCATCATCCCTGCGGTACTGTTAAGTGCAGGCTTTGGTATTCGCCAATACGATTGGGTAACTCCTCGCATTGAAGACACAACCAAAGTAGCGCTGATCCAAGGTAACGTTGACCAGAACCTAAAATGGCTACCGAGCCAACGCTGGCCAACCATCATGAAATACGCAGACCTCACTCGTGAGAACTGGGATGCTGACATCATCGTATGGCCAGAGGCTGCCATTCCTGCATTTGAAATTGAAGTCCCGTCGTTCTTGAGAAACATCGATACTGCGGCGAAAATGAACAACAGCGCCATTATTACGGGTGTGGTAAACCAAGGAAAAGACGGTCAATTCTACAACAGCATTTTATCGCTGGGTGTAAATCCATACGGTGATTACAGCTTTGATATGGACAAGCGCTACCACAAGCACCACTTACTTCCGTTTGGTGAGTTCGTGCCGTTTGAAGACGTATTGCGCCCACTTGCACCATTCTTCAACTTGCCAATGTCTTCCTTCAGCCGTGGCGATTTTATTCAGCCAAACATCGTGGCGAATGGAAAGCACATGGATCCTGCACTGTGTTATGAAATCATCTTCAGCGAACAAGTTCGTCAGAACGTGACCGACGATACTGATTTCATTCTAACGCTTTCTAACGACGCTTGGTTCGGTCATTCAATTGGTCCACTACAGCACATGGAAATCGCTCGAATGCGTGCTCTAGAGCTGGGTAAGCCACTTATTCGTTCGACCAACAATGGCGTAACCGCAGTGACCGACCATAAAGGTAAGGTGATTGAACAAATCCCTCAATTTGAAACCGCAGTGCTTCGCGCAGAACTTGTTCCTACCGATGGTCAAACTCCGTATCGCATCGTCGGCACTTGGCCTCTGTATATTTGGGCTGGATTAAGTTTGATGTTGGCTTGGTGGTTATCAAGGAAGAAAAAGTCATAAGTGAAAAAGAGGCGCTTGGGCCTCTTTTTTTACGTTTGTTAAAGCTGTTCTTATGGCTTGAGAGACTGACGACTAAAGCCAGTATGATTGCACTTAATGCATGGAATGATCACAGTTGGGTGGTTATATGTCGTCTTATGACCACATTCATCGCAGACCAATGTGCCAAGTCCAATCACCTCTCCCGCCTCATAAAGACCTTGATGTTCTAAGTCATCAAACAGTTCAACCCACTCCACTTTGGTTCGGTCTGTAATTTCGAGCAAACCTTGCCAAACGGAATCGGCAATTGTGAGATAGAAGGGTCCACTCTTACCTTCTTCATAGCTATCAGAAAACTCTTTTAAATCGGCTTTGACATAAGCTGATATCAGTGAGAGCTCGTCTTTGGTCATGTCGTTGGCAGCATCCACCACTTTGCCCGACGTTTCGAATACTTTGTTAACTTCATCCGGACTGTGCTTCAAGGTTTCAATCACATCCTCGAGCATTTCCTCGTAACCTGCTTTACGTTTAGGCATAACTGACCTCCATCTTTCTACTACCAAGCACCACTTCAAGGCGTATGGGTACAGATTGGCTATTGTTGTGATCCCTAGCTTTAGGTATTCTATGACGATCTATTTAAGTCTGTTCTAACCGAACTCACAAATTCCAAGATAACCGGATACCATCGATGCAAGAACAATACAATCCACAAGACCTTGAACAGAAAGTTCAAAAGCACTGGGATGACAACAAGACCTTTGTTGTAAGTGAAGACCCAAATAAAGAAAAATTCTACTGTCTATCCATGTTCCCATACCCAAGTGGTCGACTGCACATGGGTCACGTGCGCAACTACACCATCGGTGACGTAGTATCTCGTTTCCAACGCCTACAAGGCAAAAACGTAATGCAACCAATCGGTTGGGATGCATTTGGTCTACCTGCAGAAAACGCAGCAGTGAAAAACAGCACTGCACCTGCACCATGGACTTACGAAAACATCGAATACATGAAGAACCAACTTAAGCTTCTTGGCTTTGGTTACGATTGGAACCGTGAATTCGCAACATGTACACCTGAGTACTACCGTTGGGAACAAGAGTTCTTCACTAAGCTTTACGAGAAAGGGCTGGTTTACAAAAAGACTTCTTCTGTTAACTGGTGTCCAAACGACCAAACTGTTCTTGCGAACGAGCAGGTTGAAGATGGCTGCTGCTGGCGTTGTGACACTCCAGTAGAGCAAAAAGAAATTCCTCAGTGGTTCATTAAGATCACAGAATACGCTCAAGAGTTGCTGGACGATCTAGACAAACTTGAAGGTTGGCCAGAAATGGTGAAAACCATGCAGCGCAACTGGATCGGCCGTTCTGAAGGTGTTGAGCTCAAGTTTGAAGTCAAGGGTCAACAAGACCTAGAAGTTTACACAACACGTCCAGACACGCTAATGGGCGTCACTTACGTTGGTATCGCTGCAGGTCACCCTCTAGCGACTATCGCGGCTGAGAACAACCCAGAACTTGCTGCGTTCATCGAAGAGTGTAAGAACACCAAAGTAGCAGAAGCTGAACTTGCGACAATGGAGAAGAAAGGTATGGCGACTGGCCTTACTGCTATTCACCCATTGAACGGCCGTGAAGTTCCTGTTTACGTAGCAAACTTCGTACTGATGGACTACGGTACAGGCGCTGTAATGGCAGTACCTGCGCACGACCAACGTGACTTCGAGTTCGCAACTAAGTACGGTCTAGACATCGTGCCTGTTATCAAGCCAGTTGATGGCAGCGAGCTAGACATCTCTGAAGCGGCATACACAGAGAAAGGTGTACTGTTCGATTCAGGTGAATTCGACGGTCTAGAATTCCAAGCGGCGTTCGATGCAATCGCAGCGAAGCTAGAAGCAGAAGGCAAAGGCACTAAGACAGTTAACTTCCGTCTACGTGACTGGGGCGTATCTCGTCAACGTTACTGGGGTGCTCCAATCCCTATGGTAACGACTGAAGACGGTGAAGTTCACCCAGTACCAGCTGACCAACTACCAGTCATTCTTCCAGAAGATGTGGTAATGGACGGCGTAACAAGCCCAATCAAAGCAGACAAAGAGTGGGCGAAGACAACCTTCAACGGCGAACCTGCTCTACGTGAGACAGATACGTTCGACACGTTCATGGAATCTTCTTGGTACTACGCGCGTTACTGTTCACCACAAGCTGACGACATCCTAGATCCAGAAAAAGCAAACTACTGGCTACCAGTAGACCAGTACATCGGTGGTATTGAGCACGCTTGTATGCACCTACTGTACTCTCGCTTCTTCCACAAACTACTACGTGATGCTGGCTACGTAACGTCTGACGAACCGTTCAAGCAACTACTGTGTCAAGGCATGGTACTAGCAGATGCGTTCTACTTCGAGAACGAGAAAGGCGGTAAAGAGTGGGTTGCACCAACAGATGTTGCTGTTGAGCGTGACGGTAAAGGCCGCATCACTTCTGCGAAAGACACTGAAGGCCGCGATGTTACACACTCAGGCATGATCAAAATGTCTAAGTCGAAAAACAACGGTATCGACCCTCAAGAGATGGTAGATAAGTACGGTGCAGACACAGTACGTCTATTCATGATGTTTGCTTCACCAGCAGACATGACGCTTGAGTGGCAAGAGTCTGGCGTAGAAGGTGCTAACCGCTTCCTGAAACGTGTTTGGAAACTGGTTAACACTCACGCTTCAAAAGGCGCTGCTGAGTCTGTTGATACAGCTGCACTTTCTGGTGACCAAAAAGCGCTACGTCGCGACGTTCACAAAACAATCGCAAAAGTGACTGACGATATCGCTCGTCGTCAAACATTCAACACTGCGATTGCCGCTATCATGGAACTGATGAACAAGCTTGCGAAAGCGCCTCAAGAGTCAGCACAAGATCGTGCGATCCTTGATGAAGCACTTAAAGCCGTAGTTGCAATGCTTTACCCAATCACTCCGCACATCTCATACGAGCTATGGACTGCGCTAGGTGAATCAGACATCGATAACGCAGTTTGGCCAACGTTTGACGAGAAAGCACTGGTTGAAGACGAGAAGACTATCGTTGTAATGATCAACGGTAAGCTACGTGCGAAACTAATTGTTGCTGCTGACGCGTCAGAAGAACAAGTTCGTGAGCTTGGTCTAAACGATGAGAACGCGAAGAAGTTCCTAGATGGTCTAACTATCCGTAAAGTCATTTACGTACCAGGTAAACTATTGAACATCGTTGCAAACTAGCCTCTCGCTATTAACGAAACGCAGCTTGCAAAAACTCAACGCCGAGCGAACTTATTCGTTCTGCATGAGTCTTTTAACAGGGTGAGTCATCACCCTGTTTATTTACCTCAAACCATTCACGTCGAGTGGTTTAAGGTAAATAACCCCTTCAATTTAGGATGAATACAATCAATGCGCTTTTTCTCTTTGATTAAACTACCAGTGGTTTTGGTATTAGCGGGGCTTCTTTCTGCCTGTGGTTTTCACCTTCGTGGCGAGTACTCCGTTCCGGAAGAACTCCACACCATGTCTTTCACTAGCTATGATGAATACAGCCCATTGACGCGTTACATCCGCGCTCAACTTGAATTGAACAAGGTCGATTTAGTAAAACCGTCATCAAATACTCCGAACCTACACCTTAGTGAAGCGACCATTGACGAGCGTACGCTGTCGCTTTACCAAAACAGTCGAGCAGCAGAAAAAGAGCTGACTTACGTGGTGAAATACCGAGTGACGATCCCTGGCTTCGGTGCAAAAGATTTCACGACCACCGTTAACCGTAACTACCTAGATAACCCGCTAACTGCACTAGCGAAATCAGTAGAACGTGACGTTATCGAAGATGAAATGCGTCAACAAGCGGCTGGCCAAATGATGCGCCAACTAGGTCGGGTTCGTGCTGAATACGAACAAGGCCACGTTGCTCCTGAAGCGACAAACGCTAACTCTACGAACACAAACTCTTAATCAGAATGCGAATTTTTGCCGACAAGCTGGCTGACCATCTAGCGAAACACATTAAGCAGGTTTACCTGATCTTTGGTAATGAACCTCTGTTGATTCAAGAAAGCCGTCAAACGATCCAAAACATGGCTCGCCAACAAGGCTTTGAAGAAAGACACCGTTTTGCTGTCGATGCCAGCTTAGATTGGAATCAAGTGTACGATTGCTTCCAAGCGCTAAGCCTATTCTCTAGCCGTCAGCTCATTGAACTGGAGCTGCCAGAGGTAGGAGCTAACGCAGCGATCAGTAAAGAGCTGGTCAACCTATGCGAAATGCTGCACGACGACATCATGCTTGTGGTTGTAGGTAGCAAGCTGACCAAAGCGCAAGAGAACGCAAAGTGGTTTAAAGCTCTGAGCGGCAAAGGCGATTGGGTAAGCTGCTTAACGCCAGATTTACAGCGTCTTCCTATGTTTGTTCAAGCACGTTGCCGAGCTTTAGGGCTAAAAGCTGATCAACAATCACTGCAAATGTTGGCACAGTGGCACGAAGGTAATTTGTTCGCGCTATCGCAAAGTTTAGAGAAACTTGCTCTACTCTACCCTGATGGTGAACTGACCGTTGTACGCTTAGAAGAAGCTCTGAGTCGCCATAACCACTTTACAACGTTCCACTGGATTGATGCTCTGCTTGCAGGCAAAGGCAACCGTGCCCAGCGCATTCTGCGCCAACTGGAAGCAGAAGGCGTAGAAACCGTTATTCTGATCCGTAGCATCCAAAAAGAGTTCAACCAACTACTGAATATGCACCGCGACTTGACCCAAATGGGTATGAGTCAGGTGTTTGAAAAGCATCGAGTGTGGCAAAACAAACGCCCACTCTACAATGCTGCGCTGACTCGTCTGTCAGCCTCACGAATTTGTGCACTTTTGTCTCTTTTGGCGCACGCCGAGATAAAAGCCAAAACCCAATATGATGAATCTGTGTGGCCAACGATCCACCAGTTGAGCTTAGAAACCTGCTCTCCTGATATTAAGCTGGCAATTTAAAATTCAAAGCGTGATATAGTGCGCGACCAGTTTTGATAACCATTATTCAAAACGCCCACAGACAGAAAAGAAAATACCGAGGAAAACCGAGTGCTTCGCGAAGAACTTAAAGACTTTTTAGCCGATAAAGCCGACGACATGAAAGCGGAAGAGATTGTTATTCTAGATGTAGAAGGCAAATCAAGCGTGACAGATTACATGATCATTTGTACTGGCACATCTAAGCGTCACGTTTCATCTATCGCTGATCACGTCGCATCTGAAGTGAAGAAGGCAGGTCTAGAGCCGCTAGGTATGGAAGGCGAAAATGAAGGCGAATGGGTTGTCCTAGATATGGGCGACGCAATGCTTCACGTGATGCAAGAAGAGCACCGCGAGCTATACCAACTAGAAAAACTCTGGGGTTAATCGTTTGAAAATTCAACTAATTGCCGTCGGCACAAAAATGCCAAAATGGGTCGAAGAAGGTTTTCAAGAATACCGTCGTCGTTTCCCACATGATATGCCACTTGAGTTGGTTGAAATCCCTGCGGGTAAACGCGGCAAAAATGCAGACATCGCGCGTATCTTGCAAAAAGAAGGCGAAGCGATGTTGGCAGCCGTACCTAAAGGTGCTCGTATCGTCACTCTCGATATCCCAGGCAAAAAGTGGGATACCCCGCAACTGGCCGAGCAGCTAGAAGCGTGGAAGCTCGATGGTCGTGATGTGTCGATTCTGATCGGTGGCCCTGAAGGTTTAGCGCCAGCTTGTAAAGCCGCAGCAGACCAAAGCTGGTCACTGTCTGCATTGACACTGCCGCACCCACTTGTGCGCATCGTGATGGCAGAGAGCTTATACCGAGCGTGGAGCATTACTGCTAACCACCCTTACCACCGCGAATAATCGCTACTTAGCTGTAGAGACAAGCGTTAATGATTCGTAAACGCCGCAGTCAAATTCGAGATTACCAAGCAGAAGCGCGTCTATTTTCTAGCCGCGCTATTGTTGCATTTTTAGGTATCGTCATTTTGATGGGCTTGCTGGTTGCCAATATGTACAACATTCAGGTAAACCAGTTTCAAGACTATAAAACCCGCTCTAATGATAACCGCATTAAAGTGGTTCCAATCGCTCCTAACCGTGGTCTTATCTATGACCGCAACGGTGTATTGCTCGCGGAAAACCGTCCAGTCTTCAACTTGGAGCTGACTCCAGAGAAAATCAAAGACATCGACAGTACCATTGAAGCGCTGCAAACCATCCTTGAGATCACGCCCGAACAAGTTGAGCGTTTCCACCGTGAACGTAAGCGCACTCGTCGCTTCAAGTCTGTGCCACTGTTAACTCAATTGAATGAAAACCAAGTCGCTGTTTTCTCAGTGAATCAATACCGTTTTCCTGGTGTTGAAATCAGTGCGACATTGAAACGCTACTACCCATTCAGCGAAGTCCTGACTCACGTCATTGGCTACGTGTCACGAATCAATGACCGCGATATGCAGCGCCTAATCCGTGAAGAAAAAGACGCCAACTACCAAGCGACACGCGACATTGGTAAGTTAGGCATCGAAAAGTATTACGAAGACTTGCTGCACGGCACAGCGGGCTACCAAGAGGTTGAAGTCAACAGTCGTGGTCGCGTCATTCGTACCCTGAAATACGTTCCGCCTATTGCGGGGAAAGACATCGTCTTAAACCTTGATATCAACCTACAGCTTTACGTGCACCAACTGCTTGATGGCCGACGTGGTAGTGCTGTTGTGCTTGATCCTCGTGATAACGGCGTACTTGCGATGGTTTCAAGCCCAAGTTACGACCCGAACGCATTCGTACACGGTATCTCCGGTAAAGCGTACCGCGCACTACTGAACGACAAGAACCGCCCATTGGTTAACCGTACAACGCTAGGTATTTACCCACCAGCTTCGACCATCAAACCCTTCATTGCTGTAGCAGCGCTGGAAGAAGGAGTCATTACTCCGAAAACCACACGTAATGACCCTGGATACTGGCGTATTCCAAACTCCGACACTCGCCCATTCCGAGATTGGCTGCGTTGGGGGCATGGCCGCGTAGACATCATTAAGTCGATTGAAGAATCGGTCGATACCTTCTTCTACCAAATTGCCTACGACATGGGCATTGATCGGCTATCAAATTGGATGATGATGTTTGGCTTTGGCGATTACACGGGCATCGACATTTATGAGGAAAGTAAGGCCAACATGCCAACTCGTGAGTGGAAGATGGCACGCCATAAGACACCTTGGTACAAGGGTGACACCATTCCGGTTGGTATTGGTCAGGGCTACTGGACAGCAACGCCAATGCAGATTGCCAAAGCAACCTCAGTACTGGTCAACGAAGGTGCAGTGACAGCTCCTCACTTATTGAAAGCCACCATCGATAACGGCGGTGATTTCGAAGAGCAAGAAAATTCGGAATACGTCACCTACCCACCGATTCAAAATGTGCCAGACAAGTACTGGAATATGGCGAAAGAAGGCATGCGTTTAGTAAACCATGGTACGAAAGGCACCGCTCGTCGCTCTTTCTACAACATGGATTACCAAACTGGTGGTAAATCCGGTACCGCACAGGTCTTTGGCCTTGGTGAAGATGAAGAATACAACGCGGATGAAATCGCAGAGCACTTACGTGACCACGCCTTGTTTACCGGCTTTGCACCCTTTGATGATCCTAAAGTGGTGGTATCAGTGGTGCTAGAAAACGCCGGTGGTGGTTCAAGTAATGGTGCGCCAGTTGCGAGAAAGATCTTCGACCGAGTCATTATCGGCCCTGAAAAAATTGAACCTGAAGAAGAGCAAAACAACGCGAAGAAAGAGGTAACGCAGTGATGAAAATGGATCCCTCTACAGGCAAAAACCGCGCCCTGTTTGAACGCTTCCATATCGACTTGCCGTTATTACTCGGCATCTTTGCATTGATGGGCTTTGGCCTAGTCATTATGTACAGCGCAAGTGGCCAAAGTTTGGCTATGATGGATCGCCAAGCGATGCGTATGGTGCTGTCTTTAGTAGTCATGATCGTTTTGGCGCAAATCTCACCAAGAACGTATGAGAGCCTCGCTCCACTGATGTTCGTTGGCGGGGTCATACTCCTCTTTGGGGTGCTGTTCTTTGGTGAAGCATCCAAAGGTGCCCAACGCTGGCTAAACCTTGGTTTCGTCCGATTCCAACCATCTGAACTTCTCAAGCTTGCCGTGCCTTTGATGGTCGCTCGCTACATCGGCCGCCAACCTCTCCCACCGACATTCAAAACCCTGATTGTGGCGCTGATTATGGTCTGTTTACCGACTATTCTTATCGCCAAACAGCCTGATTTGGGTACCTCTATCCTGATCGCAGCCTCCGGTATTTTCGTTATCTTCCTTGCTGGTATCAGTTGGAAAATCATTGCTGCCGCGGCAGTGGCACTCGGTGGATTTATCCCCATTCTGTGGTTCTTCTTGATGCGTGAATACCAAAAGGTTCGCGTACGAACGCTGTTTAACCCGGAGTCGGACCCACTTGGCGCTGGCTACCACATCATCCAAAGTAAGATTGCGATTGGTTCTGGTGGTATTTCCGGCAAAGGCTGGTTACAAGGCACGCAATCACAATTGGAATTTCTTCCAGAGCGACACACTGACTTTATCTTTGCAGTAATTGCAGAAGAATGGGGTATGATTGGCTTCCTTTGCCTATTAGCCATCTATCTATTCATTATTGGCCGTGGTCTCTACCTCGCGAGCCAAGCGCAAACCGCGTTTGGTCGAATGATGGCAGGCAGTATTGTACTCAGCTTCTTCGTGTATATTTTTGTAAATATCGGCATGGTAAGTGGCATCCTACCTGTAGTAGGCGTACCTTTACCGTTGATCAGTTATGGTGGTACCTCAATGGTGACACTGATGGCTGGTTTTGGCATTCTGATGTCGATCCACACGCACCGAAAAGCATTCTCTAAGGCGACCTAGACCATGCAAAAACGCGCTTTATATTCCTTAGTTTTTTCTGCTGTGATTTTGGCGGGCTGTTCTTCTACCGACCAAAAAACACAGGAAGGCCGTTATGAGCTTGAATCCGATGTAGCTCCTGATAAACCACTATCGGTCGAGCACATTGAGGATGCGCATCCTAAATACGAACCTTATAGCTTAGGTGGTAACAGCGATTACAACCTGCGCGGTTCGGACTACAAAATCGTTCGTGACGCAAAAGGCTTTACGGAAAAAGGTCGTGCCTCATGGTATGGCAAAAAGTTCCAAGGCCATTTAACCTCGAACGGCGAAATCTACGACATGTACTCAATGACAGCGGCGCATAAAACCCTGCCACTGCCGAGCTACGTGAAGGTAACCAATACCGACAATGGCAAGTCAACCGTAGTCCGAGTGAATGACCGTGGCCCTTTCCATGATGGCCGTATCATTGACTTGAGTTACGCAGCGGCACATAAGCTAGATGTCGTGAAAACCGGTACCGCAAACGTAGAGATTGAAGTCATCACGGTAGATAAACCGACCGATGAGAAGTCGCTCGCTGCACACCCGAGATACGTGATTCAGGTTGCGTCATCAAAATATGAAGATCGAGCGCGAACTTTAGGCCAAGAGCTTGGTCAAAAGCTGGATACGGAAACTTTCTTGGAGTCCTCGAAAGATACGTATCGCTTGCTGCTAGGCCCATATACTGACTATTCCCTGACGCAAGCCACTCTGGATAAAGTAAAGTTGCTCGGCTATTCGACCGCATTTATTAAAAAACACAAAACTGACAAATGACCTTGGTGTCATGATTTTCTATGCAGAGCCCCTCTTACATAAGTGGGGATTCTGTTAAGATGTCGGCAGTTAACCAAAAAATTTGAATTACCATGAATAAAAATAAGTTTGTGAAATCTATTCTCGTTTCTACGGTTGCACTATCTGCAACCATCGCTCAATCTGCTTTTGCTTCACCAGTTGTTGTCCCAGATGCACCTCAAATCGCTGCCAAAGGCTACGTTTTGATGGATTACAACTCAGGTAAAGTTCTGGCTGAGAAAGAGATGAACACAAAGTTGTCTCCTGCTAGTCTGACAAAGATGATGACCAGCTACGTAATTGGCCAAGAGCTAGCGCGTGGTAATATTTCAGAAGACGATGATGTGACCATCAGTAAGAATGCTTGGGCGAAAAACTTCCCTGATTCTTCAAAAATGTTCATCGAAGTAGGTACAACGGTTAAGGTTCATGACCTAAACCGCGGCATCATCATTCAATCAGGTAACGATGCTTGTGTGGCAATGGCTGAGCACATTGCTGGCTCTGAAGACGCATTCGTTGATCTAATGAACGCATGGGCAAACACACTGGGCATGAAGAACACGCATTTCGCTAACGTTCACGGCCTAGACAACCCGAACCTATACTCAACGCCTTACGATATGGCACTACTTGGTAAAGCACTGATCCGTGACGTGCCAGACGAGTACCGTATCTACTCTGATAAGAAATTCACTTACAACGGCATCACTCAGTACAACCGTAACGGTCTACTGTGGGACAAGAGCATGAACGTTGACGGTATCAAAACTGGTCACACGAGCAATGCAGGTTACAGCCTAGTAAGTTCTGCAACAGAAGGTCAGATGCGTCTGGTTGCTGTTGTAATGGGTACAAAAGATGCAAACGCACGTAAATCAGAGAGCAAGAAGCTACTGAGCTACGGTTTCCGTTTCTTCGAAACAGTGGCACCACACAAAGCCGGTGAAACTTTCGTAGAAGAAAAAGTATGGATGGGTAACAAAGACACTGTAGCACTAGGTCTTGACCAAGATACTTACGTGACACTGCCTCGCGGTGAAGCAAAGAACCTAAAAGCAAGCTTCGTACTTGAAAAAGAGCTAGAAGCCCCAATTAAGAAAGGTGATGTAGTTGGTAAGCTATACTATCAAATTGATGGTGAAGATATTGCTGAGTACCCACTAATGGCACTGGAAACAGTGGACCAAGGCAGCCTATTTAGCCGCATGTGGGACTACATCGTATTGTTGTTTAAGAGCTTCTTCTAACAGTCGCTTCTGACCAACAAACAAGTCTGCAAAGCCGCCAACTAGGGCGGCTTTGTTAATCTTGAGTTCACCCTAATTTGACTGTACTATTTCGCACCGCAACGAATACCAACTGGAGTTACCGATATGCTAACCATCAACTCTGATGCAAAATTGAAAGACCTGCTTGAGTTCCCTTGTTCATTTACATACAAGGTAATGGGTCATGCAAAGCCTGAGCTTCCAGAGCTAGTTCTAGAAGTTATCCAGCGCCATGCTCCAGGTGACTACAGCCCAACAGTAAAACCAAGTGCTAAGGGCAACTACCACTCGGTGTCTATCAACATCACTGCAACCTCTATCGAGCAAGTTGAAACCCTATACAAAGAACTGGGTGAAATCGACATCGTACGCATGGTTCTATAATTTTTTGATAAATTAAATTTTTTTTGAAAGCAGCTTCGGCTGCTTTCTTTTTATTTATCATGTAGATAATGCAAAACAGCGAGTCTTTCAGTTAAAAATCTGTTACTCAGCTGTAGAGCATCAGGTTCATCCGGTTTATAATCCAAAAACTTTATATATTAGCGACAGGAATTCCCATGCAACACCAACTTGTTGTGAAACGACTTGGACGCCAAGATTATGAGCCTGTATGGAAGGCGATGCATGAGTTCACTGACCAACGCACAGACGACACGCCTGATGAAGTTTGGTTGGTAGAACACAACCCAGTATTTACACAAGGTCAAGCGGGTAAAGCCGAGCACCTGATTAACACTGGTGATATTCCTGTTGTTCAAAGCGATCGTGGTGGTCAAGTGACTTATCATGGCCCTGGTCAATTAGTCGCGTACTTCCTGATCAACCTACGTCGCAAAAAATTAGGAGTGCGAGATCTCGTTACACACATCGAGAACCTCGTTATTAACACTCTTAAGGCATACAATATCGATTCTGCTGCGCGACCTGACGCTCCGGGCGTTTATGTCGACGGTAAAAAAATATGTTCTCTCGGACTTCGCATTCGAAAAGGATGCTCATTCCACGGCCTAGCGTTGAACGTCAATATGGACTTAGGTCCGTTTTTACGTATAAACCCATGTGGTTATGAAGGAATGGAGATGGTTCAGGTTAGCCAAGTTGGTGGACCAGAAGACATCGAAGCCGTGGAAAAACAACTAATACAAGAACTCGTTACTTTGCTTGATTACGAGCAAGTAGAATTCAGCACAGAAGCACCTTCTCAAGGTAACAAAGCATGAGCAAACCAATCCAGATGGAAAAAGGCGTTAAATACCGCGACGCCGACAAGATGGCATTGATTCCCGTAAAGAACATGCCTTCAGAGCAGAAAGAAGTGCTACGTAAGCCTGATTGGATGAAGATCAAGCTACCAGCCGACAGCCAACGTATTCAAGACATCAAATCAGCGATGCGTAAGAACAACCTTCACTCTGTATGTGAAGAAGCATCTTGCCCTAACCTAGCTGAGTGTTTTAACCACGGTACGGCCACTTTCATGATCCTTGGCGCGATTTGTACTCGCCGTTGCCCTTTCTGTGACGTTGCCCATGGTCGCCCACTTGCTGTTGAAGCTGAAGAGCCTAAAAAGCTAGCGAAAACCATCGCAGACATGAAATTGAAGTATGTTGTAATCACTTCAGTTGACCGTGATGACTTGCGTGATGGCGGTGCAGAGCATTTTGCCAACTGTAACCGCGAGATCCGCGAACTAAACCCACACATCAAGATTGAAACGCTGGTTCCTGACTTCCGTGGTCGTATGGATGTGGCACTTGATCTTATGAAAGACAACCCGCCAGATGTCTTCAACCACAACCTAGAAACGGCACCTCGTCTGTACCGTAAAGCTCGCCCAGGCGCGAACTACAAATGGTCACTACAATTGCTGCAAAAATTCAAAGAGCAGCATCCAAATGTACCGACGAAATCAGGTCTAATGATGGGTCTTGGTGAAACGAAAGAAGAGATCGTCGAAGTACTGAAAGACCTTCGTGCACATGGCGTAACTATGCTGACTCTTGGTCAGTACCTAGCGCCAAGCCGTCACCACTTGCCAGTAGAGCGTTACGTTCCACCTTCAGAGTTTGACGAGTTAAAAGAAATCGCACTAGAACTTGGCTTCACCCACGCGGCGTGTGGTCCATTTGTTCGCTCTTCTTACCATGCCGATATGCAGGCTCAAGGTATCGAGATTAAATAAGCACTCGCTTGTTTTGAAAAGAAAGGTTGGCTCAGTGCCAACCTTTTTTGTTTCTGATGAATCTAAACCACTGCTATTCGGATAACGAGCCGCTCTCCTCAAACCAAAGCACGTCATTCCGAAGAGCCTAGGCGACATCAGGAATCTCATTTCAACGCACTCTCTAAGCAGCAGTGACAATTAGAGATTCCCTATCCCGCTCGTTCCTCGCTTGTAGGGAATGGCGACGTTGGGATCTTGAGTAAATTCAAAGTATCTTCAGAGTCTAATCATCACTTTCTTTTTCCACTCAAATACTCCCAAGCCACTACATAACAACCTGATTCTCAAAACCAAAAGCGCATCATTCCGAAGAGCCCAGGCGATATCAGGAGTCTCATTTCAACGCACTCTCTAAGCAGCAGTGACAATTAGAGATTCCCTATCCCGCTCGTTCCTCGCTTGTAAGGAATGACGAAGTTGGGCTCTTGAGTAAATCAAAAATATATCCAGAGTCTAATCATCTCTTTCGTTTTTCTACTTCCCCAAAAGC
This sequence comes from Vibrio sp. LB10LO1, assembly GCF_010092875.1. NCBI lineage: Bacteria > Pseudomonadati > Pseudomonadota > Gammaproteobacteria > Vibrionales > Vibrionaceae > Vibrio > Vibrio sp. LB10LO1. The sequence continues at coordinate 21,081 of NZ_JAADJW010000026.1, forward strand.
CTCCACACAACAAACCTATTTCTCACAACTAAAAACGCGTCATTCCGAAGAGCCTAAGCGATATCAGGAATCTCGTTTCAACGCACTCTCTAAGCAGCAATGACAATTAGAGATTCCCTATCCCGCTCGTTCCTCGCTTGTAGGGAATGACGAGGTTGGGCTCTTGAGTAAATCCGAAGTATATTCAGAATCTAATAATCTCTTTCGTTTTCCACTCAAATACTCCCGAGCCTCCACATAACAACCTGTCTCTCAAAACCCAAAGCGCGTCATTCCGAAGAGCCTAGGCGATATCAGGAATCTGCTTTCAACGTACTCTGAGCTGATACTTCCATACGCTAGAAAAACAAAAAGGCCCTCAAATGAGGACCTTTAAATTGGGTGAACTTTCGAAATAGATGTGTCGAGTTCTAGGAGAACACACGGAGTTTGCTTCTAGCAAATGAGTATGTTCGACAACGAAATCGGCGCACTCAATGAAGAAAGTTACGCGTAAACTGGTAGACGCTTACAAATTTCTAGAACTTTCTGTTTTGTCGCTTCGATAACTTCTTCGTTGCCGATGTTATCTAGAACGTCACACATCCAGTTTGCTAGCTCTTTCGCGTCTTCAGTAGTGAAGCCGCGACGAGTAATTGCTGGCGTACCTACACGGATACCAGACGTTACGAATGGGCTGCGTGGATCGTTTGGAACAGAGTTCTTGTTTACTGTGATGTTTGCTGCACCAAGTGCTGCATCTGCATCTTTACCAGTGATGTCTTTGTCGATTAGATCAACTAGGAATAGGTGGTTCTCAGTACCGTTAGAAACGATCTTGTAGCCACGCTCTTGGAATTGACCAACCATTGCTTTCGCGTTTTTCACTACGTTAGCTTGGTAAGCTTTGAATTCAGGCTCCATCGCTTCTTTGAACGCTACAGCTTTACCAGCGATAACGTGCATTAGAGGACCACCTTGACCGCCAGGGAATACTGCTGAGTTCAGCTTCTTGTACAGCTCTTCACCTTCGTTAGAAAGGATAAGGCCTCCACGAGGACCTGCTAGCGTTTTGTGCGTAGTCGTTGTTACTACGTGAGCGTGTGGAACTGGTGTTGGGTACTCGCCTGCTGCGATTAGACCAGCAACGTGTGCCATGTCTACGAATAGGTAAGCGTCAACTTTGTCCGCGATTTCACGCATGCGTTTCCAATCAACGATTTGTGAGTAAGCAGAGAAACCACCGATGATCATCTTAGGCTTGTGCTCAAGCGCTAGCTGTTCCATCTCGTCGTAGTTGATTTGACCTGCTTCGTCGATACCGTAAGGAATCACGTTGTAGTGCTTGCCAGAGAAGTTTACTGGTGAACCGTGAGTTAGGTGACCACCGTGCGCTAGGCTCATACCCAGAACTGTGTCGCCTGGGTTTAGAAGCGCCATGTAAACTGCGCTGTTTGCTTGAGAACCTGAGTGAGGCTGTACGTTCGCGTACTCACAACCGAACAGTTGGCATGCACGATCGATTGCCAGTGCTTCAGCTTTATCTACGTACTCACAACCGCCGTAGTAACGCTTGCCTGGGTAGCCTTCAGCGTATTTGTTCGTTAGCTGAGAACCTTGAGCTTCCATTACACGTGGACTTGTGTAGTTTTCAGAAGCGATTAGTTCAATGTGTTCTTCCTGGCGAAGTGTTTCTTCCTGGATAGCTGCGAACAGTTCCGCATCGTAATCTGCGATGTTCATATCACGCTTAAGCATCTGTATCTCCTGACTCAGATTGGTACTGAAAGTTGCAAAAAAACTGGATAACGACCTAACGCAAACGTTTTCGTCGACCTAATGGCGCGCATTCTACATAATTTGATCTAGGTCATAAAGAGAAATTTACAATTTTTCTCATGCAGTTTTTTCATGGTGACAAGCAAGAAATATCATGACGATGTTGCAATCGTTTAACCATGATCCGTTGACTGTCAATTTTGTGCTTTACACCCTGTAAAACGACAATTACATAGGTTTACCGCAAATTTTACCCTCTAGCTACCGAAAAGATCATCTTTTTACTACTATGCACGGCCGATTTATCACTAACGACTGCATAATAGATGGAAAAACACTCAAGAAAAGAAGACTGGATGGCAATTCTTACGGGGACCTTTTTGGTCGCTCAAGGCGTTTTCTTTCTCCAATCCGCGAACCTCTTAACCGGAGGCACCACAGGATTGGCTCTGCTTATTAGCCAATTTACACCTTTTACGTTTGGTGTGCTGTACTTTTTAGCCAACTGTCCTTTTTACTTGCTAGCATGGAAACGCTTCGGCCGTCATTTTGCGATTAATAGTGCAATTTCTGGCGCTTTGGTTTCTATCTTTGCGGATAATCTGTATTTGCTGATCTCACTCGAGTCGATTAATGAGATTTACTGTGCGGTTGCTGGCGGGCTGTTGATGGGCTTGGGTATGTTGATCCTGTTCCGTCACCGTTCAAGTTTGGGTGGCTTCAACGTGCTGTGCTTGTTCATTCAGGACAAATTCGGTATTTCGGTCGGGAAATCTCAGATGGCGATCGACGCGTGTATCTTGTTTGCGTCTTTCTTCTTCGTCACACCTTGGGTGATCGGCTTATCGATTCTTGGCGCCTTCGCACTGAACCTTGTACTTGCAATGAATCACAAACCGCATCGCTACTCAGTAAGTTACGGTTCATAATCTTTCCATGATAATTGGAGCGCGATTTATAAGATTTTGCGCTCCAATGACTATATAATATCTCGCCATTCCCTAATCACTCATGATGGTATGCGCGACGTTCTACAACAAGCCAAACAGACCAACAGTCAGATTGTTATTGGCGAACTGATCTACAACCCAGAGACCCAGACGCTTCACAAACAAGCGAGCACAATCGATCTTGAGCCGCGTACCGTCGAGTTACTGGAACTGTTACTCACCAGTGTGGGACACCCGCTCTCTGCTGAAACCATCATCGAGACCATTTGGCAAAGTAAGTTCATTTCAAAGAACGTGCTCACCAACCGAATCAGCACACTCAGAGCTTTGCTTCAAGAACACTTGCCGGAGCACGATGCCGCCAAATTGTTGGTCACCTACCCACGTAAAGGCTACTTCCTTAATCAGGCTAATGTCCGATTACTGCAACCGAAAAAATCAGGCAAGAGGAAAGCCAAATTAGCTGAAACAGAACCATCCCGCTCTTCTCGTAAACTCGGCTTTGTTTATGGTTTATGTGCGTTGTTCGCCGTGACCAGTATTGGGCTTGGTGTAACACTCTGGCAGCAACAAGGTATTTCCACTCAGCAAACGCGTAACCAATTACTCATCCCAAAAGTAGAGCTGCTACTGAACCGGGTAGATGCAATAGGCACCGCTGCTCGTGAGTATCGTACCGTGGTAAAAGCTATCTTGCTGCAACAGCAAGTCGAATATCCCTATACCGATATCGCTAACCAAGATGCGCCGAGTTATTTTCTCGACCCAATCAACGAGACTCCCTATTTCCCCGGCGCTCGTAACATGCAGACCAGCGACTACCTGCTTAATATCGAACTCAAAGACAGTCCGACAGAGGGGCAGTTAAAAGCACAAATGAATCTGATTTATCCTGCAACGGGTAAGTTGGCATTTCGTAACGAGTACACATTGCGTATCGCACATTTACAATCGGATTTGTTCAACCTACATACCGATATTGCTCGATACTTCAACTTACCAGAACCATCAAAAAGCGCTTGGCACTTTACTAAAGAGCACGAAAAGATGCTGCTCGACAAAAAGTTCCCAACAGAGTCAGTCAAGCACATGGATGAATTCACCGCGATCACCATTGCTCGTCACCTTGCGTTGTATGAACAAGATAAGTCCAAGCTTGAGGAGTATCTTATTCAAGCTCAATCTGCATTCGATATTCTTCCCGATGAATTGAACCTTTGGCTTGGTCTGTTGCATTACAAATTAGGCAACCTAGATAAAGCAAAAACATTGTTGACGACGCCTGCGGGTGACTCACGAATTCAGAATGCTCTGGTGTATACCTTTGTCTCGCACATTGCTTATAAACAAAATAAGCTCGACCAATTCCGCCTAAATTACATGGAGTCTCTAGTAGCCCTATTACGTGTCATGCCTTCTGAAGAATTGTTTAGCCGTTTGTCTCAACCGGAATCAAAAGAAACCTGTCTACAACCTTGGACCAAACTGCGAGTCAGCATTCAAGATAAAGAAATTGTGATGCGTTGGAAGGCGTTAATTGAAGAATACTGCACTAATATCGACTCGGAAATTAGCCCAATAAAAACAAAGATATAAATATAAAATTAAGCTTTCATTAAACTCTGTTAGCTTTTGTTTTTTGCCCTTTTTCATCCATAAAACTTAGCATGACGACATTCAAATAACGGCTCGATTTATCAGCCTTCTAACATTAGGAATGTAAACTCATGCTTAAACAAATGACGCTGATCGCAGCAGCAACTATGGCACTTTACGGCTGTGGTGGCGGCTCTTCAGACGGCAACAAAGGTCCTCAAAATAATTTTGATTACCCAATCAAAAATGCGACTTTCGCGCCAGTTGAAACCACAAAACTAGGCTATGCGTTCGCTGTAGATGAGCAACCTACCGGTAGCATGATGATGAACTTTAAGCCTATCAGTGCTCAAGACCTTGTCGATTTTGCCGAGCAAGATCCAGACGCAGCAATCGTCGCTCCAATCATTAATGATCTCATCAACAATGGCATCACTCAGTTTTACTTATCAACGCAAGATATCGAAGATAAACCTGAAAGCGAAGAAAACCTATACTTCGCAGGCACAGACGGTGCACTCCACGAATTCAACGATACTTTTCTGGTTGACCACAAGCTCATCTCGTTAGTGATGAACAGCAGCCCTCTATTTCGCTTGGAAGGCTCAACGGTTAAGGATAAAGATCCGAACATTGATATCAGCGTGAACACGGTCTCTATCGACTTACCCCTTCGAGGCGAACAGGTAGCGAACTTGCTTGACAACTTTTCAGACCATGAATGGGTACAAAAGCTGCCTGACGATGCTTCTTGCCAAACATATTGGAGCCAACAGATCACTGAGACAGGTTCACGTAAGACCTTCCACGTTTCTGGCAAGTCAATTGAAGCGGCATATCTAACAGAGAAGAACACCTACAACCTAAGATGTGATGGCATGGATTCTATGGAATTTGAATCATCGGCAGAACGTTGGTTCAACCCTGCACTAGGCTTGATTGAGCAGGTTGAACTGTTGAAAGCAGAACAGACTCAAATCAGTGAAGAGAAAGCGACACTGAACAAGATCGAGAAAGCATAAACCACAATCTTATCTCATAGAAAAAGGCTTTGGGGAGCACTCCAAAGCCTTTTGTTTAGGATCGAAATCCTTAGGGGTACTTTTTATTTGCTTTTATTCTTCAATCAGCAAGATGCGAGTTTCGTAAGGACGCAGTACTTGGTGGTTGGAAGCAATCGCGCTGGTCGCATTCTGATAGTTGGAAAGCAGGTTCTTGGCTTTGCTCATATCAAAGCGCTCTGGTAACACACACTCCACTTCTTCGCCGTAGTAGTTGTTAATACACAGCAGCGTTTGCTTGTCGTTCTGACGTGCGTAAGCAAAAATACGTTTGTGCTCAGGCAGTAAGTCCTCGTAACGACCATCGGTTATGACTGGTACCTGCTTACGCAGTTCAATCAAGCGCTTGTAGAAGTAGAACACCGAGTTCAAATCGGCAATCGCGGTTTCCGCGTTGATCTCAGAATAGTTCTGAGCCACCTCTAGCCACGGCGTGCCTTCAGTAAAGCCCGCATGTTTCGCACTATTCCATTGCATTGGAGTACGTGAATTATCACGCGACTTCTGCGCCAAAATCGCCATCATATCGTCGTGAGATACGCCATCGCGATTGACCATGATGTCGTACATGTTCGTACTTTCAACATCGCGATATTGGCTGATTTCGGTGTAACCTGGGTTGGTCATGCCTATCTCTTCACCTTGGTAAACATAAGGCGTGCCTTGCATCATGTGCACCGATGCCGCAAACATTTTGGCAGACTCGACGCGGTATTGTTCGTCGTTACCTAATCGACTCACAACGCGTGGTTGGTCGTGGTTACACCAAAATAGCGCGCCCCACCCTTTGCCATTTAAGCCGGTTTGCCAATGGTTGAAGATCTGTTTTAGTTGGATGAAATCAAACGGCGCTTTCGTCCATTTATCACCATTCGGGTAATCGACTTTCAAGTGGTGGAAGTTGAACACCATCGATAGCTCTTTGCCATCTTGCGCTGAATACTGCTGACAATGCTCTAGCGTGGTGGAAGACATTTCACCCACCGTCACGCTACCGTACTTTTGGAACACAGCTTCGCTGATCTCTTGAAGATATTCATGTACGCGAGGACCGTCAGTGTAGAAACGGCGACCATCACCAATATCGTCACTTGGGAAATCTTGCTGCTTGGAAATCAGGTTGATAACGTCAAGACGGAAACCATCGATACCTTTTTCTGCCCAGAAGCTGATGACTTCTTTCACTTCTTCACGCACTACCGGGTTTTCCCAGTTTAAGTCCGCTTGCTCTTTAGCAAAAAGGTGCAAATAGTACTGACCCGTTTTTTCATCCAGTGCCCAAGCGTTACCACCAAACTTAGATTGCCAATTGTTTGGCTCTGCGCCATCAACCGGATCTTTCCAGATGTAGTAATCACGGTATGGGCTGTTTTTATCACCCAATGCCGATTGGAACCACTTGTGTTCTGTCGAAGTATGATTCACCACGATATCCATGATGATTCGAATACCCAGCTGGTGAGCCTCAGCCAACAGGGTATCGAAATCTTGCATGGTGCCGAAATCTGGGTTGATCGCATAGTAATCGGAAATGTCATAACCATTGTCGATCATTGGCGATTGATAAACCGGCGTCAGCCAAATCGCATCCACACCAAGGTGTTTTAGATAATCCAGCTTAGAAATGATCCCTTTAATATCGCCCGTGCCTTTACTTCCACTGTCACAAAAGCTTTTTGGGTAAATTTGGTAGATGGTTGCGGTTTTCCACCAGCTCTCATCATGCTTGGTCATTGCCATTTCTAACGCTCACTTACCATTAAACGGAAACTTAAAAATCTTTAAAAAATAGAGGAGATAAACGAGGCAGCCAAATCACTGCCTCAGTTTGAATTACGCGTTAGCGGTTTCTAACTCGCCTTTCATCTGTGCGCGCTTATACAGCACAAGCGTCAGTGCCACAGGGACCACAATCGCCACCAACATCGCCAGAGCAAAGACACCCCAGAACTGCGGTTGGATAGACAAGATGCCCGGCAAACCGCCCACACCGATGCCGTTCGCCATCACACCTGCGCTGCCACAGATAGCTGCGGCAATCGCACTGCCGATCATCGCGCTTAGCATTGGGAATTTGTATTTCAAGTTGATGCCGTACATCGCAGGCTCTGTCACACCAAGGTAAGCAGAGATAGCCGCAGGCACCGAGATATCACGCTCGCCGTGTTTTTTACTGATGATAATGATACCGACTACTGCAGACGCTTGAGCAATGTTTGAAAGTGCAATCAAAGGCCAAATTGGCGTGCCACCTAGCTCTTGCATCAGTTGAAGGTCAACCGCGTTAGTGGTGTGGTGAATACCGGTAATTACCAATGGCGCATATAGGAAACCGAAGATGGTTGAGCCAATCATTGCGAAGTCACCCGTCATGGCTGCTTTTGCTGCGAAAGCAACGCCGTCACCCAACATGCGACCGAATGGACCAATAATAGAGTGCGCAAGAATCACAGACACAATGATAGAGACAAACGGTACGACCACTAGGTAAAGATAAGACGGAATGATGCGCTTTAAATTGGTTTCTATGAACGCCAAGGCAACACCCGCTAACATCGCAGGAATCACTTGCGCTTGGTAGCCCACTTTCTCGATGGCGAATAAGCCAAAGTCCCATACTTCAGGCACTTGCTTACCAATTAGGTAGGCGTTCATTAACTGTGGCGAAACCAGTGTGACACCCAATGTGATACCCAGAATCGGAGTACCACCGAGCTTTTTCACTGTCGACCAACACACGCCAACAGGCAGGAAGAAAAAGATTGCTTCACCAATTAGCCATAAGAAAGAGTGTACCGTTGCCCAAAACTGGCTGATTTCCGTTAACGTTTGGCCATCAAACATCTTGATGTCGCCAATCACGTTACGGAAACCAAGAATCAAACCACCAGTGATGATCGCAGGTAGCAGTGGTACAAAGATTTCAGCAAGATGGGAAATACCACGCTCAACGATGTTCATGTTTTGACGAGCGGCGTTTTTAGATTCATCTTTGCTCGCTTCACTTTTTCCGCTTAGCTCGATCAGTACCTTGTATACCTCATCGACTTCCGTGCCGATCACCACTTGGAACTGACCTGCGTTGGTAAAACAGCCTTTCACCATAGGTAGTGCATCTAACTGTTTGGTATCGGCTTTGTCTGTGTCATTCAACACGAAACGTAAGCGAGTTAAGCAGTGGCTAACACTGGCAATATTGTCCGATCCCCCGACCAGCTCAATAAGACGCTCTACATCTTGACGCGCAATCTTACTCATAACTTTGTCCACCCTGTACTGGATACATTCAATTCGTCGTATTATTTTTATTTTTGGGAACATTCCCATTTGATAATTTTAATAATGCCAGCTCGCTTTAAAAAACAAAATGGGAACAGTCCCATTAATTGAGAATGATCACAGTATAATTTTAGAGCAGATTGTCGACAGGGGGATTAATGGCGGATCGGTTGCTGGGTAAAATGCACCACAGACTCATCACCGTTTAACTGATTGATCAGCATCTTAGCGGCTTTCTCACCGGCATGTGCATAGCCCGGATCTACGCTGAAGACATTTGGAAAAAGGAACGAGAGTAGTTCGTTGCCACCCACACCAGTGACCACCACATCTTCACGTCCCATTTCTTGCAGACGTTTGATCACACCGAGAGCAATGGTGTCACTGGCACAAGCGATGGCTTGCGTGTCGGATTGAAGAACGTGATCCACCAGCTGGTAGGCGCTTTCGTGGCTAAGTTTGCCCGTTTGAAAACAAGGTTCAACACGCTTTTGCTCACACCAAGCTTGGTAAGCATTTAGACGAGCAAGGCCCGTTGTGCGATCTTCTGGGTCAACACCGATGTAGGCAATACGAGAAATAGATTGCTGTTCCAGATGGGAGAGCGCCATGTCGATAACACCTTGGTTATCATAGTTGATCGAAGAAACCAATTGAGTGTCCATGGCGATCACGACAATGCGATTGCCCCACTCCGCTAACGCTTGCTCATCACACCCAGTAAAGCCAAAAACGATCACCCCATCGACATTGCGACGTTTAAGAACGTCCAAATGCTCGTTGGTTTTATCGCGATCGAACTGGCTCTCCATGATCACCACGTCGTACCCTGCCGAGTACAAAGCACTAAGCATAGTGCCGACGGCACGGTTTTCTGATGGGGAATCAAGACGAGAAATGATCACGCCGACCACTTTCTGGCTGCCACCACGCATCGATTGTGCTGATTTGGATGGCACATAGCCTGATTCACGAATGATTTGTTCAACCTTCTCACGCGTTTGCGGTTTTACCTTGGGATCATTGGTAAGTACACGGCTAACCGTCGATTTGCCAACGCCAGCCAATTTCGCGATATCAAGAATGGTGAGTTTTTTGCTCATAAGTGTTCAGACTAAAAGAAGGAATCAAACAAAAGGGAAGCAGCGGCTTCCCTTATCTCAATCAGTAATGAAGATTACTTGTTTAGGTACGCAGGCACATCGGCAATGCTATCAAGTACAACCGTAGCAATCGCTTCGCCTTGTTCCGTTACTGGCTTACCAGTACGAACCAAAATCTTAGTGCCAACGCCTGCCGCCTCAGCTGCCATCATGTCTTCGGCTTTGTCGCCGATCATCACAGATTTCTCCATGTCGATCTTCAAGAAGTCACGCGCAGAAATGAACATACCTGGTTTTGGCTTGCGGCAGTCACAATCTTGCTTGTACTCACCGATGCCATGCTCAGGATGATGTGGGCAGTAGTAAATGCCGTCGAACTCAACGCCATTGTCAGCAAAGTTCCAATCCATCCATTGAGTCAGAGACAAGAAACGGTCTTCGCTGAATTTACCACGTGCAATGCCAGATTGATTGGTCACAAGCACCAACAGGTAGCCTTTCTCTTTCAGCGCTTTTGTCGCTTCAAACACACCGTCAATGTACTCAAAATCATGTTCATCATGAACGTAACCGTGGTCAACGTTAATCACGCCGTCACGATCGATAAAAACAGCAGGTTTTGCCAAAACGTATTTCTCTATTTACTCGGTTTCATCAGATTATTACATACCTTATAAGCACTCACACTATCTAATTGGTGTAAGTTCGCGACAAAACAGTTGATTTGCCGTCTGAGAATCGGTAAATCTTAAGTATCCCTCTTAATTGCTTCTTTCTACCGCACAACCTCTGTTTTACTCTCCCTACAGAACATCCATACATTTAGACGTCTAGACGTAAAAATACCTATTGACTTACTACTGCTTAACCCATAGCATCAACTGAGAATTGAGATAGAGTTCAAAATTTACTCCTGTTAAAAGCCGTTTTTAACAGCGAAGTTCCCAGTATCTCTGTGCAGGTTGAAACATGATAGAAATAAAAAACGTCAATAAAGTGTTCTACCAAGGCAGTAAGGAAATTCTTGCCCTTAAGGACATTAACCTAGATATCGCGAAGGGCACCATCTTTGGTGTTATCGGTTCATCGGGCGCGGGTAAAAGTACCCTCATCCGTTGTGTAAACATGCTGGAAGCTCCAACTTCAGGTTCCATCATCGTAGATGGCGTTGACCTAACCAAATTAAGCAAAAAGCAATTGGGAGAAACTCGCCGCAACATCGGGATGATCTTCCAACACTTTAACCTGCTGTCGTCTCGCACCGTTTTCGACAATGTCGCACTCCCTCTTGAGCTAGCAGGTAAAGACAAAGCGCAAATCACAACAAAAGTGACTGAGCTTCTTAAGCTCGTTGGTCTTGCAGACAAGCATGAAAGCTACCCAGCAAACCTCAGTGGTGGTCAAAAGCAACGTGTGGCTATCGCTCGTGCATTGTCATCAGACCCTAGCGTGCTACTTTGTGACGAAGCAACCAGCGCGCTGGATCCTGCTACGACGCAGTCCATTTTAGAACTGCTCAAAGAAATCAACCGCAAGCTAGAAATCACCATTCTACTGATCACTCACGAAATGGAAGTGGTTAAGAGCATCTGTCACGAAGTGGCGATCATCGGTGATGGTGAGCTAGTGGAGAAAGGCACCGTGGGTGAAATCTTCGCGCATCCAAAGACAGCACTGGCACACGAGTTCATTCGCTCTACTTTGGATCTTTCTATCCCAGAAGATTACCAAGCACGCTTACAAACCACGCGCGTAGAAAACAGTTACCCATTGGTTCGCCTAGAATTTACTGGCGCTACCGTAGATGCCCCTCTGATGACGCAAATCGCTCGTAAGTTCAACATCGATGTGAGCATCCTAAGTTCCGATCTGGATTACGCTGGCGGCGTGAAGTTCGGCATGATGGTCGCGGAGCTGTTTGGTAACGAAGAAGACGATAACGCAGCGATTGAGTTCCTGCGTGAGCACAACGTGAAAGTAGAGGTACTTGGCTATGTCCTTTAATACGATTTCTGAATGGCTGAGCTTAAACAGCAACCTACTTTTGGGCGCAACGTGGGAAACCCTTTACATGGTTGCCGTTGCTGGCATCGTTGGTTTTGCAGTGGGCATTCCACTCGGCGTCATTCTGCACACCACTAAAAAAGGTGGCTTGCTGGAAAACACCAAACTTAATCGCGTGCTTGGCGCCATCGTTAACATCGGTCGCTCGGTTCCTTTCCTAGTACTGATGGTTGCGATTATTCCGGTAACCAAACTGTTGGTTGGTACCTTTATCGGTACAACAGCAGCGATTGTTCCTTTAACCATCGGAGCTATCCCATTTGTAGCGCGTCTGATCGAAGGTGCACTACTAGAAGTACCATCAGGTTTGGTTGAAGCCGCGCAATCTATGGGCGCGACGCCAACACAAATCATCACAAAAGTTCTGCTTCCTGAAGCAATGCCGACTATTGTTAACTCAGTAACCATTACTCTAGTAACGCTAGTGAGCTATTCAGCAATGGCCGGGACGGTTGGTGGTGGCGGTCTTGGTGACGTAGCTATCCGTTATGGCTTCCACCGCTATGACGTAGTGATCATGGCAGTAACCGTCGTGATGCTGATTGTGCTCGTACAAATTATTCAGTCTATCGGTGATGCAATCGTACGCCGCGTAGACCACAGATAAGAATTGAAAATACCAATTATAAGGAGATAAAGATGAAATTTAGCCTTAAGAGTCTTTTGACTGTTGCAACTGCTGCTTCTGCACTGGTTCTTGCTGGTTGTGGTGACAAAGAAGTCGACGTGAACAAAGTAAAAGTTGGCGTCATGGCAGGTGCGGAAGCACAGGTCGCTGAAGTTGCGGCAAAAGTTGCTAAAGCGAAATACAACCTGGATGTTGAGTTGGTTACCTTTACCGATTACGTAACACCAAACGCAGCGCTGGATGATGGCTCAATCGACGTAAACGCGTTCCAACACAAGCCATACCTAGATCAACAAGTAAAAGATCGTGGCTACAAACTAGTGACTGCTGGTAACTCTTTCGTATACCCAATCGCTGGTTACTCTAAACAAGTAAAATCAGTGGATGAAATCGAAGATGGCGCACGTATCGCGGTACCAAACGATCCAACAAACCTAGGTCGTTCTCTTCTACTTCTTGAGCAACAAGGTCTGATCGAACTGCGTGACGGCGTTGATCTACTGGCAACGGTACGTGACATCGTTGGTAACCCGAAAAACATCACAATCGTAGAGCTAGATGCTGCACAACTTCCACGTTCTCTTGATGACGTAGCGATTTCTATCATCAACACAACTTACGCAAGCTCAATCGACCTAACGCCAGAGCGTGATGGTATCTTCGTTGAAGACAAAGAGTCTCCATACGTAAACCTGATCGTTGCTCGTGAAGACAACGTTCAAGCAGCTAACGTACAAAACTTCGTTAAGGCATACCAAACTGAAGAAGTTTACGAAGCAGCGAAAGACATCTTCAAAGGTGGCGTAGTTAAAGGTTGGTAATCCCCTCTTTCTACAACACTTGAAACTTAAAAAGGGCGCTCATCGGAGCGCCCTTTTTGCATTTGTTTTCATTGCGGTTTTATATCGTTAGAACAGCTGAATTTCATCTTGCTCAACCTTCTTTTGCTCCTGTTCTGGCTGCGAATCCACTTGAGGATGTTTAAACACATAAGGCGCTAAAAAAGCAGTAAAAGGGATAGTAAGCACAATGCCCACACTACCCGCTAACGCATTCACCACTGCAAGCCCCACTAACGGCATGTTCATAAACTGGCTCGCTGGCATGTTAAGCCCCCACACCATCATGATGGTCGTCAATGAGCCGCCAGCAAACGCCAAGATCAAGGTGTTAGTCATGGTGCCCATGATGTCTCGGCCAATGTTCATCGAGGCTTTAACCAACTGCTTTGGTTTGAGTTTCGGGTCGGTTTGTTGCAGCTCCGCGTACGCCGATGCAATCGAAATCGCCACATCCATAACGGCCCCAAGCGCTGCCACCACAATAGTCACGAACATCAGCCAGCGAATGCCCATCTTCACCGGCGTTAGGTAAATTACGTCTTCGCCTTTGTCGAGATAAATGCCCGACAAGTGTGCCATTTCTCCAAACCACTGCGCCATGACACCCGCAGCTATCACACCCAATAACGTACCGCCCATGGCGCATAAACTCTTCCGGTTATAGCCAGAAACGAGAATAAAGCTGACCACGATGATCACCACCATCAATAAGATGCTGACCAACATCGGATTCCAGCCCGCAAAGATACTTGGCACCAACACACCAACGATCAAGGCAGCAGTGAAATAAAGCGCGACCATCGAGTTGATGCCCTCTTTCTTACCAAAGCTCAGCAGCAGCGCACAAAACAGCGCAAGCATCAGATAAATCGCATCTGAGCGTTTGTGGTTATACGCCCAATAGACGGTGCCATTGGTGGTTTCGCGGATCATCATGATGAAAGTATCGCCTTCACTGACATACACGTTGTGCTGGCGACTAAGAGGATTGGTGACTTCCACCTCTAAGCCTTCGCTCTCTCCCTCAAGAATTTTTGCCATGAAGACTTGTTTACCTGTCATCACATCCGGCACAAGCGGATCAGGCGCAACATGGTTTGAGATAGAACGCGTGACGGTCGCTTCAACAAACTCTTGTTGCTGGCGAGATTTAGGACGGAATTCTTCACTCCACGAAGAAGAAAACTGAAAGATAAGCGTGGAGATAAGGGTAATCAGTAGGGTGAAACCCCATCGGTTATAGATTCTTTTGATCATGAAGTACTCTTCTACATCACTCACTCAAACGGGCTTGGCCTCAAGCGAGTAAAATTAGGCGCGATAAAGATTACCGCGCCCACATGCAGGATTAATGAGTTGGATTACAACCTGCGACTTTCTCATCAAGGGTCGCTGCGTCTTTGTTAGGGTTAACAAAGTAGCTAGATGAATCATTGATGTTCACAGACTTAACAATCGCCGGGTATTTCGGGTTTTCCAAATCAATCGAGACACAGATTTCCATGTTCTTCAATTGTTCCCACAGCGCTTTGCCTTCGCCCTCACGCAGTGTCGTGATATCACCGCTTGGTAGGTATTGAGTGAACGACCAGTTACCAAGGCTGCCACTGAAGTCCGCCACATCAATGCCTTTGTGCTCTTCAACATAAGCCGTCAGCATGTCGCGAATTGCGTAGACTTGCTCGTTCACTGAGTCATAGAACACGTCGTCTTTGCTCGCCCAGCCATATTTCTGGATTTGCGAACCAAAGCGGTAGCTGTTCATCGCCACTTTATAGGTCGCGTTTGGATCGAACTGCTCACCACCAATACTGGTAATGTTCACACGGCTACCTTCATTCGTCACTGCGTTGTTCTCATCCATCTCAAGAGACGGCTTACTCAGATCAACAGTGAACTCGATATCACCATCGAATTGATCGTAAAGATAAGCTGGCGCGCCTTTCTTGAACGATACGGTAATATCACCCGGTTTATATTGGTTGAAGTAAGAGTACGACCACTCAATGAAGCGTTTTAGGTTCGTACCTGTCATCTCTACGCCAAGTAAGGTGTTATCGTACTTGTACAAGTTGGTCGACTTACCTTTGGTGTACACTTCGTTGTCGATTAGGTTAGATTGATCAGAGAACAACGACGCAGCAGAGACAATCGCACCATTCCCCTCACCCATCGCCTCTTCAATTTTCTGCATTTGGATTTGGTTAATCACATCCATCAATGGCGTATCAACGACTTTCGCTAGGTGAATCGTCGAGTACAAACGCTCTGCGGTGTAGTTGTAATCCGTTGCTGTCGCTTCGTCTGGGTAACCCGTTGCACTTGGTGTGAAGTTACCTGTCACACGCCCCAATTCACGAGTTGCGTCTTCAACCGAGATATCGTGCACGTATTGGAATTTAGCTTGCAGTGCTTGCTCTTCTTCCACTTTCTTCGTGCCAATGTTGGTCAAGGTCGTGTCTTCCATCGTCCACTTGCCATCGACTTTCTTCAATTGAATTTCAGCTTTCGCTAGGTAAGCACCCCACTTGCCCGGCTCAATGATTTTCACGCTTTGCGCGCGATTGTCTTGGTTGTATTCGCCAGACTTCGCTTTGTCTTCAATCAGCGTATTTTCACCGCCGATATCTGATGTCGCTTTGCTGATTGGTGTGACTGTGCCGTCCGCACTCACTTGTTCGATGTAGTTGGCATGTTCGTGACCCGCTAAGATGACGTCGAATTTATCCGCCATTGCAGACGCGATTTCGTAAACGCCCACACCACCATCTTCTTGGCGGCCAAGGTGAAGCGCACCCACAATCACGTCTGGGGTGTATTTAGACACCAGTTGGTCAACCGCTTCTTTGGTTGCATCCAATTCGTTCTCAAACTTCAAACCTTTGAAGTGATCCGGCGCTGACGCTTCCCAGTTCGGCACATTCGACGGCGTTAGACCAACGATCGCCACTTTCACGCCTTCCACTTCAAACATTTGGAACGCGCGAATGTAGTTCACATCGTTGCTTTCCCATTTGATGTTTGAAGACAGTACCGCACCATTAAAATGATCGAGGTTGCGATCGACAAACGAACGCTCAAAGTTGAATTCATGGTTACCTGGTACCCAAACGTCAAAGCCAAGAGAGTTCATGCTCTCGACCACTGGGTGAGTTGGATCATCGTTGAACAGTTGCGCGGAGTTGCCCTGAACCGTATCACCGATATCAATCAGGATCATATTTGGATGTGCCGTTTTTTGGTCAGCAAGCAAAGTGGCTACACGAGTAATACCAGCGTCATCGTCTTCTGCGTTTAACGCGTAGTCAAAACCAAACAAGCGACCGTGTAGATCCGATGTTGCTGCGATAGCAATGGTTACTTCATCCGCTTGCGTTGCTTCACCTTTCACAACTACGTCTGGCGTGTTGGTTAATGTTTTTCCCTCTGCAACCACCGGGCTGTAATCCGATGGAACCTCTACGTACTTGGTTTCATCATCACAGCCAGCCATCAAGCCGACAACAGCAATGCAGACTAGGCTTCGTTTAAATAAAGTCATCTCAATTCCTTCCAGATTATTTTTTTATATATATTTTCGGAAGGGGCCCACTTCCCAAAACCTCAAAAAGGATATGGATGTTATTTGAAATTTTTGAGAAGCAAACGTTTCAATGCTTATAAACCATGCAACTAGGTTACATTTTTCTTTGAATATGAACAAAGATCACAAGCAAGGGGATGAGAGGAATGGCTGACAAAAATACTTTTTAAATCAAAGTATTGATAGCATCAATAATGGGTAGTTTTACTGAACAGGCTCGATTCATTTAGAGCGATAGAAAAAAGCTGGCATAGACGCCAGCTTTAAAAATGGACTACTTAATGTGATCCCAAGAGATGTTGGAGACAATACGACAATCGTCACACTTGAAGTAGAAGATATCGTGCAGCGGCTCGTCGAGTAACCATTCACCACCACATTTTGGACACTTACGCCCTTTTTCCGCTTCAAGTGACTCACCGCCAACTCGGTATTGGTAGTAGTAAGTCGGGATCTTAGTGATGTATTCAATACGACCACGTAAGTCCCAACCGCGGCGGAACAGCACGCTGTCAGCATCGCAGATTTCATGCAGTGCAGCGTGTTCAGCACGGCAGCCTCCCGCCATTTGGATTTCATCACACGCTTGCCATTCGGTTTGCCATTTCACCACCGCTTTGTGGTCACCATTCAGCGTCGCACCATTACGGTAAAGTGGGATTGGCAATAGCGTCTCACCGCTTCGCAGTGGAGAACACGTATGAACGTACGTGGTGTAAAGCACTTGCCAGCTTGGTGTTTCTTCTTCAGCCGCTTCTTCTGAATTCAAATCACGACCCAACATGCGCATTTTCGGCGCAAGCAACGACGCTTCCGATAAACGATTCATGCACACTTTGACGAAGTCAGAATGGTAGCGAGGATGCAAACTGTCTTGCTCTGGGCAAACCACGCGAACATAAAACTCGCCATCCCCCATTACGATAGGAAATTCACGACCCAGAACTTGTCCGTTGTAACGCAGTGCGTCCATCAGACCATTAATCGCTTTATCTACGGCGCTTACGGTGGTGTTATCAAAACACTCAAACTGCAACTCAACAACGTACATGCTTACACCGCTGCCTCTAGTTTGCTCAGAAACTCAGTCAGTGTCTCGGCTAGCACATCTCGCTTATCCGAACCTAGGCGTTCAAGAATCACATTACCGGTTAGGTTACAGATAGAAATCACATCCAGCTCGGCATCTGTCGCCGCGATAAATACTGTCGGTTTTAGCTTTAGACGACGCTGAGTGACTAAGTGACCAAGAATGTTCTCTTGCAGACGAGTAAAATCATCGTCACTCCATACTTGCAGCAGTGTCAGCTCATTACCTTGCCACGTCGCGTCCATATCAGCGCTGTACTGAGAACCGTAGAAGGCTTTGATGTCTTCATGCAGCGTCAGCTCAATTGCGTTCTCAATGTTAGTGAAATCCGCCATTTCTTCACGTGGGAACGCTTTCCACAGTACTGCCCCATCGCGTTTCTCTTCTACACATGGAGAAACAAGATCAGCAAGCTCTTCACTGCGTGGCAGTTCATTGTGCTTGTCTTGCCAAGCTTGTTGGTAGCGCAGGCTAAAGTCCTGTAGAGCCTGAGGAACGGTTTGGGTCATGAAGGTCTCCTGGTTTGTTTTTATCAGGTTGCGGTGTCTGCCGGATAGCAATTAAGCAGCGGATTCAGTAAAATTCTCGCCATTCTAATCGAAAATGACCACAAAGTATGAGCAAATATTCTGACGCTAAAGAGCTTGCTGGCCTGACGCTTGGTAAAAAGACTGAGTACGCAAACCAATACGACGCAAGCTTGCTGCAACCTGTACCTCGCAGCCTAAACCGTGACGACCTTGAGCTTGGCGACAGCCTGCCGTTTTTAGGTCACGACATTTGGACGCTGTACGAGCTATCTTGGCTAAACAGCAAAGGCTTGCCTCAAGTGGCGGTTGGCGAAGTGTACATTCCAGCGACCAGCGCCAACTTGATTGAATCAAAGTCGTTCAAACTGTACCTAAACAGCTACAACCAAACCCGTTTTGCTACTTGGGAAGAAGTGACTGAGCGTCTAACGCAAGATCTATCGGCATGTGCAGGCGAAGCGGTACTTGTGGAAGTAAACCCAGTTAACCACTACACCAACCAACCAATCGTAACGATGGAAGGTGAGTGTATTGATGATCAAGACATTGAAATCACTAGCTACGATTTTGACGCTGCACTGCTTGAAGGTGCTGCTGGTGATGAGCAAGTAGAAGAAATTCTTCACAGTCATCTACTGAAATCGAACTGTCTAATCACCAATCAGCCAGACTGGGGCAGCGTAGAAATTCGCTACCAAGGCGCTAAGCTTGATCGTGAGAAGCTGCTTCGTTACTTAGTGTCATTCCGTGAGCACAACGAATTCCACGAGCAATGTGTTGAGCGTATTTTCACTGACCTGATGAAGTACTGCCAACCAACGAAACTTACGGTATTCGCACGTTATACTCGTCGTGGTGGTTTGGATATCAACCCTTACCGCTCAACGGAACAAGACAAGCCAGCACACAATAATCGCATGGCACGTCAGTAATCTGAGTAGGTAATGAAAGTATTTGAGTTCCATACTCAAACACTAATTACTTAAATACTCAAAAACGCCCAGCTATCTGTTGGATTGCTGGGCGTTTTTCTCTACTATTGATTATTCAAAAATACGTAAATTACGACACAGTTCAAGGGAACGAAAAGGATGTTTTGGGACAGTTCGCGTCTATTTAGGCTGATTGGCTTTCTTTGCTTATTGTTAGCACAGCCACTTCACGCGACCATTTTATCTTCCGCTTTGCTTAATGAAGCTCAGCAACTGGCTGAGATCGAACCTTCACAAGCCAAACAAGCGGCCAAAAACTACCTTTTGCAACGTGAACTGACTGAGCGCCAAGAGAACGGCAGCCCTTCTGCCATGTCTCGTGAAGAGACCGACCGTAGCATCCGCACACCAAGCAGTACGATTGAAGCGCATAAAATCATTGCGCAAGCCGACTACGCCATGGGCAACATTCGCTCTGCCATCAACAACCTTGATGAAGCAGAACGCCTCGCCAAAGAATACCAACTACCGTACATGAATCTGGATGTGCAACTGATGCGCAATCAAATGATTTGGATGTACGACAAAAACTACGCCGCAGCAGAAGAAAAACTCGACCAAATCGAAACACAGATTGAAGAAGCAAATCCGGTTTTACAACGCACTGACAGCGTTCGCTACCGCTTAGTGATGCAGCGTGCACTGCTGGCGGCTAACAGCGGTAATTCGGTAAACGCCGAGCGCTTGTACGCAAAAGCTAAAACCATGCTAGAGGACAATCGCTCAGACCTAACTCTGATTGATTACCACACTGCCGTCGGCGAGTTTTATCTCAACAATAAGAAGTACAACCTTGCCCTGTCAGAGCTGCTATATGGTTACTGGCAATCCATTGAAAATGACAGCGGCGCAAGACTGGCGAAGGTAAACCGTCTGTTAGCACGTCTATTCCAAGAGCGCCGTGTTTACGATAAAGCCATCGAGTACCTCTCTCAGGCGGCCGACTTTTACGACAGCTACCCAAGCTCACCAATTCTGGCTGATGTGTTAGAGCAAATGGGCGATATCTACTTCTACCAAGGTAAATTCAACCTAGCACTGGTGCATTACTTCAATGTGCTTGACCACGACAGCACCAGCAAGAACATCAATCGCATCATCAAGATCCGTTTGAGTCTCGCGGCAACCTACTTACAGCTCTATAACTACGCGCTGGCAGAGCAGTACTTAGATCGTGCTAGGGACTTGTTAGAGTATGCAGATTTACCGCAGTTAGAAGCTAAAGCGGCGCTGCTACAATCTGGCTTGGCGTACCACCAAAACGACAGTAAAGACGTCATCGTCAATGCGAAGAAAGCGCTCGACCTAATAGAGAAAGCACCAGACGAGACGGGCTTTATCAAACAACAGTCCTACCGTTTGTTAGGCTTAGGCTACGAGCAAGCTGGCGAATATCAGCTATCTCTACAAGCGTATAAAAAGTACACCAGCCTAGTTCGACTGGAACAAAAACAACTTAACCAAATCAGTGAAGATGCCTTCCGCCAACAGAAAGAGTTTGCTGAGCAAAGCATCCATTATGTCGGCCAGGCAGAAAAGCTGATTCAAGTGAGCATGGAGCACCGCAAGTTCCAAAAAATCTCGTTCGCATTGTTCATTATCGTATTGGTAATGTTCCTCTTCATCATGCGCCGTGGCGTCATCATGCAACGCCAAGCGACTGAAATTGAAAAACTGCGCGATGACCTGTTTACCCATTCCCGCTCGCGTTTGCGTAACCTACGCATGCTCAACGTTAAGCTCTCGCGCTCTCTGAAGAAATCGAGCGATACGTTCGAGCAGTGGCAGATGGGCGAGCTAATTCACGAACCACTCAACGACCGTTTGCGTTTCGTGATGATTGATTTGCCATTCCTACGCAGCATGTACGTTCAGCATGGTTACAAAGCAGGCTTAGAGTTAGAGCGTGCATTTGGAGAGTTCCTAGCAGAACGCATCCAAAAGCCGACACGTTTGTATCATTTCTCCGATGCTAACTTGTTGTACATCGAGCCAAACGCCGATCGTGATGCCTCTGCAGAAGAAACGTTTAACAAGTTCCAAACTTGGGTGGATGAGTTCGCGGCCAAGCACGATGTGAATCGCATCATTCGTATGGGCATCAGTGACTATCCATTCTTACCACGTGCATACACGGCGATTAACGATGAAGAGTTACTTGACCTGTTACTCCTTGCCACCCACATTGCCCGTGAAGTGAGCTTAAAAGACAGACACAGTCACTGGGTATTCTTGAAGGCAATTGATAACGCACCAGCCGCGAGCTTTGCAACTGGTGACATACGAACCGCGTGTCAACATGCCATCAATCAAGGACTAATAAAGATTCATTCTTCTTATAAGAATGAGGACGACATCAAAAAAATATTAAAAAACGGGTAATTAACCAACGGTTGAGCACGATCAGTGATGACGCTATAAAGTTTTTTGTTATTATCAAATAATCGTCAGTAGTACATGGACTTAACCGTAGTCGCTTCATGGGAATCTTGGAATCCGATATTCAGTCGCAGCTTCATCAGCTGAGTTGTCAACTTGACCAACTCAGGCTGACTCATCGTGATACTTCGCTCAAATTTCAACGTGAGCAGCAAGTTCTAAAGCGAGTTGTGGCATCATTGTCTTCTGCTTGTCAGGGTTCAAACTCTCAAGTAACCAACTACCTGCTCGAAATTCAGCAAGAGCTTGAACATCAAAAAGATGTCAGCACGCTGATCCCTCGTTTAGCAGTGCTAGAAAGAATGCTCAAACAGCAGTCTAAGGCGATGGAAAAACAGACCGGTTATCTCGACGAACAAATCAAACACAGTGGTGAAACGCTTCAACGTATCACTGGCTTGCCTGCGCAGCTAAAACGCGAGTTGCGTAACCTAATGAGCTTTTCGGAAGTTCACGCCGGGACAAAAGTCGACCAAGCAACCAAACTGCTGAGCATCTACGAACGCGCGCTCAAGATCATCACTTCCAACTCACGCCTTAACCTTGGCGAACTAGAAAACGGCCCGGATAAATCTCAATTAGAGTGCCTTGCCAGCGATCTACAACACACCATCACCGAACTCGACTTCGAGGGTGAATCCGGCGATCAACTGTTGGATATTCGCGCCAAGTTACTGTTGGGGGTGAATGCAGAGTCGCTTATCGAACTGACGTTAAATACACTTAAACTGGTCGTGGAAGCCACCAAGTACGAACGTAAATCGTCAGAACAGTTCCTAGAGCAGTTGAACACCTCGCTTTCGAGCAACCTTAAAACCGTTCATCAGAACGTCGACCAACACCAAACCTACTTCGAACATCGCCAAGAGTTAAACTCTGAGATGACCTCCTTGGTGGAACGCAGCCAAGAGTCGGTCGAACAAGCGCAAGATTTAGAAGAATTGAAAGGGGAAGTGTCACCACTTCTGGCCAAAATGGCGTCACTGACCGAACGCTTAAGAATGACGGAAGAGCGTGAACAAGCCCTTCAGGAGCGCTTGAGTTACAGCAAGAATCAACTGGAAGCCGTATTCGAAAGCACACAAGACTATCGTCGACGTTTGGAAGACCAAGCTCAGCGAATGCTGCTTGATCCGCTCACCAAGGTATACAACCGTGCAGCATTCAACGACCGATTGGAACTGGAATACCGTCGCTGGATCCGTTCACAACAGAACCTACGCGTAGTGCTGTTTGATGTTGATAACTTCAAAGCAGTCAATGACAGCTATGGCTACACCGCTGGCGACAAAGCACTGAAGATCATCGCTCGTACCATGAATAAGCGTATCGCCGATACAGAAACCGTAGCTCGCTTTGGTGGTGAAGAGTTCATCTTACTGATCCCAGAACAATCAGAAGAGTACACGCTTGAACTGATGAAAAATATTCAGCGTGATATCAGCAAGCTGCCATTTAAATTCCGTGAACAGAACATCATGATCACGTTGACCGCCGCTTCGACTTCATTCAGAGAAGCAGACAACCCAGAATACGTCTTAGATCGCCTTGGTAATATGCTAAAAGATGCCAAGCAGCGCGGTAACAACCAAGTCAACTGGACCTAAAAGCGTTTAAAAAACAACCAAACGAACCGCTTTCACCCTCTCTTTTGTCATATTGCCTCAAAATTTCAACGAGTTATCACGTTTCTCCCCTTCCAGTCTGCTAAGCTGTTTAAACGCTATAAAACAAAGTCTGCCAACCACTTGAGTAGAACGACACGTATAAGCTAAGTAGGTGAGTTGGTTTCTACCCTATAAAAATGCATTAGCAAGGAGGCCTTATGATTACCCATATAAGCCCCGCAGGTAGCATGGATTTGCTATCACAACTGGAAGTTGAACGTCTTAAGAAAACCGCATCAAGTGAGCTTTACCAGCTCTACCGTAACTGTACGCTTGCGGTCCTCAACTCTGGTAGCCATACCGACAACTCAAAAGAGCTGTTAGACAAATACCTTTCATTCGATGTGAATGTGGTGCGTCGTGAGCGTGGTATCAAGCTTGAGCTTGCTAACCCGCCAGAGCACGCGTTCGTTGATGGTGAAATCATTAAAGGTATCCAAGAGCACTTATTCTCTGTTCTACGTGACATTGTATACGTAAACATGCACTTGGCGGACAACCAACGCCTTAACCTCACTAACGCCACTCACATAACCAACCTCGTATTTGGTATTTTACGTAATGCTGGTGCTTTAACGCCGGGCATTGAGCCAAACCTTGTGGTGTGTTGGGGTGGCCACTCCATCAACCCAACCGAGTACCAATACACTCGCGAAGTAGGTAACGAACTCGGCCTGCGTGAGCTGAACATCTGTACGGGCTGTGGTCCGGGTGCAATGGAAGGTCCAATGAAAGGCGCAGCGATTGGTCACGCCAAACAGCGTTATACCGAGCAGCGTTACCTTGGTTTGACAGAGCCTTCAATCATTGCGGCTGAGCCACCAAACCCAATCGTGAATGAACTGGTGATCATGCCAGACATTGAGAAGCGTCTTGAAGCCTTTGTTCGTATGGCGCACGGCATCGTCATCTTCCCTGGTGGTCCTGGTACTGCCGAGGAGCTGCTGTACATCTTGGGTATCATGATGCACCCAGAAAATGCTGACCAACCAATGCCAATCGTACTAACTGGCCCGAAAGAGAGTGAAGCCTACTTCCGCTCTATCGATGCTTTCATTGCTGACACCCTGGGTGAAGAAGGTCAGAAACATTACCAAATCGTGATTGATGACCCCGCAGAAGTGGCTCGCATCATGAAACGCTCAATGGAAGACGTTCGCCAGCATCGTAAAGAAAAAGGCGATGCGTACAGCTTTAACTGGTCACTGAAGATCGAGCCTGAGTTCCAACTACCGTTTGAGCCTACTCACGATGCAATGGCAAGCTTAAACTTGAACATCAACCAGCAACCACAAGTTCTGGCAGCAAGTTTGCGTCAAGCCTTCTCAGGTATCGTAGCAGGTAACGTCAAAGCGGAAGGGATTCGAGAAATCGAACGTAAAGGTCCGTTCACCATCAATGGTGAGCCAGTCTTGATGAAGAAACTCGACAAGCTATTGAAAGACTTTGTAGCTCAACACCGCATGAAACTTCCTGGCGGGACGGCTTACGAACCATGTTACCGCATTGCCCATCAGGAAAATGGTGGTCGATAGATAACTCAGCTTTGGTTACACTAGGGGCATTACGCCCCTTTTTTATTGCTAAGTCATTATGTCTATTCATCTTGTTATCATTGATGCCCTAAACCTGATCCGCCGCGTGCACTCAGCGCAACCCGATCCTACTGACATAGCAAGAACCATTACCACCACAGGCAGAACACTGACTCGCATCCTGTCTGAGGCGCAACCGACGCACATCATCGCGGTATTCGATCACCACGAGCAAGATCGCGGCTGGCGCGCAGAAATCCTCCCGGACTACAAACAAAACCGAAAGCCCATGCCAGAGCCTTTGATGAAAGGCTTAGACGCGATTCAACAAGCGTGGTGGGAACAAGGTATTGATTCGCTGCTGTCTGAAGGCGATGAAGCGGATGACTTGGTTGCAACTCTGGCCACCAAAGTCGCCAGTCACGGAGAGAAGGTCACGATAGTCTCGACCGATAAAGGATACTGCCAGTTGCTGTCCCCGACTTTGCAAATTCGTGATTACTTCCAACACCGCTGGCTAGATGAGCCGTTTATCGAAAAAGAGTTTGGCGTAAAGCCCTCTCAGCTTGCTGACTACTGGGGCTTAACGGGCATCAGTTCAAGCCAAGTTCCGGGCGTTCCCGGTGTAGGTCCAAAAGCAGCAAAGGAAATTCTCACTCAATTTGAGGACATTGAAGCGGCATACGCAAGTGAAGAGCTGGTACCGAAGTATCGTAAGAAGCTGGATGAACACATTGAGTCTGCGCGTCTATGCAAGCGAGTAGCAGCGCTGAAATGCGATATCGAGCTCGGCTTTAACCTGCAAGACATTCGCTTTACCGGACCAAATCAAGCCGAGTAAGTACCTCTCTTTACACTGTCAGTTTTGGGTTAGACAACACGTTTATAAAATTTGTTGTGTAACCCTTTACATTCACAGCAATGATATTTACCCCATTATTAACCTACAAGGTACTGATTAGTTTATAAGCTAATTCACAGTCTTAGTAAGTAATTTCATTATTTTCAGATCTCCCTATAACGGAGAAAAATAATGAAAAACATCATCTTAGTATCTTTAGTAACACTCCTATCCCTCCCTGCTCTTGCTGAAACTTGCGGTCAACACCTTGATAAAGGCATGCCTTCAACCAACAGCGATCAGTTCCTTTGCCGAGATGGCTATGCGGTTGGGTACAACTACGACACCAAAAACGCAGACTGGGTTGCTTACCACATTACCGCGGAGAGCGTGAACATCACCAACAAACGCAGTAACGCCTTCAAAGAAGACACTGAAATGCCGGATTACGCACGCTCTACCCTAGCGGACTACAAAGGCTCAGGGTACGACAGAGGACACCTTGCGCCATCAGCGACAATGGATTTCACCCAAGAGTCTATGAAGCAAAGCTTTTTGATGAGTAACATGTCACCTCAACTTCCGGGGTTTAACCGAGTTGGTTGGCGAGTTTTAGAAGAGCATGTTCGTGATCTCGCCAATGAATACAACGAGCTTTATGTGGTAACTGGGCCGATTTATCAAGGCAACGAGGGAACAATCGGTAATGGCGTGGTGATCCCAAGCGCGTTTTACAAAGTCATTCTTGATCCAAGCTTTGATGAAGCCATTGCGTTCATTGTCCCACACCGTGATGTTTCAAGCTCTGAGTTAGCCAACTTTATTACCACCATTGACGAAGTTGAGCGTCAAACTGGATTAGACTTTTTTGCACAAACGCCAGATAGCATTGAGGACAACATGGAATCATTAAGATGGGAAGAGATGTGGCCTACCAGCAACTAAGTGACGGTCACGGTTCTTAAACCGCAATAAAAAAGCGCCCTACTGTAGGCGCTTTTTTGATTCCGCTCTATCGCATAGTAACGCGTAGATTAATGTGGAGAGATGTTAGACAAACACTGAATGTGAATCGTGATCTCTTCGCGATCATGGTACAAGTGCTTCGCTTGCAGCTTAAATTTCACCTTGTTCTCAATCAGGAACGTTTTTAGGTTCTCAAGATCTTGCAGCACTTCGTCGTAGCGACCTTTCATTGGTAGCTTAAGGTTGAAAATCGCTTCTTTCGCCCAACCTTTTAGCAGCCACTGACCCATAAGGTGTGCAACGCGTGCTGGCTTCTCAACCATGTCGCACACAATCCAAGTCACGTTTTTACGGTCTGGTTCGAATTTAAAGCCATCCACCATGTGGTGTTTAATTTGACCCGTTTCCATTAGGCTATCCGCCATCATGCCGTTATCCACACAGTGAACAAACATCGAACGTTTTACTAATTGGTAAGTCCAACCGCCCGGACAAGCACCTAGGTCAACACCCCACATGCCAGGAGCCAAACGCTCATCCCACTCCTCACGAGGAATAAAGACGTGGAATGCTTCTTCCAATTTCAGCGTAGAACGGCTTGGCGCGTCTGCTGGGAACTTAAGGCGAGGAATGCCCATAAAGAACTGCGAGTTGTTGCCTGGGTAAGAGTAACCCACGTAACAATGACCCGGCGCCACAAAACAAATATGCAGTACTGGCTTCTTCGCGTTGTCTTTGTTCCACATCAGGCCTTTACCGCGCATCGCTTGACGCATTGGTACGGTAAACTTTCGGCAGAACTTCAGTAGTTCTTTCGCTTCGTTAGTGTCTGGGGTTTCAATACGCAGATCACCACAACGCGGGAATGCTTCAATTTCAGACAGCTCAGCCAAAATAGGGCTGATACGGTCATCGCTTGGTAGCGCTTCAAACTCAGCCGCCACAGCAAACATCTGACGTGCAAAAATCAGTGCGCTAAAGTCGATGCCTTTTGCTAGTTTGTCTGCGTCTCCATCTTGGTAACACTCGAAGACAACATAACCTGAGTTTTTCTTCACACGAGGGAAACCATACACTTCCAGCTGTGTTGCTTTGTCCTGAATTTCACCAGCACACTCTTTCTCAAAGCCAGAACGGCAATAGAGCATTAGTTGTTTCACTTGGAGACCTCTTTGATATTAAACGCAGCAAAAAAGAACAGACACCAGCCGATCATGAACAACAATCCTCCCATTGGAGTGATTGGTCCAAACCACTTAATGCCCGTCAGCGCCAGCGCGTAAAGACTGCCGCTAAAACAAAAGATGCCGATGATAAAGCAAATCGCCGCGATGAAAAAATACTTTTGTGCTTTTTGTCCCAAATTGAGCAACAGCAAAATCGCACAAAATGCGATAGCCAAAGTATGGATGAACTGGTACAAAACGCCGGTTTCAAATACACCAAGTGAATAAGGCGACAACTTCGCTTTCAAACCATGTGCAGCAAATGCACCTAGCGCAACCGAGATCAAGCCAGAAAGACCAGTAAACGAGAGTAACCACTTACTTTTCACGGTACACCTCTTTAATAAATACCGCTAAATGCTCCACTGTCGAGGCAATGTTACCTGCTTCCGTATAGCCAGAGCTCTTGCGTGGCTTAAAGCTGTGGTCACCATCTGGCAGAAAGCTCACTGTGACCTGCTCTGATAATGCAAAGCCTTCGAACTCTTCGCGCTTACCGAATGTATCGCGCTCACCTTGTAGAATTAAGGTTGGCTTGTCGATGCTAGCTAAATGCTCACCTTTGTATTTCTCTGGCTTACCGGGTGGGTGAAAAGGAAAACCTAAACAAGCAATCCCCGCCACCAGCTCATTGTCAGCAAGTAAGCTCGACATACGTCCACCCATCGACTTGCCACCAATCACGATAGGTCGAGTAGTAAAGTGAGCGATCACTTCTTCATAGGCTTCAAGAAGCTTTGGCGCACGATCTGGCGGACGCTTCTTACCGTCTTCCGCTCGCTTAACCATATAAGGAAAATTAAAACGCACCACGCGTATACCCTGCTCAACTAATCCTTTGGCAACAGCAGTCATGAAATCGTGCTCCATGCCTGCCCCTGCGCCGTGAGCAAAAATAAACAGTGGCCCATTTTCAGGTCCCTCAGCTATCCAATGGCTCATCCAATACTTCCTCTTGTTCTTTTCTCGCAGTAGCCAGCATCCAGTCCCTAAACGTCGCGATACGGCCCATGTCCGCTTGCTGTTCGTGACACACCACATAGAAGGCATTCTTCGACACCAATACCTCATCAAATGGCGCGATTAAGCGTCCCGCTTCCATTTCAGGTTTGGCGAGTACGTTGTTTCCTAGGGCAACACCTTGTCCGTGCGCAGCAGCTTGTAACACCATGGTCGAGTGGCTAAAAATCGGTCCATGATTCACATTGATGCCTTCGATATTCTGCTGGCGAGCAAACTGCTTCCAATCTTTACGAGAAGTATCATGTAACAAGGTGTGTAATTTGAGGTCACTTAGAGATTCTAATGGTTTGTTACCCAAAAGTAACGAAGGTGAACAAAGTGGGATCAAAAACTCTTGGTAGAGTTTATCAGCACGCAAACCAGGCCAGTTACCTCGACCATAATAGATAGCCACATCAACATCATCAGTCAGTGAACCTTCATCCATATCAACCGCTTTGATACGTACGTCAATGTCTGGTTCTTGGGCATTAAAATCGGCCAAACGCGGCACCAACCACTGGATAGCAAAACTTGGTGGCAAACTGATGGTCAGCGCCCCTTTTTCGCTACGTTCCAATACCTTATCGGTCGCTTCGGCTATCGAAGTGAAGATATCTTTGATGTCCAGAAAGTAACTTTGCCCCTCTTCTGTCAGCAACAATGAACGATTGCGACGACGGAAGAGTTTCAACGATAGGAACTCTTCAAGAGCCTTAATCTGATGACTTACAGCCGCTTGAGTAACAAACAACTCTTCAGCGGCACGGGTAAAACTAAGATGGCGAGCAGCCGCTTCAAAAACGCGAAGTGAATTCAACGGAGGCAATCTGCGAGACATTATGGGACCTCAAGTAGGATTAGTTTTTTTTATCTGAAACATTATAAAATGTCCGTTGCCGAACAGCCAGATAAATTCTATATTTCACCCCGCAACACGAGCCTGAACGGCTTGATTCCATTTGTGAATCAATTGGCTTCGTTGTTGCGATGTTGTGTTTGCAAACTCGTATTTCGAGTTAGGTAGATTTCTACCATATGTTTTGTCCACACTCCCTGTGACAAAACAGATACTTCCTGTATTTATTTTGACCTGTCTGTCAAATTTCTTGCACCGCCTTATTAGGCGGTGTTTTTTTATCTGAAAAATCCCACCATCCCTCTTCTCCAGGAATTGGTATCCACATCACCTTTTCAGCCGAATTTCGGATTAATTATCGTTATATCAATACCAATTACGAAGTGTGAGATTGAGTTCAATATTATCACTTTATAAAACAAAATTTTGCACGAGTTAAAACAAAAAAAAGCGCAAACTGATTTCTCAGTCTGCGCTTTGTGATTCTCTGCTTTGCTACGCGGTTAAGAGCGCGCGATTAAGGGCGGTAAACCTTCACGTTGTTGAAGCCTTGTTCTTGCAAGTAAAGCGCTTGCAGACGACTCATCACGCCACGGTCACAGTACAGTAGGTATGTCTTCGATTGGTCTAGATCGCCAAACTGAGTACCTAGCTTGTAGAACGGAATGTGTTTTACTTCAACGCCATCGATTTCTAGTGGGTTATCGTCTTCCTCTTCAGGGCTACGAATATCCAGTACGATTGCGTGCTCTTCTACAGCTTGTACTTGCTCAACTTCTGGAGCCGCTTGCTCAGACTCTTTCGCGATATCACGGATGTCCATCATGCGAGCGTCTTGAACCACTTGCTCAAGGATGCTGAAGTCGAATTTCTGCTCTTCTGCTTCTAGCTTGCCTTTCACCGCTTTCACTGTTGGCTTTTTAGAGATAACACCACAGTATTCTGGCATTGTCTTCGCGAAGTCTTCAGTGCCGATTTCACGCGCTAGGTTAATGATGTCTTCTTTGTCCCAGTTGATAAGCGGACGCAGGATAAGAGTATCTGTTACGTTATCGATGTGGCGTAAGTTAGTTAGTGTTTGGCTCGATACTTGACCTAGCGCTTCACCTGTCACTAATGCTTCGATCTTCATCTTCTGAGCAATCATGCCTGCTGCACGCATGAACATACGCTTCAGGATCACGCCCATTTGGCCGTCATCAACTTTCTCTAGGATTTCAGCCACTACTGGTTCGAAATCAACTGAGATGAAACGTACTTTTGCTGAAGAACCGTATTTGTTCCATAGGTAGTGAGAAACCTGCTTAACGCCGATTTCGTGCGCTGGACCACCTAGGTTAAAGAAACAGTAATGTACTTTAGAGCCACGTTTGATGTGTAGGTAGCTTGAAACACCAGAGTCGAAGCCACCTGAGATTAGGCTTAGTACGTCTTCTTGTGTACCTAGAGGGAAACCGCCTAGGCCTTTGTGACGTGCCAACACTTGGTTTAGCTTGTCGTTGGTTACTTCAACGTTGATCGTTACGTCTGGCTTGCTTAGCTTAACGCGAGCGCTTTCTACCGCTTGGTTAAGGCCGCCGCCTACGTAACGCTCTAGCTCAATAGAAGTAAAATCGTGTTTACCACGACGCTTAGCGCGCACTACGAAGGTCTTGCCTTCGATCAGTGAACCGCTTAGCTCTAAAACTTGCTCGTAAATGTCGTGCAAGTCTTTAAATTCGGTTTGCTTTACTTCAAGAACGTGGTGAATACCTGGCGTGTGCGTCAGGATTTCTAAAACTTCAGCGTGGAACTCGTCACTCTCAGAGGTCACTTCAATGTGATCACGACGGTTGAATACCGCGACAGATTCCGTACGGCTCTTAACGATGTTACGAATGTTGCACTCTAAAATCTTTGTGAAGCGCTTACGCACAGATTCACTTTTTACAAAAATTTCTGGATGGGGCTTTACAATAAATTTCATAGTCTAGTTCGCAGGTTAGTTTCGCAATCAACAATGAGTGATACTCCACCTCGATGCTTCATACGCAGCAAAAGTGCGTCTTGGTCACAAAAGGTAGCCTGAGCTCACTTCAAAGGCGCAAGATTATACACCTAAGCGAAATGGAATGACAAAAAAAGCGAGCTAACGCTCGCTTTTAGTATAAGAACAAATATTCGCTTATTGAATTACGGGCACTTCTTCGCTGTAAAGTGGCTCACCTTGCATGATGCTGATTTCAACGCGGCGGTTAAGTGCGCGGTTTGCATCAGAATCGTTTGGCGCTAATGGCTCAGTATCAGCCATGCCTCGCACTCGTAAGCGTTGGTGCGAGAAGCCTCTTACTTTCTCCATCTCTTGGGCAACCGACACCGCTCTTTGCGACGACAAGTCCCAATTGGAGCGATACAGCTCAGAATCCAGCGGTTGGTTATCCGTATGTCCTGACACTCGAACAATGCCTGGTACATCTTTGACCAATTCGGCAATCTGGCGTACCAGCGGTCTGAACTTCGGCTGCAAGAACGCAGAGCCTTCAGGGAACGCGCCTTTCTCACGCATTCGAATCACGATCTGCTGACCGAGATTTTCGACCTCAATTGCGCCTTGCTCAATTTCACGCTCCAACGCTTTCTTGATGCTTTCCATCAAGGTTTCCATCTCTTGCGATGTTTGTTCAGACTGCTGTTGTTGCATGTCTGATTCCGCCGATTGGTTGTTATGCGTTGACGTTTCTGGCGATTGGCCACCCGTTAGCTTACCTTGGTCTCGCTTAGTACCACCCGCTCGGTCAGATTCTCCTTCATGGAACTCCAACGTCTGCTGAGTGATGTCCATGGTTTGCTGCATGATGACATCAATCGGCGTTGGTTCCGGACGACCCGGTCGAAACTCTTGCGCAATGATGCTGGTGCCCTTTGGAATGTCCTTCACTTCAAGTTGGTTCTGAACACCAAAAGCAAACTTCATCGAACCCGCAATCTGTTTGAACTTCAGTACGTCCATTTCCGAGAACGAAAGCAGCAGTACGAAGAAACACATCAGCAGTGACATTAAGTCAGCGAATGTCCCCATCCACAGCGGGAGGCCGGGTGGTGGACAATCACATTTGTTATCTTCATCCATCAGATGACCTCCGGATTACTCATCGATCTCGAGAGCGCGTTTACCCTCGTTGAGGTAGTTCTTCAGGTAACTGTCGATAACACGTGGGTTCTGACCATCTTGGATTGCCAAAACGCCATCCATAATCAAACGACGGTTTAAGGTTTCTTGATCGCGGCGCAGCGAAAGCTTGTCGGCAATTGGGAAAAACACCATGTTAGAAAGCACCGCACCGTATAGTGTGGTCAAAAGCGCTACCGCCATCGCAGGGCCGATCGCTTTTGGGTCATCCATGTTTGAAAGCATGGCTACCAGACCAACCAGTGTACCGATCATGCCCATCGCAGGAGCTACGTCACCAAACGCACGGAATACACCAGTACCTTGAGTATGACGCTCGTCGGTAAGTGCAATGTCTTTCTGTAGTGCCGCACGTACCACATCTGCATCGTGACCATCGACTAGTAAGTCGATGCCTTTCTGCATAAAGCTGTTGTTGATTTCCATCTCTTCAAGAGCAAGGAAACCACCTTTACGTGCCGCGTCTGCCATTTCAACAATCTTAGCGATCAGGTCTTCTGGCTCATCCGCTTTAAACATGAACGCTTTACCAGCGATCTTAGTCGCGCCGAAGAACTGCCCCATGGTGAACTTCATCAGCACAACAAATGCTGAACCACCAACTACGATTAGGATTGAGGTGACGTCTACGAACATGCCAATGCTGCCACCTAGCACCATCGCCATAATGACGAATGCAAAACCACCAATCAAACCTATTAGGGTTGCTAAATCCACAAAGCACTCCTCTCGCTATACTTAAACATTGCCTAGTCAGGCGAATTATTACTTGTATCGACAACTAGAACAGTTTTTTTAGAAAAATCTTGGTCAATACATCACAAAAAGATCGTTTAGGCTCGAACTAAATGATCGAGATTGTCTCATCAGACCCGTTGAGCGCTAATTTTGTGACAATTATATAAGGTTAAATTTGACCAACTTAGTAGGCTAAGGTAACTTGCGTGCATTCTATTAGAGGCTTGATTAAGGCAGATAAAAGATGGCGGTCAAGAAACCAGAAAACATGACCTTCGAAGCAACCATTGAAGAGCTAGATAGCTTGGTTGATCAACTAGAGAATGGCGATCTTGCCCTAGATGATGCCCTACGTAAATTTGAGCGTGGCATTGCACTGGCTCGTGCTGGTCAAACTAAACTGAGCGACGCCGAACAGCGCGTTAGCATTCTTCTTAGCGAAGATGATGAAGCACCACTGAGTGACTTCAACCCTGAGTCAGAATAATTATCAGTAGTGAGCAATGTGATGCAAGAGACATTGACGTCTTATCAACAAAGAAACAACCAACAACTCAATCAGTGGCTTGAGCAACTGCCTCATCAAGAACAGCCGCTGATTCAAGCGATGAAATACGGCCTACTACTAGGCGGCAAACGTGTTCGTCCTTTCCTTGTTTACATCACTGGTCAAATGCTGGGTTGTAAACCTGAAGATCTTGATACGCCCGCTTCTGCAATAGAGTGTATCCATGCCTACTCTCTGATTCATGATGATCTACCAGCCATGGATGATGATGATTTGCGTCGCGGTCAACCAACTTGTCACATCAAGTTTGACGAAGCGACAGCCATCCTAACTGGTGATGCACTTCAAACGCTTGCCTTCACCATTCTTGCCGAAGGCGAACTGAATCCGAACGCAGAGAACCAGCGTATAAAAATGGTACAAGCTCTAGCGCAAGCCTCTGGTGCTGGCGGTATGTGTCTTGGCCAGACGTTGGATTTAGGTGCAGAAAATCGTCGTGTATCCCTCGCAGATTTGGAAGAAATTCATCGCAATAAAACTGGTGCACTGATTAACTGTGCCGTAAAACTGGGCGCGTTAGCCGCAGGCGAAAAAGGCCTAGAAGTTTTGCCACACCTAGAGCGCTACTCAAAAGCGATTGGTTTGGCGTTTCAGGTTCAAGACGATATTCTTGATATCATCAGTGACACAGAAACACTGGGTAAGCCTCAAGGTTCAGACCAAGAGCTGAACAAGAGTACTTATCCATCTCTACTGGGTTTGGAGGGAGCAATGGAGAAAGCTCACACTCTGCTACAGGAAGCTCTTCAAGCATTGGAAGCAATCCCATACAATACTCAGTTACTCGAAGAGTTCGCCCGATATGTCATCGAGCGCAAGAACTAAACTATAAGCGCGCATTTATATGACTCTTGATATTTCAAAGTACCCAACACTGGCGTTAGCAAATACACCGGAGGAGTTGCGTCTTCTTCCGAAAGAAACATTGCCAACATTGTGCGATGAACTACGCACGTATCTGCTAAATTCAGTGAGTCAGTCTAGCGGACACTTAGCGTCTGGCTTAGGCACAGTAGAGCTAACCGTAGCTCTGCATTATGTATACAACACACCCGTAGATCAGTTGATCTGGGACGTAGGCCATCAGGCTTACCCACACAAGATTCTCACTGGTCGTCGTGATCAGATGCCAACTATCCGTCAGAAAGACGGTCTTCACCCATTCCCATGGCGTGAAGAGAGCGAATACGACACCCTATCCGTTGGTCACTCCTCTACTTCTATCAGTGCTGGTCTTGGCATGGCCATCAGTGCGCAAAAAGAAGGTGAAGGTCGTAAAGTGGTCAGCGTTATTGGCGACGGTGCAATCACCGCGGGTATGGCTTTCGAAGCGATGAACCACGCTGGTGACGTTCACCCAGATATGCTGGTGATTCTGAACGATAACGAAATGTCGATCTCAGAAAACGTAGGCG
The DNA here is from genome assembly GCF_010092875.1 of Vibrio sp. LB10LO1. NCBI lineage: Bacteria > Pseudomonadati > Pseudomonadota > Gammaproteobacteria > Vibrionales > Vibrionaceae > Vibrio > Vibrio sp. LB10LO1. The sequence goes on from NZ_JAADJW010000026.1 coordinate 56,982, forward strand.
CACTGAACAACCACCTTGCTAAAGTCCTTTCTGGCAGCCTATACACCTCTATCCGTGAAGGCGGTAAGAAAGTGTTGTCTGGTGTCCCACCAATTAAAGAGCTGGTTCGTCGTACGGAAGAACACCTAAAAGGCATGGTTGTTCCTGGCACGTTATTCGAAGAGCTAGGCTTCAACTACATCGGCCCTATTGATGGACACGATGTGAATGAGCTGGTCAAAACGCTGAAAAACATGCGTGAGCTGAAAGGCCCTCAATTCCTGCACATCATGACCAAGAAAGGCAAAGGTTATGAGCCAGCAGAAAAAGATCCTATTGGTTACCACGGTGTACCAAAGTTCGACCCATCACATAACAGTTTGCCGAAGAGCAGCGGTGGCAAGCCGACCTTCTCTAAGATCTTTGGCGATTTCCTATGTGACATGGCGGCGCAAGATCCTAAGCTGATGGCAATTACGCCAGCGATGCGTGAAGGCTCTGGTATGGTTCGCTTCTCGAAAGAGTACCCAGAGCAGTACTTTGACGTCGCGATTGCAGAGCAGCACGCCGTGACTCTCGCGACAGGTATGGCAATTGCGGGCGATCATCCGATTGTAGCAATCTACTCTACCTTCCTACAGCGTGGTTACGACCAGTTGATCCACGATGTAGCGATCATGGACTTACCGGTGATGTTCGCTATCGACCGTGCTGGTCTGGTTGGCGCCGATGGCCAAACCCACCAAGGTGCGTTCGATCTGAGCTTCATGCGCTGCATCCCGAACATGGTGATCATGGCTCCAAGTGACGAAAACGAATGTCGTCAAATGCTTTACACGGGTCATAAGCACACAGGTCCAAGCGCGGTTCGTTACCCACGCGGTAGCGGCATGGGCACAGACATCGAAAAAGACTTCACTGCACTTGAAATCGGTAAAGGCCGTATCGTTCGAAAAGGCGAGAAAGTGGCAATTCTAAGCTTCGGTACCTTCCTAGGTAACGCACTAGAAGCGGCTGAAAGCCTAAATGCAACGGTAGCAGACATGCGCTTTGTTAAGCCACTTGATGAAGCCTTGATCCGACAGCTAGCAGCTGAGCACGATGTGCTAGTTACGCTTGAAGAAAACGCGATTGCTGGTGGTGCTGGTGCGGGTGTGGTTGAGTTTATGATGCAAGATAAGATCATCATGCCGGTACTGAATCTTGGCTTGCCAGATCGCTTCGTTCCTCAAGGCACACAAGACGAGCTACACGAAGAACTTGGCTTAGATGCGAAAGGCATCGAGAGGTCGATCAACGATTACTTAGCTAAGTAAGCGTACGTAATACAACGAAGTAAACACAGAAAAGGGATGCCGTGGCATCCCTTTTGTTTATTTGTCGATTGTCAGAACTATGCCATAAGTACTACGCGATAAGTACTACATCCAGCCTGCGTATTTCGCCACTAAAAACAGTGCGATACCCGCCATAATGCCTGCCACGATATCATCAATCATGATACCTAAACCGCCGTGAACACGTTTATCCAACCAACCTATTGGCCATGGTTTTACCATGTCAAAGAAGCGGAACAAGATAAAGCCAGTTAGTAGCCACTTCCATTCCGTCACTGGAATATTCAATGCTGGCACAAGGCTCATGGTGATCCAAAAGCCCGCAAACTCATCCCATACGATAGAGCCATGGTCGTGAACACCCATGTCATCTGATGTCACTTGGCAAATCTTAATGCCAATCACGCAGGAGAAAAGCACGACAACCACGTAAAGTGGAAAAGGCAGTTGTGCCAACAGGAGGAACAACGGCACTGCCGCAAGCGTCCCCATTGTCCCAGGCACCACTGGTGATAAGCCGCTACCAAAACCTGTCGCCAAAAGATGCCACGGGTTCTTTAATGAAATCAGAGAGAGAGGGTTGGTCATTTCCTTAAACCTATACTGCAAGTTTGGTATCAATCTTAGGCTAACGCCTAGCTCAGATTATTTAAAGTGGTCAAAGCCACTGAGATCCCAATCAAGAGGTTGATTGTTATCGTGCAGCTCAAACGTGCCTCTTGGTCGAATCTGGCCAACACACGTGACTTTACATCCCGTGTGCGACAGTGCGCTTTGCAATGAGCCGTGGTTCTGCTCTGGCACAGTAAAACACAGCTCGTACTCTTCACCACTTGATAAAGCATACTGCTGAGCGCTGACCTTATCATCTAAAAACTGAACTAATTCTGAAGATATCGGCAGCTGGGAGACATCCAGGCTAACCCCCACATCAGAACGTTTGAGAATGTGCTTGATATCAGAGATCAAACCATCAGAAATATCAATCGCCGACGATGCCAACCCAATGAGTGCTTGTCCGGCTAATACACGAGGAGTACTGAGATAATGTGCTTTTTCAAGCTCTGGCGCTGCAATGCGTGAGCGCAGTGAATCATCCAAAATCACATCCAGACCAGCTTTGGCATCACCAAGGTTACCTGTCACATACACCCAGTCACCGACTTTTGCTCCAGAGCGAGTCAAAGCTTTGCCCTCTGGTACAAAGCCTTGCACCGTAAGTGTCAGGCTCAGTGGACCTTTGGTGGTATCACCGCCAATGAGTTGAATACCAAAGTAGTCTGCCAGCTCAAAAAATGCATCACAGAAAGGCGCAAGCCAAGCTTCATCTGGCTCAGGCATGGTCAATGCAAAGCTCACCCAAGCTGGGGTTGCACCCATTGCAGCCAAATCACTGATGTTAGAGGCCAGCGCCTTATGCGCGACCCAAGCAGGGTTGGCATCGGCAAGGAAATGAGTACCAGCCACCAGCGTATCGGTACTAATGGCAATTTGTACGTTGTCTGGCGCTTTCACTAACGCACAATCGTCACCTGCCGCTAGGTGTACGTCTTTGCGCTGGTTTTGGCGTCCAACAAAATACTTATCGATCAGATTAAATTCACCAGACATTGTTCACTTACTGTTTGATGTAAAAGCTTTTGATACAAAAAAGGTCAGCATCTGCTGACCTTTTTAATGAAGAAATCGTTATTTCTTACGTACGTGTGGCGCCGCTTTATCTAGCACACCATTCACAAATTTGTGGCTGTCTTCTGCCGCGAATACTTTTGCAAGTTCAATCGCTTCGTTGATTACCACTTTGTAAGGAACATCTTCGCGACGAGTCATCTCGTACATAGCAAGGCGAAGAAGAGCAAGTTCCATCATGTCTAGATCCTGCATTGGACGTGACACGTATGGACGGATTTTGCTATCTAGCTCAGAGTGGCTAAGTACAACACCGCTTAGTAGTTCACGGAAGTAAGCTACGTCTGTTTCTGGAGCAGCTAGTGCAGGCTCAGATGCGTGAAGTTCTTCTTCATCGTATTTGTCGCCAGACAAAAACTGTTCTTCGATCGTGGCAACATTGTCTTTAGTAATTTGCCATGAGTAGATCGCTTGTAGCGCGAATTGACGTGCGTTACGACGTGCGGCTGGTTTCACACTGGCCCCCATTAGGAATCAATTTCAGATAGTACGTTAATCATTTCAAGTGCGCTTAGTGCAGCCTCTGCACCTTTATTACCAGCCTTGGTTCCTGCGCGTTCAATCGCTTGATCGATAGTATCAACAGTCAGTACGCCAAACGCCACTGGAAGACTGTATTCCAGAGAAACTTGTGCAAGACCCTTGTTACACTCACTACAAACATAGTCAAAGTGTGGTGTACCGCCACGGATTACTGTACCTAGAGATACGATTGCATCGTACTTACCAGTCTTAGCAACACGTTGAGCTACTAGAGGTAGTTCTACGGCACCTGGACAACGAACAACAGTGATGTTGTCTTCGCTTACTTGTCCGTGACGCTTTAGTGTATCGATCGCACCAGATAGTAGGCTTTCGTTAATAAAACTGTTGAAACGAGAAATAACGATAGCAATTTTTGCATTTGGCGCTGGGAAGCCACCCTCGATCACTTTCATAAGCTTTCCTTTAACTCTATTTATAAGTGAAAATTGTTCATCAAGTGAGAATCGCCGGATTCTATCACAAATTTGTGAGCAATATCTAATGGAAATTGGAGACGAATCACGAGTTCCTAGCCTTAACGATGATAAGTGCTCGCAAGACTAGGAACCTGTAAGTCAGTTGTTATTCGCAGACGTACTCAACTACGTTCAGGCCAAAACCGCCTAGCGCGTGGTACTTTTTGTTGGTCGAAGAAAGCAGACGCATATCGTGCACGCCTAGGTCAGCAAGAATTTGCGAACCAACGCCTACACGGCGAGAAGTGCCTTGTTTCTTCGCAAGCGTTGGGGCTTCACCTTTATCTTGCGCTTCAAACATCTTAACGCGGTGAACAAGTAGATCGGTTGATTCTTCATTGCCAAGTACAACCAATACACCACCCTCTTCGCCAATGCGCTTCATTGCCTTCTCTAGTGTCCAACTGCGCTCTGCATTGCGGTCACTACGAAGTACATCGGTAAAGACATCTTGTAGGTGGACACGAACCAATGGTGCATCTTCTGTTAGGTCACCTTTGCACATTGCGTAATGCACTTGGTTATCGATAGTGTCTTTGTACGTCACCAGCGTAAACTCACCGAACTCCGTTGGTAGTGCGCATTCTGCCACACGTTCAATGGTCGTTTCTGTGTTGTTGCGGTATTCGATAAGATCCGCAATGGTACCCAGTTTCAAACCGTGCTTTTCAGCGAACACTTCTAAATCTGGGCGGCGCGCCATCGTGCCATCGTCGTTTAGGATCTCAACGATAACCGATGCTGGCTCAAGACCAGCCAGACGAGCTAAATCACAACCAGCCTCAGTGTGGCCTGCACGAGTTAGAACACCACCATCTTGTGCTGCTAGAGGGAAGATGTGACCCGGTTGTACTAAGTCTGCCGCTTTTGCGTTTGGCGCGACTGCAGCTTGTACAGTGCGAGCGCGGTCAGCTGCAGAAATACCCGTTGTTACACCTTCAGCCGCTTCAATAGAAACGGTAAAGTTGGTGGTGTATTGTGCGTTGTTGTCTTGCACCATTGGCGGAAGGCCAAGGCTCTCACAACGAGTTTTTGTCATGGTTAGACAGATTAAGCCACGGCCATGCGTAGCCATAAAGTTGATAGCTTCCGGCGTAATGTGCTCGGCAGCCATGATCAAATCACCTTCATTCTCGCGGTCTTCATCATCCATTAGGATGACCATTTTGCCTGCGCGAATGTCATCAATAATCTCTTGAGGCGTGCTGATAGGCATATTCTGTTTCCCGTTATTCAAAAATTTATTATTGCAGCAGCAATGCGTTTAACGTTTCGTTGAGCTACGTCTACTGGCTTTGGTCAGCAAAGCAGTTTGAAGCCAACCTTTATTAAGTCAATTAACCTGATAACGTTCTGTGATTGTGGTCGGTTTCGTTTAAGCAAAACCATTTTGCTGCAAGAAATCCATGGTAATTCGTGATTCTTGCGACTCTTCTTTTTGACCTTGTAGCAAACGCTCCATGTAGCGAGCTAACACGTCCACTTCTAGGTTCACTTTACGACCAACTTGGAACTGATCGATGGTCGTCTCTTCACTAGTGTGAGGAACAATCGTTAATTTAAAACCATTCTTACGTAGGTCGTTGACGGTCAGACTAATGCCATCCACTGTGATAGAGCCTTTTTCTGCCACGTACTTACAAATTTCAGCTGGCATCTCAACCCAAAATTCAATCGCACGGCCGACTTGATTACGTTCAACAATCACACCCACGCCATCGACGTGACCAGACACTATGTGGCCACCAAAACGAGTGGTCGGTAGCATGGCTTTTTCGAGGTTCACTTTGTCACCAACTTGGTAAGCAGCAAAACCGGTTTTGTTCAGCGTTTCCAGTGACAAATCCGCACTGTAGTAGTGACTACCGAAGTCGACGACTGTCAAACACACACCATTGGTCGCGATACTGTCGCCTAACTTAACGTCAGACATATCCAACTTGCCTACTTCTACCGTTACGGTGATGTCTTCGCCTTTTGGCGTAATAGCAGTCAGCTTGCCAACTGCCTCTACAATTCCTGTAAACATAATGCTTCTTTCTAGCTTTGGTTGCGTTTGACGGTTGCGGTAATGCGAATATCCACACCCACCATTCGAACATCGGTAATAGTTAAATCGATAACTTGGGCCATCTCAGTTAACCCAAGTGCACCAATCAAGCCTCGTCCATCGCTGCCCATCAATTTGGGTGCAAGATAAACAATCAGTTCATCTACAAGGTTAGCTTTGATTAACGAACTCGCGAGCGTCGCTCCTGCCTCGACCCACAAGTGATTGATATGGTATTCGCTTGCTACATTTCTTAGTGTTGCCGCTAAGTCAATTTGGCCGTTTTCATCCAGTTCAGGGGCCATATCGCCACCTTGGCTGACAATGATACGCTCACCGTCAGTATTGAATAGCTTTAGATCATCACTAAGTTGAGACTGGCGATCGAAAATAACGCGCGGAGGCTGACGGACATCTTCTTGGGGATATTGCGTTTGCACGCTTTTTGGCAAATCCTCCCAGCGAACATTCAATGACGCATTGTCATCAATCACAGTTTTGCTGGTTGAGAGAATCCCACCGCTCAATGCACGATAACGCTGCACATCTTGGCGAGCCTTTGGGGAGGTGATCCATTGACTCTGACCATTATTGAGTGCACTTTGCCCATCGAGGCTGGCTGCCATTTTCAACTGAATGTATGGCATGCCCGTTTGCATGAATTTGATGAAGCCTTTGTTCAGTTCAATAGCTTCGCTTTCTAACAAGCCGACCTGAACTTCTACCCCTGCATCACGCAGCATTTGAAAACCGCGCCCTGCGACTTTCGGGTTGGGATCTTCCATCGCACAGACAACGCGTGCGACTTTGGCTTTGATGAGCCCTTCAGCACAAGGTGGCGTGCGGCCATAGTGAGAACAAGGCTCCAACGTTACGTAAGCTGTCGCACCTTGGGTTTTATCCCCCGCCATACGCATAGCGTGGACTTCGGCATGAGGCTCGCCTGAACGGTGATGATGGCCTTCGCCAACTATTTCACCGTCACGGACAATAACACAGCCTACATTCGGGTTAGGTGCCGTTGTATAAATGCCGCGCTTCGCTAACTTGAGCGCACGCGACATCATTTCAAAATCTTGAGAGGTAAATTCTGAAGAGAGAGATTGTTGAGCCATGATTCAATCAGTCTTCTAGGCGAGCAATTTCTTCGCCAAATTCACGGATGTCTTCAAAGCTGCGGTAAACCGATGCGAAACGGATATAAGCGACTTTATCCAGCTCTTTTAATTGGTCCATAACTAGATTACCAATCATCTCGCTAGGTACTTCACGCTCACCAGTGGCACGTAGTTGTGACTTAATCATGCTAATCGCTAGCTCGATAGAATCGGCACTCACTGGACGTTTTTCTAGGGCACGCTGTATACCACCGACCATCTTGTCTTCGTCGAAGGGTTCGCGGTTGCCGTTTGACTTAATCACTTTCGGCATCACCAACTCTGCCGTTTCAAACGTAGTAAAACGTTCGCTACATGCAAGACACTGGCGACGACGACGAACCTGATGGCCGTCAGCGACTAAGCGGGAATCAATTACTTTTGTATCGTTCTCAGAACAAAAAGGACAATGCATATCACCTCCAAATAGCGTGCGATTGGGTTCGTCCCAAAAGCAAGACTAGTGTAGCGGAATTGCTATGTTAGAGAAAACAAAAAGGGGCACTACTGCCCCTTTTTCAATCAATATCAGACGTTTTCTGTTAACTGCGTGCTAGGTAGTTTGCTTTACCAACCCATTTGTAGCTGGTTAGCTCTTCCAAGCCCATAGGACCACGTGCATGCAGTTTCTGAGTGGATACCGCTACTTCTGCACCAAGACCAAACTGAGCACCATCCGTAAAGCGTGTTGCCGCATTGACGTAGACTGCGGCAGAACCCACTGAGTTGATGAACAACTCTGAGTTTTCTAGGCTGTTAGTCATGATCGCATCTGAGTGACTCGCGTTGTGAACACGCATGTGATTGATCGCTTCTTTCACATCAGCAACTACTTTTACACCAAGCGTGTAACTTAGCCATTCCGTATCAAAATCGCCTTCACCCGCATCACGAATTTGCTTTGCTTGCGCCATGAGCGCTTTTGCTTTTGGCTCCGCAACGAAGGTCACTTTGTCGTTCATGCGATCTACAATCATTGCTAGGAATTGCGCTGCCACTTTTTCATGAACAAGCAGAGTATCTAACGAGTTACATGCTGAAGGACGTTGAACTTTTGAGTTTTCAACAACATTCAATGATTTTTCTAGATCCGCTGATTCATCAACAAAAATGTGGCTAATCCCAAACCCACCAATGATCACTGGAATGGTGCTGTTCTCTTTACACATTTTGTGTAGACCAGCGCCACCACGTGGAATGATCATATCGACGTAATCGTCTAGTTTCAGCAGTTGAGAAACCAACTCGCGGTCTGGCTTTTCAATGTATTGAACAGAAGCCGCTGGCAAGTTCGCTTTCGCTAGCGCAGATTGAATAACCTTTACCAATTCCATATTAGAAAAGAACGTCTCTTTGCCACCACGAAGGATGCTTGCGTTACCTGTTTTTAGACACAGTGCAGCAATATCGATGGTTACGTTTGGACGCGCTTCGTAAATCACGCCAACCACACCAAGTGGTACGCGACGACGAGACAGAGACATGCCGTTTTCTAGCACTTTGCTGTCAATCTCGCTGCCCACAGGGTCATTTAGACTGATTACGTTACGCACGTCATTGGCAATGCCTGTTAGACGCTCTTCGTTCAATAGAAGTCGGTCAAGTAGAGCATCGGTAAGACCCGCTTCGCGGCCCAGTTCGATGTCTTTTGCGTTTGCAGCCAAAATAGTTGCTGCGTTAGCTTCTAGCTCATCAGCAATGATCGCTAGTGCTTGGTTCTTTTGTGCGGTTGACGCTGTCGCCAATTCGAAAGCTGCATCTTTGGCAGCTTTACCCATATTCGTTAAATCCACGTTGCTTCCCTCAATTTCTATTCTTGGATGACGACAAGATCATCGCGATGAATCACTTCTGAGCCGTAGTCATGACCCAAAATAGAGATGATATCTTTACTGTGCTTACCGGCGATTTTCGCGAGGTCTTCACTTGAGTAGGCGCTGATACCACGAGCAACCAGTTTGCCGTGAGAGTTTGTTACGCGCGCCACTTCGCCACGAGCAAAGTCACCGCTTACCTTAATAACGCCTTTTGCAAGCAGGCTGCTACCTTTGCCAACAACCGCATTCACTGCGCCATCGTCAATAATGATGTCACCAGATGCCGCAGGGCCCGCTAAGATCCAGCGTTTACGGTTTTCTAGCGCTTCTTCACAAGGAAGGAAACGCGTGCCTTGTGGCTCTGAGCTCAATGAGTCAAAGATAACATTTGGTGCACTACCTGCTGCGATAATCACCTCAATGCCTGCACGTCGAGCGATGTCTGCCGCCTGAAGCTTAGTTGCCATGCCGCCAGTACCTAGCGTTGTGCCGCTACCACCCGCAATCTTACGCAAAGTATCATCGATGGTTTTCACTTCTTTGATCAGTTCGGCATTTGGATCTTTACGAGGGTCTGCGGTAAACAAACCTTTTTGATCTGTTAGCAGCAGTAATTTGTCTGCACCACACAAAATCCCCACCAAAGCAGACAAGTTATCGTTGTCACCAACTTTGATCTCGTTGGTTGCTACCGCATCGTTTTCGTTCACGATAGGAATAATGTCGTTTGCAACCAGAGCATTGATGGTGTCACGCGCATTTAGGAAACGCTCGCGATCGTCCAAATCCGCGCGAGTTAGCAGCATCTGACCAATTTTGATGCCATAAATGCCAAACAAAGACTCCCATGTTTGAATCAAACGGCTCTGGCCCACAGCAGCAAGCAACTGTTTGCTCGCCATCTCGTTGGGCAGTGCGGGGTATCCAAGATGCTCACGGCCTGCTGCAATCGCACCAGACGAAACCATTACTACTGAATGGCCTTGTTTTTTTAGCTCAGCACATTGACGAGCCAGCTCTACCATATGAGCACGGTTTAACGCCAAAGTGCCGCCTGTCAGCACACTTGTACCCAGTTTCACAACGACGGTCTGTGGTTGCGAAACAACTGCATTCTGTTGATTCGTTGTCATGATGTCTTCTGAAATGAAAAACAAATAAAGAGTGGATGTTTTAGCAATCAAATGGGGATTTAACAAGCAGAAAAGGTGCGAAAACGCACCTTTTTGTCTTATCGAGGAGGAAAACAGCCAAATTAGGCGAAATCAAACGATTCAGTGTGATATTCCACTTCCAGTTTGAAATGCTCAGCTACTGTGTCTGTCAGCTTCTGGTGGAAGGTACTCTGCGTCAGGTACACTTCTTCCGTCACCTTGGCGGGTAGTGGTTCTGAAGTCCAATCCCCTTCTTTGTTGTATTTACCAATATGGTATTTTGCCGTAAAGCCACCTTCGATGGACTCCAAGTCCATCCACCAGCCCCAAAATTCACGTTTTTCAGGTGACTTTTTATCGTCTACACAGACTGATAAACAGTCAAAATAGTAGTGACCTTCTTGTGATTGTGGTTCGCGCAGGTATGGACCTATTGCCTTCAACTTTGACATCAAGCGAAAGTGAGTCGGTCCCTGTGTCGTCTCTGACATAAGAATCTCCGTTTCCATAGTAAGGATATTTAGCTATCCAAGAATGATTATTATTTTTAATTATCATGAGCTTATTTTTTGCTCACATATATCACTCTTAACTAAATTAGGAGCTTTGTCACCTTAATAATTCCTCCTCCAACCACTTTATGGCTAAATCGAGGGATTGCTCATACCCTTTTGTAATTGTCTTGGAACTGATTTTCTTCGCCTGTCCATACTGGCTAAACAGTGCAACAAGTTGGTTGTCACTATGAGGAGAAACTGGGTCACCTTCTAGGCTCAAGGCGAGAATAGGCACCTTGGTTTTACGGCTGGTCAGGAAGCCTTGCACCTTCAAAGACCACGCCATCATTTGGCCTGCCATGCTATTGATGTCGACAGCATTTTTACCTAAGCGAGAAGCGAGTAAATCTAGATACATCTTCGGCATTTGCTGCAACTTCTTCGGAGAAGTAAACACATCATGCACTGGCGCACCTAAAGCAACACACGCTTTGATCTTCTCTTGCTCAACGAAAGAAAGACGAATCATGGCATTGCCACCAAAGCGGAAACCAATCAAACCTACCTTATGATGATCAACCCAAGGCAGTGAGAACAGCTCATTCAAAACCGCTTGGTGAAGGCAACTGGAGTTTTCCGTCAAAGGCCAATGCGAGCTATGACCAACCGAAGGCATATCAATGGTCAACATCGCAATGTCTTTTGGCGCAAGGTGATTGCGGAACAAACGCCACATATCAGTTTGTAAACTGTCCAAGCCCGCACTCACCATCACGACCGGTAACTGTTTGTCGGTGCGTGGCAGATGCAAGTTCGCGATGATCTTGCGCTTCTGGTACGGAATCTCAATCTGCTTGATCACATATTGCGTTTTCTCAGAACCTTCGGTGTAGGCTTTGTTCGCGAGTACTTGCGCTTGCGTCGCCAAGTTGTCGTTTTTCAAATGCGGATAGCCAGCGATACTGAAACATAACGAAGCGGTAAACAGCTCATCTGCCGCCTCTTCACCTTTCATCTCATTCGAGCGACGTTGGTGCTCCATACCCAGCTTGATCCACTCAAATGCCCAGTTACCACTGTGGTATCCCATAACGGTATCGAGCCACTTATCTTCGGTGCGAGAGTGCTTCGATGATGCAATTTTAGCGAGAACCGCTTCCATTTCGATCGGTGATAACCCTTGCCACGCCCATTGAAGACGTCTCAAATGACGATACCAAGCACGCTCGCCATGTTCTTCTCGCTCATCAAGAATTTTTTGGCTGGTCGGCATGTATTGAGTAAGTGCAGAGGTTTCTTTCGCTTGCTTGTGTTTCACGAACAAAGTTTCGGAAAGGTTTTTACTGACGTCTTCTGACATAGGAAGAACTCTAAGCTGGTTGCAATAGCGTAATAATAATAAAAAAAATGCCCCTATAAAGGGGCATTTCTCAATATTCTTGTGCAAACTTATTTTTGTTTGCGATTCACTGGCTCAACAAACTGGATAGACATATCCCAAGGTTGCTCGATCCAAGTGTCTTGAGCGATGTCTACTACGTAATCGTCCAGTAGCTCAACACCTGCAGGCTTAGCACATACTGCGATAAGCTTCGCTTTCGGGTACATTTCACGTAGCTTGCGTGCTGTGTCACCGCTATCTACTAGGTCTTCAACGATTAGGAAACCTTCGCCGTCACCTTCTGGTGCTTTAACTACTGTCATATCACGCTGGTGATCGTGGTCGTAGCTAGAGATACAAATAGTATCAACGTGACGAATACCCAGTTCACGCGCTAGGATTGCACCAGGAACTAGACCACCACGGCTTACCGCCCAAATACCTTTCCATTGCTCAGCTGGCATTTGCTTCTCAGCCAGTTCACGGCAGTAAGACTGCATCGCATCCCAAGTGATAATGAATTTTTTACTCATTGTAATAACCTAATAATTTCAAAATATGCATCCCCTCTGCTTAGTTGATGGCGCTGAATTGGACTCAACAAACTAAACTTTCCACACCAGAGGAAATGGGGGTTTCAAGCTACGCAAACGATTATTCTACCGAAAGCCATGGCTAATACCAACGCTGATATCAAATTTCTCCGTCTATTACGCAGAAAAATCGAATTCGGTGAACAACACAAAACAGAGAAGTGAATGAATTCACTTAGAAACGAGTCACAAACGATTCGTTCTTAAAAGGTCCGTTCTCAAACGATCCTTGCTCAAGCAATCCGTTCTCAAGCAATCCGTTCTCAAACAATTCTTTCTCAAACAACTCGCAAACAAAAAGCCAGTGTGAGTTTTGGCTCACACTGGCTTTTTAAGATTACGGGAATTAGCCCAGAATGTACTTCGCGATGAAGATTGCAGACATCACCCACACGCTCATCGACACTTCACGGCCTTTACCACTAAACAACTTAATCGCAGCGTAAGCAATGAAACCTAGCGTGATACCTTCTGCAATCGAGAAAGTCAGAGGCATTACCAAGCACGTTACTACCACTGGCGCTGCTTCTGTTAGGTCACGCCAGTCAATACCAACAAGGCCAGAAAGCATAAGGATTGCTACGTAGAATAGCGCACCAGACGTTGCGTAAGCTGGAATCATACCCGCTAGTGGCGAGAACAATAGAGCTAGAAGGAACAATACACCAACAACCACAGCCGTGAGACCTGTACGGCCACCAGCTGCAACACCAGAAACACTCTCGATGTATGAAGTCGTGTTTGATGTGCCTAGTAGCGCACCCACTGATGTTGCTGTTGAGTCAGCAAGTAGCGCTTTGTTTAGACGAGGAATGTTGCCGTTTTCATCAGTTAGGCCTGCTTTTTGCGAAACACCAACTAGCGTGCCTGCAGTGTCGAACAAGTCAACGAATAGGAAAGCAAACACTACCGAGATCATGCCAACTTCGAACAAACCAGAGAAGTCTAGCTGCATGAAGGTTGGTGCGATGCTTGGTGGAGTCGACATGATACCGCCCCACTGAACGTCACCGAAGATAAGGCCAAGAATTGTCACACCTAAGATAGCAATCATAACCGCACCTTTCACACCACGGTGAACCAACGCAATCGTCATGAAAAAGCCAATCGCAGCAAGTACCGATTGCAATGACGTAATGTTACCCATTGAAACTAGCGTTGCTGGGTTGTCTACTACGATGCCTGCGTTTTTCAGTGCGATGAACGCCAGGAACAGACCGATACCAGCAGAGATACCAGTGCGTAGAGAAAGAGGAATCGAGTTGATGATCCACTCACGAATCTTGAACACGCTCAAGACAATGAACAGCAAGCCAGAGACAAATACAGCAGCTAAAGCTACCTGCCATGTGTAACCCATGCCCAACACAACAGAATAAGTGAAGAACGCGTTTAAGCCCATGCCAGGCGCCTGAGCGATTGGGTAGTTTGCTACCAAGCCCATGATGAAACAGCCAATCGCTGCAGCAAGACACGTCGCAACGAACACGGCACCACGATCCATACCAGTATCCGCAAGGATAGCTGGGTTTACAAAGATGATGTAAGCCATAGTTAGGAAGGTAGTGACACCTGCGATGATCTCAGTGCGCACGTTGGTGCCATTTTCACTAAGTTTAAAGAGCCTTTCGAGCATGATCGAATCCTGTAAAAGGTAAAAAGTAAACGGTTGCGTAATCGATTGGCTCGAATTATAAAGTTATCAAATAACAAATTCCAGATAGAATTTTCACTCTAATGGGATTTTTTTCGCTGGATATGAAACCTATTCGCTAGTGTTTTAAACAAGGCAAGAATTTAGATCTTAATAAACAACAACTAACAGAATTGTATTTTGTTCGGCTCAACGTGTACAAACTGAGCAATGTATTAAACTTTCAAACGTAAACCTGAGGTTTTGGACGTTAAATACCCACAAAATTAGTCAGAAAATGAAATAAGTTGAAGATGCGTTAGTAGAATGGAAGCTTGGTGGCGAGAAAGTAGTCGAAGTTTGATACTGCAGATAAAAAAACGCCACTCAATTTGAGTGGCGGTGAATCATGTCAGCACTATGCACTGAAAAAAAATTCCAATTTATAGGGGTGAACAAACTTGTTCGAGTCACATGCGTTGGCTTCAATTAGTAACCAAAGCTTGTTGGGTATACAAAGTTACCGGTGTAAACAGATTTGCTGTTCCAGAACATTGCACTTGGTAAACCTTTCATAAATATCACCTTCTAAATCAATTAATACTGTTAATTTGGTTGATTTCTCGGTTCCTTGGAGGCGATAAACGGACTCATCCTTTGAGCATTTCATTCTTCTCTCAGAAGCTGGTTACAAATATACCACTGAGAAATTTAATTACAAGCATTTTAGTGACAAGAATCACAAAAACCTGATAAATTGATCTTCATCAAGAATTAACTGTAATTAAATTACAGTTTAGTAAATTAAAAATTAAACAAACTTTCAATTCATACTAAGAGCGTTGCATTAGCGTATTAGGTTGTGTTCATAATCTGTGACAGTTCAAGGGCAAATCCTTTTCACCACAACTACTAGAACGGCTTTTGTGGTGGTATGCTGAGGGCAATTCCAAGCCAATACCGATTAGCATTTACTGCTAAACACTCATTAAATTTACGGTTTAAATTTGGCAAAGCACATCAAAGGAGTCTTCCGTGTCTGAATTCCATTCTGAAATCAGTACCTTATCACCTGCTCCACTTTGGCAGTTTTTCGATAAGATTTGTTCAATCCCTCACCCTTCTAAACATGAAGAAGCACTAGCACAGTACATTGTTACTTGGGCGACAGAGCAGGGTTTTGACGTACGCCGCGATCCAACTGGCAACGTGTTCATTAAGAAACCAGCGACGCCGGGCATGGAAAACAAAAAAGGCGTTGTTCTTCAAGCGCACATCGACATGGTGCCGCAAAAGAATGAAGATACTGATCATGACTTCACAAAAGATCCTATCCAACCATACATCGATGGCGAGTGGGTAACAGCAAAAGGCACAACGCTTGGTGCGGACAACGGCATTGGTATGGCTTCTTGTCTTGCGGTTCTCGCTTCTACTGAAATCAAACACGGCCCTATTGAAGTACTGTTAACGATTGATGAAGAAGCTGGCATGACAGGTGCATTCGGTCTTGAAGCGGGCTGGTTGGAAGGCGACATCCTTCTAAACACTGACTCAGAGCAAGAAGGCGAAGTGTACATGGGTTGTGCTGGCGGTATCGACGGCGCAATGACATTCGACATTACACGTGATGCCATCCCAGCAGGTTTTGTGACTCGTCAGTTAACGCTGAAAGGCCTAAAAGGTGGTCACTCTGGTTGTGACATCCACACTGGCCGTGGCAACGCGAACAAACTTGTAGGCCGTTTCCTAGCAGGTCACGCACAAGAATTGGATCTTCGTCTTGTTGAGTTCCGTGGTGGTAGCCTACGTAACGCTATCCCTCGTGAAGCCTTCGTTACCGTTGCTCTACCAGCAGAGAATCAAGATAAGCTGGCAGAGCTATTCAGCTACTACACTGAGTTACTAAAAACTGAGCTTGGTAAAGTTGAAACCGACATCGTGACTTTCAATGAAGAAGTAGCAACAGAAGCACAAGTGTTTGCGATTGCAGACCAGCAACGTTTCATCGCTGCGTTGAATGCTTGTCCAAACGGCGTAATGCGCATGAGTGATGAAGTTGAAGGTGTGGTTGAAACGTCACTTAACGTTGGCGTTATCACAACAGAAGAGAACAAAGTAACGGTTCTATGCCTAATTCGCTCATTGATCGACTCAGGTCGTAGCCAAGTTGAAGGTATGCTTCAATCAGTAGCAGAACTAGCTGGTGCACAGATCGCTTTCTCTGGCGCTTACCCTGGTTGGAAACCTGATGCAGATTCAGAGATCATGGCAATCTTCCGTGATATGTATGAAGGCATCTACGGTCACAAGCCGAACATCATGGTTATCCACGCGGGTCTTGAGTGTGGTCTATTTAAAGAACCTTACCCGAACATGGATATGGTTTCTTTCGGTCCAACCATCAAATTCCCTCACTCTCCAGATGAGAAAGTGAAGATTGATACCGTTCAACTGTTCTGGGATCAAATGGTTGCACTTCTAGAAGCAATTCCAGAAAAAGCGTAATCCTAAACAGATTCCATAAATACGAAAAAGGGTGCCGAGGCACCCTTTTTTATTGCGAGCTTGCTATTAAAAGCACTTCGCACATTATGCACGAGTTTGCGCGTATGCCGCTAGCTCATCCATAGAAGTCTTAGCAACTACTTCACCATCGATGTAGTAAGTCACGAAATCACCTTCACGAACACCCATAAGTGTTGCTTTTTCACCGTTGTTGTAAGTGATGTCCATTTGAACTGTGTTCTCGTCGATCTGTTGCATCTGACCTTGCTCGATAACACGGTTGTTCGTTAGAGGACCAACTGGTGCTGTTGTTAGTGATTTATCTAACTGGTGGTTTACGTCGATGTAAGTGTCCATCTTCTTATCAAAGATGTGTGGCTTACCGTTTAGCGGGTTTTTACCAGTCCAGAACTCTAGAGAGTTGAACACGATGTAGTCAGCCGCAATAGCAACACCGTAAACTGGCGCCATTAGCATGTTTAGACCACCACGAGCGTAACGGTTGTCAACAGCTTTCAAGTTGAAGCCCATAACGTAACCCGTTACTGCGTTGCTGCCTACACAGCCAGAAAGAGAAACTGCCACTGCAGTTAGTGCGCCAATTTTAGCGATCGCCTTTTTCATTATAACCTCTAGTTAAATAGTATTAGGTCAAAAATTCGGCGAGGATATTAGCGGATAAAAACCATAGGTAAAAGACAGTTTTTCTCGAAAAAAATATTAGTATTAAATTTAAAACAGCCTTATTTTTGTGATGAATATGACAACTTAAAACACAGCGTACAGCTACTCAATTAACACAAGAAATTGCCAAATACACTTACACAAGCCATACATTTGGTGAATTTTTAATCTTTTCAACAAAAATTATTGTTCGTGACATTAAGAAGAATGATTAGTGTGATTTTGAACCAGTTGTTACATTGTTGATAACGTATTTGACAGAGATGGTTTATGGCCAGAAGTAAAAAAAGCAAAGTATTTGAGCTGCTCGGGCATCAAGTACAACCAGGACAACGACTAGAAACCGAATTTGAAGCTGCACAGCTTTACACGCACTCACCGCTTTCTATTCCAGTGGAAATCATCCATGGTAAACAAGAAGGTCCAGTGCTAATGGTGAATGCGGCGATCCATGGTGATGAGCTTAATGGCGTAGAGATCGTTCGTCAGATGATCAACCAATTGGATCCAGCAAAGCTGAAAGGTACTGTGATTGCTGTACCTATCGTAAACGTGTTCGGCTTTATCCATAAATCGCGTTACCTACCAGACCGCCGTGACCTAAACCGCTGCTTCCCAGGTAGTGAGAAAGGTGCGTTGGCATCACGTATGGCGCATGGTTTCTTCAATAACATCGCTAAACGTTGTGACTACATTTTGGATCTTCACACGGGTGCAATTCACCGTACTAACCTACCTCAAATTCGTGCGAACTTGAGCAACCCAGAAACACTGCGTATCGCAAAAGCGTTTGCAACACCAGTGATCGTAGACTCTGCTCTACGTGACGGTTCTCTGCGCAGTGAAGCTGAAAAGTGCGATATCCCTGTTTTGACGTATGAAGCAGGTGAAGCACTGCGCTTTGATCCACTGTCGATCAGC
The DNA here is from genome assembly GCF_010092875.1 of Vibrio sp. LB10LO1. Lineage (NCBI taxonomy): Bacteria > Pseudomonadati > Pseudomonadota > Gammaproteobacteria > Vibrionales > Vibrionaceae > Vibrio > Vibrio sp. LB10LO1. Next base: position 75,383 of record NZ_JAADJW010000026.1, read on the forward strand.
GCTGGTGTATTAGGTGTTCAACGTGTCATGCAAGCGATCGGCATGCTGCGTGCGAGCCGTAAGAAGCTGCCAGAGCCAATCATTGCCAAATCCACCAGCTGGGTACGCGCATCTGGCAACGGCATCCTACGCACTGTCGTGAACTTAGGTGATAAAGTAGAAGAAGGCGAAACGCTCGCTTACATCAGCTCACCGCTTGGCCATGACGAACTAGAGCTGTTGGCACCAAAAGGCGGTATCGTTATTGGCCAGCAAACACTGCCACTCGTTAACGAAGGTGATGCTATTTTCCATATCGCTTACTTCAAGCAAGACGACGAGATGGTTGAGCAGACGGTAGAGAGCTATATTGAAGAGCTAACTGAGTTTGATGTCGACCAAGTGACCACTGGCCAAATACCGCTAGAAACTCAGCAATAATTCTCAACGAATGAACTTAAGCCCAGATAGACAATCTGGGCTTTTTTATATCCATACTTTTAAAAACAAAAGGTTGGACCAGAAGTTTACATAAAGCATTCACACAACAAATCAATTGCAATAATTCTCATTCACAACTAGGGTATCTTCCTTTTGCTTGTGAACCACTATGAATAATACTTATAAACAACTTCTTATTGCAGGAGCCATCTTGCCCTGCTTAGCTCACGCTCAACCATCTGGAGAGATTGCTGAGTACTTACAAGAACAAAGCAACCAACATCAAATCGAAGATCACTATGCTCAAAAAGTCCACGATGGTTTAAATCTTGATGCTAAGCCAGATATGATTGCGTGGAAAAACGATGAAGCACCTACTGGATGCCAATATGCAAAAGGTGAGATTACCGAGGCAAGAGATTACGACTACGGTGAAGCTACCGATTTGTCAGATGGATTACGCCACATTGATTTGCAGCCCGTTCACACACCTAAAAAGCTTCGCAAAGATCATGCGTACAATACGGCTTCATCAGGAAATTCAATCAAACTCTCAATATCCTCTGATTGCCTATAAATACCGCAAATAAAAATGCCCCGAGATAAACTCGGGGCATTTTCAAATTCATTGTCGATGGTTCCAATCACCATCAAACACACTGCGATTATTCTTCGTCAGTGTCTACGTCTGCTTCACGAGCTTTACGAGCTTCTTCTTTACGAACTTTTGCCGCTAGTTGCTCTGCTTCACGCTCTTGACGTTGTACTGCTTTACGCTCGTTACGAACTACTTGGTTTTGTACAAAACCTGCTAGTTCCTGCTCAGCCCAAGCTTGTGCTTTCTCTTCGCTGTCAAAACCAGTTTCACGTTTTGATACTACTACTTTACGAGAAGTCACCTGACGAGTGATCTCTGCGCTCCAACCGTTACGTTTTTCAGTTACGCGGATAGCAAATTTTGGATTTTTAGCCATTTCTTTCATTTCCTAAGGGATTAATCAGGGATTCGGTCAACTTGATAACTCCATCTAAGCTGAGCTGTTTAACACCATCCCTTGGTAAGCGCGGTATTAGAGCATAAAAGTTAGCGAAACGCTGCAAGTTTTTTATAGGAGACGGGAGACGGGAGACGGGAGACGGGAGACGGGAGACGGGAGACGGGAGAC
>NZ_JAADJW010000027.1:0-76150 GCF_010092875.1 Vibrio sp. LB10LO1
TTCCCACCGTCATTCTGAAGGAGCCTAAGCGAGTATTCAGAATCTACTTTCAGCGCGTTGTGATGTTGCATTGTGAATTGAATTGTCCGCGATTGCAGGACCAGTCCCTCCCCTTTGAAATCGTTGTGTTGAGATCTTCGGAGTTTGATACAAGGGGAGGTTAGGTGGGGTTGGTAGTTTGAGGTTGAATACTGGGTTATGTGCTTGCAACCTTCTTCTACCTTTTGTTTGTTCGCGCTCTTACTAATCATTTTCGACAGAGTTTGTGGTAAGTAGATTCCCAGTCTCACCTAGGTTCGCGGGAATGACGGAAAGAGATAGCTAAACGAACAGCGTCATTCTGAAGGAGCCCAAGCGATTATTCAGAATCTGTTTTCAGTGCGTTGTTGTGCTGACAGTGTGAATTGAATTATCCGTCAGTGCAGAACCAGTCCCCCCCTTTGAGCTCTCTGGATTAAGCATCTTGTTCCCTCCGTATTACCTCAAACCGCAGTATCGCGTTGTTTTTTATGCGAATGACCAATATTTTATAACAATAAATTGACCTGATTTAATTAATTCGTATAACGTATTGGTTGATTTCTAACAGTGCGGTGCACACAAGAGTGCATGATATGTAAATAAAGGATAGGACTGAATGCAATTATCTGATAAGGGGCTGAAATTATTTACAGAACTATTAACTGAACTGGCGCATACACAAAAAATATGGGTAGATGATCCCAAAGAATATTTTAATAAGGTAAAAAAAGACAGTTTAATAAGTTCCAGTATAGATGCGCCTAGCGATTTAAGTCGTGAGATGAGAACAAAATGGCAAAATCAGGAGCCTTGCTTTTATCAGCTGCATCACACAGCGAGATCTCTATCTATCGTCAGAGAATTAGCTGTTCTTGTACAAAAGGTTAATAATATTAATTGCTTGCCATACGAGTTGAACAAAGTCATAGAAGCAATAGTATACGAGTACGTCAACTCTGATCTTTATGGATTTGCTCGGAGTGTTATGCAAAATGGCGAAGAAGTTAATGTTCAGTCTGAAACTTTAAAAACAATTACGATCACTAGACTATCTAATTTTAAAAAAAGCTTTTCTGCTTCAGTTTTTCAATTTCCGGTAACAATGTTCAATCTAAACGAAGAACTGGAAATAAGCCCAAGTATTAGACTTTTTCCGGTAGATCGCTTTGATTTAACAGAAAAACAGTTAATGCAATTTAAAGCAACTAGAGTATTTGACTATAATTATTACCTTGAAGTTCATGTGCAAACGCGATGCAGTAAGAAGTTGGCACAGCAGCTAGCTGAAAAGGCTAGGGATGCTACTTATAACATTTTAAAGCTTCTAGGTACTCGCTTATCAAGAAGGGCAATTCCTTTACTTGCTTCAAATGAGAGAAATAGTCACTTATTCGACTTTTATAGATATGGAATAGACGATAAAAGTATGGGCAATGACTCATCAATTAGATTTGCGTCTTTTCAATTTGACTCAGAAGTGTTTTGGAAAGAATTTTACAAAGGCTATCTTTCTGATGAAAGTACCATACACATCGCATTTGAAATACCAGAGTTGCTCTTGATTCCCAACTTTTCTAATCAAAGAGTCGTTGAGCGGCTAGAGCGCTCGTTACTGTGGTATGGAGATGCATCAACAGAGCCCAACTCGTACCAGCAACTACTGAAATTGGTTAGTTCACTAGAAGCATTGGTTAATTTTCGAGAGGAGAGCGTTACAAAAGTATTTATAAGAAGAATTTCTCACTTAAACATTAACCATAATGGTCTTAGTGATGTAGTTGAAAGTAAGGCTAAGCTCCTATACAAAGCACGATCCAGAATCGTGCATGGGGGATCAATAGATGAAAGATTAGATTTCTGCGCGATTGATTTTTGCTCAGATACTTTACTGAGAGCTATATATTGGTTTCACCGTTTTGGTTTTGAAAAAAGAGGATTTAATAATACATTGCCCGGATTTTTGGATGATTTGCCAAACAGTATTAAAAGCGATAAACCTGACCTATCTCCATCTACCTGAATGTAACTTATTCCCCAAAAACCAAAAAAGCCAGCAGTTAATATCTGCTGGCAAAGTCTTTGGGCTTCTAGGTTTTTTGATTTTATTTCTTGTTACTCATCGCTGTCACGGTGCCCCGATTGGTTTTCCGGGGAAGAAAACACAGCACCGTGCGCTTTGTGTTCAAGAAATTGGAGATTAACCTTGCTTACGGATTAGGTAGTCAAATGCGCCTAAGCTTGCTTTTGCACCTTCACCCATCGCAATGATGATCTGTTTGTAAGGAACGGTTGTTGCGTCACCAGCTGCGAACACACCTTCTAGGCTAGTATCGCCACGGCTACCGACTTCAATTTCGCCGCGCTCAGATAGCGCTACTTCTGAATCTTTTAGCCATTCTGTGTTTGGTACTAGACCGATTTGAACAAAGATACCTGACAGTTCGATCTCTTTGATTTCGTCTGTGTTGCGGTCTTTGTACTTCAAGCTTGTTACGCGAGTACCGTCGCCCACAACTTCAGTAGTTTGCGCCATCGTGATGATGTCTACGTTTGGTAGTGAGTTCGCTTTGTCGATAAGCACTTGGTCTGCACGAAGTACGTCTGCGAATTCAAGAACCGTTACGTGTTCTACGATACCAGCAAGGTCGATAGCGGCTTCGATGCCTGAGTTACCACCACCGATAACCGCAGTTTTCTTGCCTTTGAACAGTGGGCCGTCACAGTGTGGGCAGTACGCGACGCCTTTGTTGCGGTACTCTTGCTCACCCGGAACGTTCATTTCACGCCAGCGTGCACCCGGGCTAAGGATGACACTCTTACTCTTCAGCGTTGCGCCGCTTTCAAGTTGGATGTGAATCAAACCATCTTCTGTGTGTGCTGCGCCCATTAGCTTCTCAGCTTGTTGCTCAGTCACGACGTCTACATCGTATTCTTTTAGGTGTTCTGCTAGGTCAGTTGCTAGTTTTGGACCTTCAGTACGTTTTACCGAAATGAAGTTCTCGATTGCCATGGTGTCCATAACCTGACCACCAAAGCGTTTAGCAACAACGCCAGTACGAATACCTTTACGAGCGGCGTATAGAGCAGCAGCGCTACCACCAGGACCACCGCCGACAACAAGTACGTCGTATGGGTCTTTTTCGCTCAGTGCTTTTGCGGCTTTCTCGCTCGCGCCGTCATCCACTTTGTTTAGGATTTCAGTCAGAGACATACGGCCTTGACCGAATAGCTCACCGTTCACGAATACACTTGGTACGGCCATGATGTCGCGTTGTTTTACTTCATCTTGGAACAAACCACCGTCGATCATGGTTGCTTTTACTTTCGGGTTGATCGCCGCCATCATGTTGAACGCTTGAACCACGTCCGGACAGTTTTGGCACGACAGTGAAATGAAGATTTCTACGTCTAGATCTTTGTCTAGCGCTGCGATTTGCTCAATCACTTCTGGTTCTAGTTTGATTGGATGACCGCCAGAGTGAAGCAGTGCCAATACTAGAGAGGTAAATTCGTGGCCCATTGGCAAGCCTGCAAAGCGTAGTGCCGTGCCTTTAGCTGGGTTAGTTACCGCCATCACTGGTTTACGTGCGCTTGCGTTGTCGTCACGTTCAACGGTGATTAGGTCGCTCATCTCTGCGATTTGGTTCGCTAGAGACAAAATGTCATTCGATGCTTTGCTTTCATCTAGACTAACCACTAAACGAACTTCTTCTTTTACATTAGCCAGATATTGTTTGAGTTGTTGTTGGATCGCTTGGTCTAACATAGTTGTTACTACCTTAATTAAAACTAAAAAGTGGTTACTTTAGATAAAACCTGAGGGGGAGAGAGCAAATCAGGCAGAAGGTCGTCAAGGTATCTAACCTGAAGTGCTCTCTAATTCAGTTCTAATCAGAAAAAGGAAATCGGAACTGATTAGAACTTAAATTTCAGTGGCTTAGATTTTGCCAACTAGGTCTAGTGATGGAGCTAGTGTCTCTTCACCTTCTTTCCATTTAGCTGGGCAAACTTCGCCTGGGTGCGCTGCTACGTATTGAGCTGCTTTCACTTTGCGTAGTAGGTCTTCTGCGTCACGACCGATACCTTCAGCAGTGATTTCCATTGCTTGGATAGTACCTTCTGGGTCGATTAGGAACGTTGCACGGTCTGCAAGACCTTGACCTTCACGCATCACACCGAAGTTGTTTGTGATGTTGCCTGTTTGGTCGCCAAGCATGTAGTACTGAATCTTACCGATTGTGTCTGAGCTGTCGTGCCATGCTTTGTGAGTGAAGTGTGTGTCAGTTGATACTGAGTAAACTTCTACGCCACGTTTTTGTAGCTCTTCGTAGTGGTCTGCTAGGTCGCCCAGTTCTGTTGGACATACAAACGTAAAGTCTGCTGGGTAGAAGAAGAATACTGCCCATTTACCTAGAACGTCTTGTTCTGTTACTTCAACGAATTCGCCGTTTTTGTACGCTGTAGCTGCAAATGGTTTGATTTGAGTATTAATCATAATTTACTTTCCTTTGAATGTTTTAAGCTGAGCTGTTGTTGCTTTCGGAAAGTATATTCTCATCGGAGTGTGTTTAAGGAAAATCGCTTGTAACTATCCTATTGATAGCCATTTCCTATTTCACTTGATAGGGAAATCCGATGTAAGTGAGTTTGCTTTGATAGGTTTTATTGAAGATGAACGCAGATTAGCAATAGAGAATACCGATGATTACTTTGAGTAGTTCTTCTAGCCAAGATCGAAAGAGCCTGCATATCGGCAGGCTCTTTCTAATAGGAAGTGGGGAAGCGGATGCTTCTATCTTGTTAGCTCAGATTGTCGAGCACTTTGCCACACAACTTCTTCAGCATGATCATTTCATCTAGCTCTAATGTGATTTTGCACATCATGGCGTTTGGCACCGACTTAGCTTGCTCTTTAAGGGCACGACCTTGCTCGGTTAGGTTGAGTACGCGAACGCGCTCATCGGTTTCACTGCGACCACGCTCTACATAGCCTTTTGCTTCTAAGCGTTTAAGCAGCGGTGTGAGTGTGCCTGAGTCCAAATGCAGTTGTGACCCCAATTCTTTTACGCTGGCACCGTCTTTCTCCCACAGCACCATCATCACTAAGTATTGCGAATAAGTCAGATCAAGCTCGTCCAGCAGCGGGCGGTAAGCTCGGATCACCGCATTGGCTGCGCTGTAGAGCGGGAAGCAAACTTGGTTTTCGAGTAAGAGTTTATCGTCGTCGGTCATGGTGTTGTCGGTGTAACACTGGCTCATTGGCGTTGCCTACCTGCTCATAGAGAAAGAGAGTTATAAAATAAATTGTGCGCAATATAGTTGCAAACGATCTTTACTTCGATATAAGATTGCAAGCAATTAAATTGTGCGCAACTTAAATTAAAAAGGACACTCGCATGACTACTCTATACAAAACTCAAGCTACTGCTTTGGCTGGTCGTAATGGTCAAGTAAAAACAGATGACGGTCTTCTTGATCTAGAGCTGTCATACCCGAAGGAAATGGGCGGCACAGGCGCAGCAACTAACCCTGAACAGCTTTTTGCAGCGGGCTATTCGGCATGTTTTTCTAACGCGATTTTGCACGTAGCACGTGAAGGTAAAGTAAACCTGAAAAGCGCACCCGTAACAGCGGAAGTGGGCATTGGTCCGAACGATAACGGTGGCTTTGCACTAACAGTGAGCCTAGCGGTAGAGCTAGACATGCCACAAGAACAAGCGCTAGAGCTAACGCGCATTGCACACCAAGTTTGCCCATATTCAAACGCGGTTCGTGGCAACATTGATGTGGCAGTAACGGTAAACGGCGAAGCAATTTAAGCGGTTTCAACCACTGCACAAAGACAAGAAAGCCTGCAAGTACGCAGGCTTTTTCTATATTTGAAGTAGGAGTCTAAATTTAAACTTAATTTGGTTTGTTCGAAATGCACAGGTATAGTTGGCAAGATTAGGTCAAAATCTAAACGAAAAATAGAATGTGATTAGCACTTTCTATTGATTCAAATATTTCGGTCAAACCTGCAGTATAGCTCGGCTGGATTCGCTTGTTGTTACACCAGCGAGGTTGCCGATAGGAGTCATGTGATGAGCACTGAAACGGTAAGTTATCTAAAAAAGAATGCTGCGAAGCTTGAACTGGATGAACCAATGACTATTACGCAAAATGGTAAGCCTATTTATGTCGTTGAGTCTTATGAAGAACGTCAGGAGCGTGATGAAGCCATTGCTTTAATGAAGTTTGTTAGCTTTGCTCAAAATGATGTTGCGAATGAACGTGTAAAGTCATCAGAAGATATGAAGAGCACGTTAGCAGCACTCAAAGATTGAGTTTGATACGAGCATGGAAGCAAAAGTTCTCTATACACAAACCTTTGAAAATACGGCTATTCAGAGTATTAACTATTTATCGAACTGGAGCGCTCGCAACGATGTGATTGATAGATTAATTGCGGTTCAGCAGAGGTTTGAACACAACGTTTTGAATAACCCGTCTATCTATCCCCCTTGTTATGAACTGACAACAATCGGTGTTTACGACATCCGGCAATTTAGCTTTGATGGATTCAAGCTGCTTTACCGAATTGGTGACAAAAATACTATCTATGCTCTAGTGATTCTGAGTGACAAACAAAACCTACAAAACGCATTGATTGACCACTGCATCATGTTCAAATGATTCTATGAGAGACCGCATTAACGCGGTCTCTTTTGCTTTCTGGCTCTAGTGTATTAACGCGACTCTAGCGGGTAAGAGCGGTAGCTCCAAATGCCGTAAGTACGCAGTGCATCGCGGTAGATACCAAGCAGTTCGCCATCGCTGGCTTTGGCTAAGTCTTTCAGTGGCTTGTCTGGGTAGCTCACTGTGTCAAAAGTGATGTCTTGTGGTCCAGTTTGCCAGCTTGCGATTTCAAACAAGGTTTGACCACGGCGCACGTGGCTCGCTGAGCTTATGATGGTCGCGTGTTTGATGTTATGACGCGCCAATGCGTAGCTGCTGAATAGGGCGTTACCTACCGTGCTGGTGGCGTAGTTTTCTTCAATGATGCGATCTTTGCTGATGCCTTTTTCAATCAGCCAATCCGCCATTAACTTGCCTTCGGTTTTGTGGTTCTTCGGTACGCCTCCCGTCAATACGATCAACGCGTCTGGGTTTGCTTTCGCCATTGCTAGCGTGGTTTCCAAACGCTCAACCAAGATTTGATGCATTGAACCATCTGGGTTCAGCGCGTATCCCAACGTGACGATTGCGCCTTTGTCATCCAATTTGCCTTTGTCGGCTTTCTCTTTTAGTGGCGTTGTAAGTACGCGGTCGACGGTGTCGAAGATGCGCTGGATGTCTGCCGCTTTACCTGCATTGAGCTTAGTGAGTGTCGCCATGTGTTTCGCTGATTCCGCTTGGTTGCCCTCAAAGCGTTGCCATACCGCTAGGTAAGCGTGTAAATCCACATCGTCTGGTGCAACAGAAAGGGCTTGTTCAAACAGTTCAATCGCGCGGTCTGCATTCTTGTTGTAGATCTGCGCGTTGGCCGCAGAAATCAGTAGGTCAGTACGGTACGGCTCAAGTTTGTAGGCTTCTAGTAAGCGGTCGGTAACAATCTCCATGTTGCTCGGCATTTTGGCGGTAAAACCCGCATGAGAGATACGCGTAGGGGATTTGAATGCTTGTACTGCGTCGTTGAGAAGCTGGTCGACAACCTGACGTTTAGTGACGATCTGTGAGTAGTCTGCTGAAGATTGGACAGCAGCATCGTTAGCCGCGATAGAGTATGGGGCAGCAGTCAGCGCAATCACGCTACCAAGAGCAATGGCAAGTAAGTTCTTCTTCATGGGGTATCCTAGAGGTGCTGTATTACCTAGTGTTTCGTGTTTTTATAGTTCGAACAAAGTCGATGGATGGGGCCAGTCTAGGTCCGGTTCATGAATAATCTGTGAAATGAATCCCAACTCAGCCGAGCGAATGAACGCGCGTGGCCAAAACGCGAAGTAGGATCACGAAAATGATGAGGTATTAATTTGTGTTCTAAGTGTTTGGATTAAAAGATAAACAGCGTTAGTGGGATGTTTTAATGAGTAAGCGCGTGAGTGGGAGGCCATCCCAACAAAAAAGGCCGTTAACCCACATGCTCGGGTTAACGGCCTTTTCTATATTCAGCGCTAAATGGCAAAGGCTTAGTTGCCTTGATTTTGGCTTTGAAGCTTCTCTTTTGCTTCTTCAACCTTTGAGAAATCCAATCCCAATTCGTCTACCGCTTCTTTGATTAGCGCAGGGTTTTGCATCACTTGCGCCATCAGCATTTGTAGCTTGTCTTGTGGCAAGCCTAGTTGGCTGATTGTTGCCATTGCCGCTAGAGGGTTTTGCGTCAGAGTCTGAAAAATCTCGTTGATTTGTTCATCGCTGATGTTGTTCTCTTTTAGCAGCGCAATAATCGGGTTCATCGCATTTCCTTTTAATCACAGAATGAAATAGAACCTGAGTTTATCACTGTCGGGTTTATGGATGGTAGTGATTGAGAGAATTTGGCGGCACCCAATATTTCGTGCTTCTGATACTTACGAGAGCATCGCTTTAATTGGGTTATTAACTGGTCATAACTTGAAAGAAAATCACATAAATATAACAATTGATTCACAATTAAATTACATCGCACATTTCTAATTCTTTTGTTTTGCACTTAGTTGCATATTGGGTTTAGTTTGAACTCGTAAGTCTATGTGTAACAACTAATAAGGAATATTAATGATGAGAACATTGACTATTGCCACTTTGTTGTGGGCAATGACGTTCCAAGCACTGGCTACTTCTGTTTATTACATAAACCGCACTAGTGAAGCAATACGTGTGAATTTCGTCGTAGATACCACGGAGCCTGTCGAAAATGGTTACCAGTATCGTGCGCCCTCCGAGCAAGTCATTATCCTGCCATATGAACGCGTAAAGGTGGCGGACTTTAACCGTTACTACGGCATCGTAAATGGTGCGACCTATGACTACTACATGTATGTAGATCGCCAAAATGGGCAAGACGGTGGCTGGGTAGAAGAGAGAGAGACTCCTATCGCACAGCTTCGTTTGGTTGGGCATGGTGCAGGCACGACGCTATCTTACGGATATAAGAGGCTTGTACTGAAAGGTGACTATGACCCGTACGTAACGGAAGTGAATCGTGGCGATGGTCGTCATGCGGAGTTTGGAGCAAAGGCCGTTTATACCTCTGGTTTCGATGACGTTGAGTTTGTGATAGCCGAGCATGACATTGCAGACATGGAGTATCGAGAGCATGTCTTACAAGTCGCGACTTATAATCTGTGGATGATCCCTTCTGTTTCTTCAGACATCGCTGCCCGTGCAGCCATGATGGAGCACAATCTGTCTGGTTACGATGTGCTAGCGCTGCAAGAGGCATTTTCGAGCTACAGAGAGCCGATGTTTGACGCTTTGAGTGATGAGTATCCTTACCGAACTGACGTGGTTGGGGGCGAGAGCAATGCAATGTACGATGGCGGTGTGGTGACCTTGAGCCGATACCCAATTTTAGAATCGGATGCTCTGGTTTTTGATCATTGCTCAGGGACAGACTGTTATGCGGATAAGGGGATTGTATACACCAAAATCGATAAGAACGGCGAGATATACCATATCTTCAACACCCACCTTGCGTCCTTTGATACCCGAGAGGCAAAGCGGCTACGTCGCTTGCAACTCGGCTTATTGCGAACTTTTATGCTGACCAAGCAGATTCCTGCTGACGAGGCGGTTATTTATGCCGGCGATTTCAACATCGATAAAAACAGTGACTTTATGGAGTACCTGCTGATGCTGGCAACGCTTGAGGTCGATCCTCCGGCTTACTTGGGCTACACGCCAGCAACCTTTGAGCCGAAAATCAACGCTTACGCATCGGCTAATTATTCTGGTGGCGAAAAGTCTGAGTACCTTGATTATGTATTTGTAAGCTCGGAGCATCGCAGGGCTTTTGAAAACACCAACACCGTTAAGTTGAAACAGCGAGTCACTGAAGACTCGTGGGGAGAGTGGCACCTCTCGGATCACTTTAGTGTCGTGGGCAACTTTGTTTTCGATGAACGTAACTAAATAAGCGCTCTGCTCAATGCATTCGGGCCTACAGCAAGTCTGTAGGCCCGATTTATTTAATATCAAGAATAGGCGGGTAAAAGGGCTTTACGTTTGTAGTTTAGCAACATGCTCAAACTGATCACCGCGGTGAGCGTTTCTGCAAAGACAATACTTGCCCAAATGCCGTCTTGCGGGAAAAACTTAGGCAGTAGCAATACACCTAGCGCAACAAACACAAACCCTCGACATAAGGAAATAAGCGTCGCTTGTTTTGGCTTGGCAATGGCTTGGAACAGGTTGGCTATCACCATGTTCAACCCCATCAAAGGTACCCCGAAGAAGTAGAACGTCAGTGCGCTTGCGGCGATTGGGATTAAGTCATTCGCATTACCTAAGTATATCGAGGCAATCAGTGGCGCCGACAGCCAGATACCTAACAGAAAGACCGTACCGCTGCCCATGGCTGCTTTCACCCCCAGTTTTAGAATCTCGTCAATGCGTTCAGGTCGTCCTGCTCCGTGATTAAAGCTGAGGATTGGCTGACATGCTTGTGCGATGCCTACCATGACAAATAGGGCAAATATACCAACGTTTGTGGTCAAACCGTAGGCGATAATGTAGCCCTCACCGAACTGGTTTAGTAGGACATAATTGAACAAAATAATGGTCATTGCTGATGTGAGTTCAAGAAAGAAAGTCGGTGTGCCTATACTTAAAATTTCTTTCGCTTTACTTAATCCGATGCCTTTTAAATTAAGCCTCAACGTGCCTTTCTCTCTGGCGAGATGAGTGATTAAAATTAATGCAATTAGTGTTTGTGCGACTGCCGTTCCATAGGCTGCCCCTGCCATTCCCATGTCCATTTTTATGATGAAAAAATAATCGCATGCAAGGTTAGCTATCGCACCAAAAGACATGGCATAAGTGGCCAGTTTAGGGTTTGTATCGTTGCGTACAAAGCAGGATAAAACCCAAGCGAGTGAGTAGACGACGAAAAAAGGTAGCATTGCAGACATATAATCTTGAGCATGTTTCGCTATAGAGCCTGTGGCTCCAATTGATGCAATGATTTCATCTAGCCAGACTATGCCAACTCCAACCGTTATGCTCGAAAGCAGTGCTGTGAGCAAGATTGATTGACTAAACCAGATTTGGCTGGCTCTGGATTTTCCTTTGCCAATTTCTATCGACATTTTAGCGGCGCCACCAATTCCAACCATCATTGCAATGGCGGTAAAAATGGAGAATGGCGCAACAATTAATGCCATTGCCCCGACTCCCTCGGAGCCGATGCCCATCCCGACGATGAGTGTATCGCCCATTATGAACAAGGATTTTATTAACATGCCAGTCAGCGCTGGCCATAGATACTGATAAAAGGATTTTGAAATAGGATCAGTGTTTAGGTTGATAGCCATGGAATAGAAAAATACCCGAATGTGATGAATTTATTTTCGGGTATTATTGGTACATTTAAACGTGGATAAAAGGGATTATCCGCCCTTTATATTGTACTATCTGAACATCGATGGCGAAATTCTGCAGGCGTTTCGCCCTTTTGCTTTCGATAGAAACGGCTGAAATAAGCAGGGTCATCAAAGCCCAATTCAAAGGCTATGGTCTTGACGGTTTTGGTCGAAAACACCAGCTCTCGATTCGCTTCTAATATGATTCGGTCATGAATCAGTTGCGTGACCGTCTTGTCTCTGTCGGCTTTCACTAATTCGTTTAGACGTTTGCTTGTGAGCGCTAAGGCATCGGAGTAGAACTGGCATTTCTTTTGTTCGCGATAATGCAGTTCAATCAATTCGATCAATTGAACAATGCGAGCATCTTTCTGCTCCCCTTTTTGGAATGGCTGTTTAGAAAAGCGCAATGCATAGCGTAGAAAGCTGTTGAGGAGTGATTCTACAAGATCCCAGTCGCACGCCTCTCGTTCGCATTCTTCTTGGAGCAATGTGTAAATCGATTCTAGGTAGGGAAAACCCTCTTCGTTGCAATCAAGGTACGGTGGACGATCAATCGTAGAAAATACGGTATTCACCAGTTGCGTGCTGCGTGGATTAGTTTCAGCGAAGCCGGGGCTGAAGATCAACATGCGAACGCTTTTGCCCATAAACTCAGAATGGTGAACCTGCCCTGGTGAAATGGTAAATAAACGGCCGAGGCGGTTTTGGTATTCGATGAAATCGATACTCTGCGTTCCGCTATTATCCAAACACCACACGATTTCCCAGTACTCGTGACGATGCGGCTCGATAAACGGTGCTTCTTGGATGCCTGAAAACTCGAGCGCTCTGAACGGCTCTCCTAAAATGAGCTGTAATTTTGGAATAGGCAGAGTGATGTTGCTCATGAAGTTTCAACCGTTCGTGGAGATAATGGCTTTATTATTAATCGAATGACTTATATCGTGCACGGCTTTTATTTTGACTAATAGCCAGTGAGTTCCATGTAGCCAGTCCCAGAATGAGAGCCCTCAATACGTATTGGGCCTTCCCAATAAGGCACAGAAAGCGGCATTTTCGCGTTCGGGTTGAGAGCAGAAACGGTAAGCTCAATTTGCTGATTTGGAATCGACACTTGCCACTGGGTTGGAAACTTTCGCCCTTGGATTTCTGTTTGTTTGGTTGCTTTTAAGCGAATGTCTTTTTGAGAAATGGCGATGCCAGAGCCATCTTGCTGCATCCGCTTTGCGCTGGCGTAACTGGCTGCTCCGGTTTTGGAATCCCGCAATTGGAACACTACCAAGCTGGTTTCGTCACTCAACCTTAGAGCAAACCAGTCCCAGCCCTGTTGTGAATCGAGCAAGAACTGCGAGCTCCACTCTCGGTCTATCCAACCTTTGCCGGATACTTGATGGGTTTTGCCGTCGATCGTAACTTCACCGGAGACATCAATAAACGGTTGGCTGTAGTAATACGAAGCCACCTGACCATCGGCACTTTTGGTGCTGTACCCTTGTTCGCCTTGCTTTTGATAAGGCGCGTGGCTGGTAAGAGTGAGCGAGTAGCCAAACTGTTCTGAATTGGCATTTAGCGTGGCGGGGAAGAGATCGTTGGTTGAAGAAGTCCACTGCCAATCATCCAGATAAACCCGAAATGGAGAGTCATCGACGCCGGCTAGAGAGGCTTGGTCGCGTGACCATTTTTCATCTGCGTAGTGTTTGTCCGTTGTAGTGACCGCGCTGTGCGCCATGTAGATTTGCTGAGCTTGCCATTCGGTTTTCTTCGCGTCATCTTCGCCCCTTGGCGGTGGTGGTGACGGCGGCGCAGCAGCAAAGCGAAATTGTGTCCATTGAACGCCAAGTGGGTTGCCGTCTTCATCGATTAAGTTGGCGGTTAAGTACCACCATTCATGACGAAAGTTCGGGTGTGCTTGATGGTCTGCTGGGAAGGTCAGTTCGACACCTTTTTCCACGGGTGTGAATGGGTTGCTCTCGCTTTGCATATCTCCACTGCCCAGCAAAGTGCCCATATTTTGTGTGCTCATATTTTTTTGTGGGGCATCTTCACATCCAAATAGGATCAAGCTGCTTATGAGCAGAGTCAGTTTGCTTGCTAATCGAACCATCACAACACCTAGCTTTGCAAACTGGACACGACAGGCTTACTGACCAATCGCCATAGCGGAATCAAGGTTGCAATCACCGCCACCAAGATGGTGATCGCCGCAATACTGAGGGCATCACTCCAATTCCACAGATAATTTAGGCTCCAACCAAAAGCGCGCAAGGTGACGATATCTGTCAGCACATATCCCACCATGGCACCGAGGGGCAGGGCGATAACCAGAGTAAAACTGACCAGAGCGACGATCTGTCCGACCACCATGGTCATTAATTTACGACGGCTGACGCCAAGAGCGTACAGCCTTGCAATGGCGGCTTTGCGCGCGTCGAGTAACATAAAACAAGCACTGAACAAACCAATCACCGCGACCATCAAAGTTACGCCGTTGAGCGCGCGCGTAATGGCGAAGGTCTGTGAGAATATATCCAACGCGATGGATTTGATTTGCGCCTGATCGTAGAGCTGACTTGGATGCAGATTCAATTGCTCGCGTAGTTGGTCGTAGACGATTTGTGGGTCACCAGATACTTTAATGCCAAGGCTTGTCGGCAAGTCGGTAAATCCGCTCTCTTGCCATAATTTAGGTGCCAATAACACTTCACCGTTGGGTGAGCCGTAATCATGGAATACCGCACCCACAAGCAGGTTCTTATTTGGAGCGGCATCAAGCGTGAGCTCGCTACCCAGTGATAAACCCAGTTTGACCGCGGTTGGTTCACTGATGGCAACCAGCTCACCTTGGTAAAAGCGGGACCAGAAGTTCTCCAAATGCGATTTGAACACCATGGTTTGCTCTAAGGTGTCTTTGTCTTTGGTACCAAGCAAAATTGGTAAGCCTTGCAGATTATCGTCGACGTAGTATTGCTTGTAGACGGTCTCAACCTTGTCGAACTGCCCTAACGCGCGCTCCACATCTGCGATTTCTCCTTGCGCGGGGCTGACGTAAATATCGGCGTGTAGCCTTTGTTCTAACCACTGTTTTAGGGTGGATTCAAAGCTGCCCACTAAGGTGTTCATCCCAATATTGGCAGTAACGGCGAGTAGCAACGCCATCATGGCGAGAGAAAGCGGAGAAATCAGCTCGCGCAGCTCAGCAAACAGATATTGCATTAAACCGGAAGTGGTGCGTTTTTCACACCAATTGGCTAAGACGCTGAGTGTTTTGGGTAGATATAGAGGAATCGACACCACAAGCACACCGAGCCACGCCATGGTAAAGCGATGATGATCACTCAGCCACAAACCTGCAAGCGCGAGAGTCGTCAACGCAATACCTATGACGAACAATTGGTTTTCGTTAGAGGCTTCCGGCGCTTGATAAAATCCTCCATGAGAGGAGAGCGGCTGGCGCACTCGTTGTTTAAAGTGCTGCCAACATGCTAATAAGGTGGCGGCTAACGTGAGCAACAGCGCTTGCGCCCACCATTGCCACTGCCAAGTGCCGGGCAGCAGTGTCGCACCATAAAGTTGCTCTAAAGTCAGTGCTACGGTCGGATGTAGCCAATGGCTAAGTTGCATGCCTAATACAAAACCGAGGGAAGCGCCGATGGTAACGAGAATAGTGAGTTCAACTAACAGCGCAGAGAACACAATGCTCGGCGCAACGCCCGCCTGTTGAATCTGCACTAACAGTCGACTGCGTTTCAGCAAGCTGTACTTTACGCCGTTGTAAGCGATGAACAGCCCGACTAAAAAGGCGAGTAAGCTCATTGCGGTGAGATTGAGGTGAAAGCTGTCGGTCAGTGAGCCAAGGTCTGCACTTTGATTATTGGAAATCCATTGCCCTTGCTCGCCAATCAGGTTCTGCCATTTTGTTTGCGTGTCTTTATTCCCTTTATCGCCCGAAGGGAAAACCGCAATGTAACTGAGCTGTCCTTGTTTATTGAGCATTTGCTGGGCAAAGCCAATGTCCATCAACATTCGGCTGCCCAATTGCCAATCATCGGGTAGTACCACCACTTGGGTTGAGATGTCGTCTAAAGTTAGGGTTTCTACCTCTCCTAAGTTTTGGTGTTGAGATTGGCTCATCATCACGATTGGCTTGCCGGCTAAAAGCTCAGGTAGAGGCAAAGCACTGTCGAACAAAGACACGTTATCCTCACTATCTGATGAATAGCGTGAACGAGAAGAGATGGCAGCAATTAACTCGCTACCTTGCACTGACCAACGACGCCCTTGTTCGTCTCTCACTCGTCCTTCGATTACCGGTAGTGCTGCACTGAGTCCGTTCTGTCTAAGGGTGAAGTAGAGTGATTCGGGCAGATAGTTTTGCCCTGCTGGTGGAATAATTAAGTTCTGAGCTTGTGCGCTAAGCTGCTCGGTAGACTCAGCATAACTGCGCTTGGCATTGAGGTTGATGGCTTGCACCGCAACAAACAAGGTCACTGCCAGCACGATACCGATCAGAATTGCGGCGGCTTGCAGTGGCGCCTGCCGATAGTGCGCTACAAACAGATTCAGGGCGAGTCGGGTATGAGTGAATCTGGTGTTTGATAGCTTAGCTTGCTTCATGATGTTGCTCATTTACATCGTGCTGATTTTGCGCCAGTCCGTTTTGTAAACGCCCATCTTTTAAGCGTAACGGGGTTTGCATAAACTCGGCACACTCAGGACTATGTGTCACCAAGAGCACGGCGGTATTGCCTTGGGTGGTGATTTCACTGAGTAGTTTCATCACTTCTAACCCTGCTTTTTGGTCGAGGTTTCCTGTGGGTTCATCAGCAAGTAGCAGTTTAGGTTTGTGGGCAAGTGCACGGGCAATAGCGACGCGTTGTTGTTGACCGCCTGAAAGAGCAGAAACATGCCTGTCGAGAAGTTGGCTGATGCCCAGCGTTTCGACCAGGTAATCGCACCAGTTATCCCATTTCTGTTGATTCAAATGCAGAGGGAAGGCGATGTTTTGCTGCACGTTGAGCGGCGTTAATAGATTGAATTGCTGGAAGATAACACCGAGTTTTTGGTGTCGAAATCGGCTCCATTGCGGGTCTTTCCAAGCCGATGTGTTATCACCATCTAACCACAACTCACCATCGGAAAGTGGCTCAAAGCCAGCGATGACATTGAGTAAAGTACTTTTGCCGCTACCACTTGCGCCCGTTAGCGCAACACTCGCTCCTGTGTTCAACGTAAAGTCGACGCCTTCCAACACGCGATGTGTCTCTTTGCCATCAACAAAGCTTTTGCTGGCGTGTTTGAGTGTGACAAGTGGGCTTTCCATTTCCTCTCCCTGTATTAAAAGGTGTCGTTTCTTTTGGCAATGGCTATTGCAGTTAGTTCTCTAGAAACTTTAGACAACAATCAGATAAAAACAGCGATTTACATCGATTTCTTAATAACTTGTACTGCATAGCTGGCTAAGTGGATTGATAAGGACATAAGTTTTCCTTCTGACTATAAGCATAAGATCGGCTTAAATCTTACTTTGTCGTTTTTGGCTTGTTTTATGTCATTTTTGCCATGGGTGTGTACGGCGAATCATCGGCACAATACACCCATCAGCCACAGACAAAACAAAGAGAGAGAAGAATGTCTAAAACTGCATTGCTATTGATTGATTTTCAAAACGACTACTACCCAAGCTACTCAGGTGCAAAATGGCCACTGTCAGGCACAGAAGAGGCGGCAGAGAACGCAGCACAACTGCTTGATGCATTTCGCCAAAAAGAGTTACCCGTTGTGCACGTAAGACATGAGTTTCCAACAGAGGAAGCGCCGTTCTTCCTACCTAATTCTGAAGGTGCGCAAATTCACTCAAGTGTCGCACCTATCGAAGGTGAGGCTGTGGTGCTAAAGCATCAAATCAACAGCTTTCGAGATACGGATTTGCAAGCCATTCTTGATGATGAAAATGTCACGAGGTTGGTGATCGTTGGAGCGATGAGCCACATGTGTATTGATGCAGTCTCACGTGCTGCCGTGGATTTAGGGTATGAATGTCACGTCGCTCACGACGGTTGTGCGACGCTAGACTTAGAATTTGATGGCGTGAAAGTACCAGCCAAGCAAGTGCATGCAGCATTTATGGCAGCGCTAAGCTTTGGCTACTGCAACGTAGACAGCTCAGTAAAACTGCTCGAGTTAGCGAACTAACGGGTGTTCGTGGCGGCTTACATTGGGGCGCAACACACATCTCAGTAAAAGAACAAAAAAAAGCCCAACGCATTTAAAGCGTTGGGCTTTTTCTTGAATTGAGGTCGGCTTACACGTAGTACGCTTCAACTTCGCCTTTTAGCTTGATAAGCATTGGGTTACCGAAACGGTCTTTTGCTTTAGGAGAAGCAATTTTTACCCAACCTTCGCTGATGCAGTATTCTTCTACGTCAGTACGCTCTTGGCCGTTGATACGAATACCGATTTGGTGCTCGAAGCATTCTTTGATGAAGAATGGGCTACGTGGGTTACCCGCTAGGCGATCTGGTAGAGCTGGTTTAGCTGTATCTGTCATTTTGTGTGACCTTGAAGTCATTAGAAAAAGTGCGCCATTGTAGTCAGTGCAAGGCGAGTGTTCAAGAATTGTTGGTGCGAGTTTGAAGCACATAACAATCACAACCATTCAAAATGCTCGTTTGGGTGGGCTTTTACCTCGTTCAAGCTGAGAGAGAGTAAACACGTGATTTCTGATGAGGTTGTCGCTTAATCTTGTTGTAACCAAGAGAATCCTTCGTGGATGTTTAGGAGCAACTATACTGACAACGGGTTTGGTCAAAATTGTTCAAGTACTTATGCGCCTTCAAACGGAAAGAGTCTTGTAACAAGAGGATGAATGATAAGTAGGTCAACAAGGAATGTGTACCTATGGAAACAACCGAGCAAGTAGACGAGTGCAACCAATCAAAGAGCAAGGTTCTCCTTCGCTCCGCTCTGATATTAGGGACGTTGTTTTTCGCTGCCGTGGTTGCACGTTTTTATGTGGCATTCCGCTACGAAGTTAACTGGGATGAATTTTATTACCTTTCTTTTGTTCACCAATTGATTAACGGTGAAGCAATCAACAGTTTTCAAACCTTTCATATCCACTTCTTCACTTGGCTACAGCATGTGTCTAGCAATGAAGTCGATCAAATCATTGCCGCTAGATCAGTCATGCTCGTGTTTCAGTTGGGAACTGGGCTGTGCATTTATAAGCTTTGCCGACTTCAGTGCAGTGTCACGGGGGCTTTGTTTGCTGTACTTGCTTACTTTGCGTTCTCATTCAACGTCCGAATGGGGGCGAGCTTTAGAACGGATCCTATTGCGACCTTCCTCGTCATGATCTCTTTGTTCTATGTCTTTCGGGACCAGCTTACTTGGCGCCGTTCGGTTATCTGTGGAGTGCTTACCGCCGTCGCTTTACTCATCACACTTAAGACTTCTTTGTATATTCCCACTTTCTTAATGACTGTGTTGGTTTGTTTTTATTGGACACAAGATCGCGTGGGATACGCTAAACAAATTTTGATTTATGGCTGCTCGATATTGGTGTCATTTGCGATTCTCTACAGTTGGCACTATCTCACCATTAGTGGTTTGAGTAGTGGAGCAGATGCGGGCTCTATGTTGAGTGCAGCGGATAAGACCATGAATCAAAGAGAGTTCTTTCCACGGTGGTTTTATTTCCAGCATTCATTGGTGACGGACTTTGGATATTGGATAGCTTTACTGTTCGGTATCGCCTTTGCGGTGTTCTCTTGCTTTAATCAAGTTCAAATTGACCGTGCTACGTCTCTAAAGTTACTGAGTTTGGTGCTGTTGCTCGGCACCTTCTTTTTGTATCGAAATGCCTTTCCGTATTACTACGCCTTTATGTTAGCGCCGGTGTGTGTGTTGTTCGCCGTTGCATGGGATGGGGTTCATCATTATCTGAATGATAAGGCCAGCCACATTTTCTCCATTATGATCCCAGGTCTATTCGCGGTTTCTATTGCGGTCAATGGCTTCGTTTTTCCGACGAAAAGCACGCTGGATTATCAACGCGACTTTATCGAAGCAATTCATAAGATCTTTCCTCAACCTGTCGCCTACATTGATCGTTGCTCCATGATTTCCAGCTATTCAAAGCAGGGATTCTTTATGAGCACCTGGGGCTATGAGGATTATCAAGCCAGAGGTATCCCTGTGATTCAATCCGCGATAGAAAATGCGAATCCCGTGTTTGTTGTGGCTAATACGCACTATTTAGATGTGCTTGGTGTAAATGCGCTTAACGTTAATCAGTCTAAAGAAGATGAACATGGTGGCTCGGAGCCAAAAGACTGGTTACTCGCGCAAGATAGTGAGGCATTGAAATCGAATTATATTCATCACTGGCAACAACTCTTTGTCGCAGGAAAAGTGCTGCATTTTACTCAGGCAGATGAGCTACAAGTGATTCGAATTCATATTGAAGGTGAATACACCCTTGAGGGAGAGATCGATATTTTGCTCGACGGCCAAACATGGAACAGTGACCAAGTTCGTTATCTATCGAAAGGTTCATACCAAGTAAGTTCGGCCTCTGCTGGCGAGGCTGTGATGCGTTGGGGGGATCATTTACATCGGCCAGAGAGCGTCTCTCAATCACACGTATTGTTCACTGGGTTTTGAGCTTTGCTCTAGCATAAGGAAGGGGATTTGATGAAGCTGATAGTCCAGATACCGTGCTACAACGAAGCGGATAACATTGCCGCGGTCGTCCATACCATACCGCGAGAAATTGAAGGTATTGATAAGGTCGAAATTCTTATCATCGATGACGGTTCGACCGATGGTACGGCAGAGGTTGCGAAGTCATTAGGTGTCGATCACATTGTGATTAACCACAGTAACAAAGGGCTTGCGTACACCTTTCGTAAAGGGCTGGAAGAATGCTTACGCCAGCATGCGGATATCATCGTAAATACCGATGGCGACAACCAATACAACGGGGAAGATATTGCGTTGTTGGTCAAGCCCATCTTGGAGCAGCAAGCCGAGATTGTGGTTGGCGATCGCGGTGGATACAGCAATAAACACTTTTCTTTTTTTAAGCGTTGTTTGCAAGTGTTTGGCAGCTTCGTGATTGCTAAAGCTACAGCATTACCAGTCAGTGATGCGGTGAGTGGCTTTCGTGCCATTAGCCGAAGTGCAGCGCAGCAAATCAATATTGTCTCTGACTTCAGCTACACCATCGAGATGTTGATTCAAGCCAGCGCCAAGCGTTTACATGTGGTTTCTGTCCCGATTCGAACCAATGAGAAGACGCGAGAGTCCCGTTTATTCAAAAGTATTCCGCAGTTCTTAAAAATGTCGGTATCGACGTTAGTGCGAGTCTACACCATGTATCGACCGCTGCAGGTGTTCCTGTTTATTGGCCTAGTGGCCATGGTCTGTGGTGTGATTCCTATTATGCGCTTCTTGTACTTTTTCTTTCATGGAGCAGGCGATGGTCATGTGCAGTCTTTGGTGCTTGGCTCAACGTTATTGATTCTCGGCTTCATCACGCTATTAATGGGGTTAGTTGCTGATTTAATTGGTTTCAACCGGAAGCTGACGGAAAAGGTATTGCACCGAATTGAAGTCTTGGAAGAGAAGCTAGAAAAGCAAGAACACACCAAAGAGGAAAACGAATTCGAGCACCGGAGAAAGCGCTCAGGAGAATAGCTTCAGCAAGGTGTTAGGAGTTAATGTTAATTGGTCGATATCTTCTGTCGTGGCCGATAAAAAGAAGCGATGGCAAAGAAAAGCAGGTCACCCAAAACAGTGATAATGCGTGAAAGCAGTACGGCGAGTATTAGTGTTTCTTGATGTGCGGTTGTGCCCAATAGCACGATTAGTACGGCTTCTCTCACTCCCAACCCCGCAGGAGCGCCAGGCGTAAGAAAACCAACGAGCCAAGCGATAACAAAATAAGCAATAAGTAGGCTCCATTGTCCAACTCCATCGTGAGTAGATAGGCTCAAATACACCGCAGAAAATAAGCTACCGGACAACGTAAAAAAGAGCAGGTACAACCCAAATGCTTTCACACAGTTGATGTTCGATATGCGCAGCAAAATACCGGCTAGAACGGCATTTAAAGTGAAAAAAGACACAAGACTGAGCAATGTTAGGCCGGGGAAGTAATAAGTGATAAGAAAGGTGCTGAAGGTACTCGCCGTCACTATCATTAGCCCGACTTCCCAAGCTGAGGATTTCAACAAGGTATGGTTGTTGATGCCTTGTTCCACGCCAAGGATTTGCCGATTGGCGAAATGAAAAACATTGCCCGGTAAGTATTTGGCGAGTTGGGACAATCCAAACACCCAAATCATGGAGTTACGCTTTAGCTGAGAGCCTAAACCAGACAACAAGAGCCCCCACGCTCGGGCTAAAAGTAAGTTACCGAACGCATAAAGTAAGATGCATAAAGCCGTAATGAAGTAGGTTTGAGAAGAGAGGGACGTTACATTTATTTGCTGAGAATAATCAGTGATTTTCGCAAGTACGAACGCGATGGCAAAAACAGTAATCAACCTACCGAGCCATCTCAAGATGAGCTTCATTTTTTCCTTAGTCATGTTCGACTCGTTGGCAGAGTACCATTGTCCAAGGAATCGGGGATCGCACTTCAAGAATCTCGAAGTGCTGGGACAGCAGTGCTTTGAATGTCCGTTTTGACCAATGCTGAATATGTCCTGGCGTATTACCACCATCTTGTAGGTATTTTCCTCTCGCCATATTCAGTACTCGCCACAGTGGCTCTCGCGGGACACTGAAAATATAGTGGGAGGCGTTAAGTTGTTGGAGTGCGATGAGGGCTTGTTCTGGGTGCTCTAAATGTTCAAGTACTTCGCAGCAAACAATCATCTCAGCAGAGTCATGCGCTGCCTCAACGTCATAGACACTCTTCTGTTCAAATAGGTTTTCTTTTAGGTGACTAGACAGAGCATTTTCTTTCGCGAGTTGAATGACTTGATGAGAGAAGTCACTGCCCTTGGCATCAATACCTTGCTGCTGCCATTTGAGTACCCATACGCCCTCCCCACAACCTACTTCGTGTATTGATTGTGGTGCTACGTTGTTGACCAGTTCCGTTAAGTTACGGTCGAAGCCTTGCATCAACTTTCGAGCAATAGGGTTTTGAGTGTTGTACTTGTCGTAATAATTGCCAACGGGGATGCCTTGTTCTTCAATGCCTTTTGAAATCTTCATCCTTTGCCTTTCTAAGTGTTAAGCATGTTAAGAGTGCCTAGTAAAAGCATTAGCTAACAAGGCTTTACATGGCTTCTTATTAGTCTAGGACAGAATGGCAGATTTAGAGTGGTCACGTAGCTCTGGAGGACAAACAAAAAGATACCGCCTATCAAGACGGTATCGAATGTTATGAGTTTAGATGGTTAACGCTGATTAATCAGACTGTTACGAACAGCTGTCAATCAAGGTCCAGCCTGAATATGGGTCAGCAGGAGTGAGAGTCGAGTCTGTCCAACGGTCGGCTTGATACAAGTTGCCTTGGTAGGTCACTTGTTCGCCCGGTTGATATTGTCTTTGCTCGAACTCTGGAATATCGGCACAAATGCCATCACCGCCACCGCTGTTATCGCCAACCACCTTCAGTGATGTCGAATCTGAGGCATTTAGCTCGCCATCAGAAACTTGCAATGAAATCGTGAAGGTGAGGTCTGGGTCTGTGACCGGAGCCGTTACCACTAACGTGTCGCTATTGGTGTCGCCGACAACCGTTAGGTCAGAAGGAACCTCCCATTGATAGCTAATCACATCGCCATCTGGATCAGAAGCGTTAGCGGTGATGGTTACGCTTTCGCCACTGTTTACCTGATAGTTCGGAGACAGTGAAACGCTTGGTGGATTATTGTCGACTGGTGGCTTATCGCCGCCGTCACCGCCCCAAATTGAGCCGTCACAATCGTTGCCAACCAAACACGTTGGATTTTGCGCGTAAGCGTCTACTTTGTTATCTAGCCAGCCGTTGTCCGTGCCGTTTGAGCCAATGGTAACGACCGCCGTAGTTGAGCCACCACCCCATAACAAGGCAAACACGTTGCTTTTCGGTAGATCTTGCATAGCCACATGAGACCAGTCGTAGCCCGCATCTTTTTCTAGCAATTCGCGAACGTTACTCGCACCGTTGTAAGTGGTTGGATTGAGTTGCTTGTCGAGTAGGCCAGTACGTACGTTGTTGATGTCCGTACCGATGCGCGCATCGCCCATAAAGTAAGATCCGCCAGACGCCTCATGCTCAACGTTGATCAGTGTATTGCCTTCATCTTGAGTCGGCATGTGGCCACCTGGGATTTGCCAAATCATGGCCGGAGACTCAACGCCATCACTGATGGTTTTCACATATGATAGGTAACGTGTCCAGCTGGTGGCGTTGTACGCGTAGTTCGCGATCGCTTCTGAGCCGAAACCATCGCGCTCATATTTATCGAACACAATGTAATCTGGTTGGTAAGTGCCAGTGTAAACATCCAGCGAGTTGACGAAGTTCGCCACTTCTCGGCCTTTGTCAGCTGATTGGTCGTCTGTCTGGTGAATCCAGTTGGCAGAGCCCACCGCCCACAAGTTGATTTGCCAGCCGTACGTTACGTCTTCTGCCAAGCCATTCATGATGAAGTTGAGTGACGCAATGTAGCCTTTCAGTGTGTTCTCGAATTCAGGCACGGCCACTGGTGGTTGATAACCGTAAGTTGTCTTCATGTAATCCAACGCACGAGCTAGTTGGTCATTCACATTGACCGCACCTGCTTGGTTTAGATCGTCCACATGGCTTGGGTTTTTCTGTAGTTCACCGAGGAAGTCTGGGTTAAGCACAAACGACATTGGCGAGCTGCCATCACCAGCCGCGTACTCTTGCGCCGCGATAGCTTGAGTAATGAAGGTCGCGTAATGTTTGTAGAGCAATTCATCATCGACTAAGTCTGTCCAGCTTGCACCACCACTTGCGTTTGCGGTGTAAACCACCATCACTGGCAGAACGTGATGGCCTGAAAGATCTGAAGCGCTTTGTGCATTTGCGTAGGTTCTATGCAGCGGAAGCTCGTCTTTCGGCAGGATCACGCCTGGATCACCAGAGCCACTCAAGCCAGCATATTTGAAGATTGCGTTGACCTTGGTTGCGCCGATTTCATTGGTGGTCTGTTCGCTGTCGTTCGTTACCGTGCCGTTTGCTACGTAATCTGGGAAGCCTTTGACTGCAAGGCTCATCGCTTCGCGGAATGGCAGCGTTAGCAACAACGGAGCATCACTTTGCGTGACAGAGACAGAGTCATCACCGTCATAGGCGTAACGCGTGTCTCCAGCAAACACCGAATCGATTTGGATGTCGTACTCACCCGGCTTAACGTCGTCAGGTAAGGTGAATGGCGAGCTAGTAATCTCGTAGCTGTAGCGACTAGAGCCATCTTTCGCGACAAGGTTGAGCACAATTGGCATCGCTTCTTGAGGTAAGTCGACAATACTCGCTTGAACGGTAGTGAAGTCGTCACTCGCGATAGGCGTTTCAACGATGTTGGTGCTGATTTCCGTCGCCGTGTCTTTGTTGACCAAGACATCGAGGTTGTCGCTCGGTTGGTAAAGCACGTTGTTTACCGTAATAGATGAGTAGGAGAGATCGTATTTGTGGTTATCAAGCAGTTTGCTGATGTCGATCTCGCCGCCAAATGGCACCACTAGGCTGCGTTCAACGTCTTGCGTGCCTGCCTCTTTCACGATGGCATCTGTGGTTAGGCTTGCCGTAATGTCATCCAGTGCAGGCATGGTGAGCGAGATGCTTGCATAGTAGATAAACGCGTCGTACTGCACGGAAACACTAGGCTGCGTTGCATCGCTATCGACAGTCACGGTTGAGGTTGGTGAGGAGGCGTGGGCAATCCCCATTTCGCTCGTTACATCTTGAGCGGTGACTTGATATTCGCCATCTTGGAGGTGCTCCAGAACAAAGCTGCTTCCCCACGGGACAGACACGGTCTCACTGTAGTTTTCACCTTCGACCAAAATCGATGCCGCGGCTAGGCTGGCGTGTGGTGAATTTGGTGCTTGTAGGGTGATTTTGCCTTGAAGTGCAGGATCATTCTTGATAATTACCTTCTCGACGTGCACGTCGTTTCCATCGATGTAATCACCATTGCTGGCATTGAGACCAAAGAAGATTTGAGCCGTTTGACCATCGTTTAGAATTTGTGACGTGCTGTCATGAGTAAAGACAAACGTATTGGGAGCAGGGCTGCTGACATTAAAAGGTGCGCCCCATGAACTATTCACCGTCGCGTCTTTGTCTGACGTTACCCAAATCTCTGCGTCCGCC
This sequence comes from Vibrio sp. LB10LO1, assembly GCF_010092875.1. Lineage (NCBI taxonomy): Bacteria > Pseudomonadati > Pseudomonadota > Gammaproteobacteria > Vibrionales > Vibrionaceae > Vibrio > Vibrio sp. LB10LO1. Next base: position 25,909 of record NZ_JAADJW010000027.1, read on the forward strand.
AAGTCTAATTGCTGGCCTGAGATATTTTTCAAATCGATCTGCGCTTGTGAGTACCACTGGTCAACCTGTGGCACGGTTATCGTGGCAGAGACCGACTCGCTTTGAGCGGCTGTTATAACGTTTTCTTGCGTTGCACCAAGAGCAGAGGTGGCCATGATTGGGGAACCCATGAGCACCGCTGTTACCATCAAGCTGATTGTTGTTTTCTTCATTGTTGAATCCTCATCACTCGCTTTAAAAAAGCTAAGTGACTGTCCTTGTTGATTTTCTATTCGTGAGGGATTTCCGGCGAGGACTTCAAACACTAAGCAAATGTCACAAAGAGAGGGAAGGCCCTTGATCTAACCACTGCCGAAATCATCTATATTTTTTGCTTACACCCAGTTACAAATGAAAAGAAACAACTCAAAATTTGAAGGTCGATTCAGAAAAAAATCATCATATGCACCCAGGTTTATAAATTAAGCTAATTTATTGATTGGGATGAATATTGATGTCAATTATTAGTGGCTAGAGTATTTACTTGATTAATGCTTTTGGTTGTGTGGGAGAGCATTGTTGGGGCGAATAAAATGAATTGCTAATACGATGAGAAAAGTAGATCTTGAGCCCAAAAATAGGTTGGTACAGAGTCAGAATAAGCGGGATAAATTGGATGGCGATTTTGGTGTTCAAAACGGCCATCCAAGAGGTGAAAATCAAGAGCAAAATCGCCTTGAAAGGGTTAAGCGCGATAAAACTTACTGTCGCTGAAGACGTCACGATCACGCGGATCGTTCGATAGGAACATCCACATCTCTTTCATGCTTTGTTCAAAGAACTCTTCTTCAAACACCACCATAGAGCAATGCTCACCAAGCCCAACCACGAAAGGTTCGAGTGCTTCAAAACCAATGCGTTCGATGTCTTCAATATCAATGAAGTACAGCTTCTTATCGGTTCTCTGTTCGCTTTCTGCGGGCAATTTGCCTTTACCAAGTACAGAGAAGTTAAGCTCAACAGTTAAACCCGTACGGCTTTGTTTGAGCTCATAAACCTCTTCCGTTTGCGCCATCACGCTGTAGTTCAAATCATCAAAGTAGCTCAGTGTTTCTTGCTTCATTGGGTGCATAAGTCTTCCATAAATTGTGCGGTTGAATCTGATGAGATTCCGTTACAAGCCTTTCAAGTATTGAGCGTTTGCCGTTGGGTGAATCACGGTATTAAGTGCTTCAGCATGCTGCTCATTATGTTCATTCAGCAGAGCGGTAAAGGCATCGATCAATTCAGGTTTGGTCATCGTGACTTTAGTTTCTGTCTGGATGTCGCGCAGGTCGATTAACACGTCAGTTAACAGTTGAGGCAAATCTTGCAGAACTTTTAGGTTCAACACGTTGTGCTCGCTGTAGATCGAGTTGTGACTGCCTTTTTGTTTTTGCACCACATACGGGTTGTCTTTTAGGTTGATGATCGGTGTGCGCTTGTCACAACGCTTCAAACAACCTTTGTTGACCTTAATCTTGCGGCAACCTTCGGTTTGTTGGAACAAACACTGGCGACTGGTGAGAAGAGTGTTCGGGTGGTAAATACTGTAGTAGCTGCGCATGCTGTGCGGTCGCTTAATGTGGCGCATCTGCTTCATGTTCAGCTCGTTAGAGATAAACGCACCGCTTGCGGCGAACTCTTCTTGCAAACATTTGAACGAGTAGGAGTTCACTGTGTTCATCTGCGGGCCTGCAACCCAACCTAATCCCAGCTCTTGAGCCAAAATGCCCACACCAGAGTTATTGGTGATCGACAATTCTGGCTTCACTGCTTCTAAGAATGCTCGTGCGGCTTGGTAATCGTCACCAATCAAAATAGCAGGGAACCAAGGTTTCAATCTTGGGTTTGCTTGGAACAACTCAAGCATCGCATTCAGTTCACCTGCCAATCCCATTGGTAGCTGGAAGTACACATCGACATTGCTGTCTTCGCATAGTGCGGTGTCTTCTGCTGATGAAATCAAGACAGATAGCTTCGGAGCGCCTTCACGCATTGCTGGTTGAGGCAGCGTCGGCAAAGTCGGTACATCAATCGCGCCCTTTAGGCTGCTGCCAGAGGCTTGCGTTGAAGTCACATCAAAATCTTGCGTCTTCTCTGCAACCTTCTCAATGATTGCGGTTTTGTCGTCGTAGAGCTTCTTCTTCACGCCTTGCACATCATCGGCGGATTCGCATTTGTAGATCTTTGAGAAGTGTTTTACAGCGTGATCGCGAGGGTTATCGATGTACATCGCTTTACCGAAATCCCCTTGCAAAAATGCGTTAGAGAAATCGCGGTTAAATACGGTGTACAACTCTGTGGTGTCGTTTGACAGTTCTACGCCATCACACAAGCGGTCGATCTGTTTACGCCAGTTATCAACTACGGTGTACACGTAGTGAGATTTCTTAATGCGGCCTTCTACTTTCAACGAATACACACCCGCATCGGCAAGCGCTTCCAAATCGCCAAATGCCGAGTTGTCCTTCATGTTGAGAGGGTAGCTGTTGCCAGTTTTGGTGGTTTCGTATTGTTCACGACAAGGCTGGCTACAACGACCACGGTTGCCCGAAGCGCCGTTGCGCGCAGAGCTGATGTAGCAAATGCCAGAGAAACCAATGCAGTAAGAGCCGTGCACAAACACTTCCATCATCACGTCATGCTCACGACCAAACTGAGCCAGATGCTTGATCTCATTGATGTTCAGTTCACGAGAGAGGTTTACGCGGCTTGCCGTCAACTGATTCAGGAACAAGATCTGTCCTTCGTTGTGCGTGTTGAGTTGGGTTGAAGCGTGTACGTCTAGATCTGGGAAATGATTCTTGAGAATGTAAGCCAAACCAAGATCTTGCACGATCACGCCATCAATCGCGGTGGTGTTTAATTGGCTGAGCAAACGCACGATGGCTGGAATTTCGCTTTCCAGAATCAACACGTTCAGAGTCAGGAAGATCTTACAGTTGTGCTGATGCGCAAGCTGTAATACGCCATTCAAGTTATCTAAGGTGAGGTTGGTGGCTCGGTTGCGGGCATTAAAACGGTCCAGTCCGCAGTAGATAGCATCGGCACCCGCAGCAATGGCTGCTTTGATGGAATCCAGATCGCCGCCCGGCGCTAATAACTCAAATTGATCGCGTGTCACTCGTTAGCTCTTACTCAGTAAAATAGGACGCGTATTTTATGTGCTTCACGGTTTTAATGTTGGACTGATTAACGCTTTATTAATCTGAATCAATTATTGGTTCGTGACGGGTCTGCTGCAACGAGTAAGGGCACTGTTGCAGCGGTGAAATCAAGTGAGTTGTTCTTACTGGTTGCTAGGCTGCTCGTGGTCGAGGTCTGGCCATATGCGAGCAGCATTCACTTAACCAACCGTTGCGATGAGCGGCGTTGTAAGCTCCGCGACAGCAGCGTAACCAATCTTTTTTGGTCGAGAAGTACGATGCACTGCCTTTGCAGATTTTCAGCGTCCATTTTGAACGTGCAGAACGCATGTGGGCGCAGCACCTTTTCATCCAACCATTGCGGTGAGCGGCGAAGTAGGCGCCACTGCATCCTTCTTGCCATGCTGTTCGGGTTTTGTATTCTGCCGCGCTTCGGATGCAAGCGTCGAGCGTCCATTTCTTTTGTGTTCTCGGGGCGCCCATATGAGCGCAGCACTGCTCCAGCCAACCTCGATTTCTGGCTGCTTGGTAAGCGCTTTTACAGGCACTGATCCACTCGGTGCGTGTTCCGAAAGCTCGCGCGCTTTTGACACAGGCGGCCAAATCCCATTTCAATTCGATGGGCTTCATATGCGTGCAGCAGTCATCCAACCATCCATTTCTATTGGCCGCGTTGTAAGCGCCGCTGCATCCTCGCTGCCAATCGGAGCGCGTCTCGTATCGTTTTGCGTTTTCTGAGCAGGTTTCGAAGGTCCACTTCTTACCGGTGCGAGAAGGGAGCATATGAGCGCAGCAATCTTCTATCCAACCGTTTTTCCTTGCTGCGTGGTAGGCGCTCTTGCAGCCGTGATTCCATTCTGAACGAGTGTGGTATTGTTTGGCGTTTCGCTTGCACTTGTCGTATGTCCATTTGACGCCGACACGTTGCATGTGAGCGCAACATTGGTCGAGCCATCCATTACGGTAGGCCGCGCTGTAGGCTGCTTTGCATCCTTCACACCACGCTGTACGTGTTTTGTAGTTCGCCGCACTTTGTTTGCACAGTTCTAGATTCCATTTGCCCCGTTTTTTGGGTAGGTCCATAAGATTCATAAGCGCACCCCTTCAAGTGTTCCTGAATAAGGTTAAAAAGCCGTTTCCCTGAAATATATTGCCCATCTCGCTCTCTAAGAAGCTTGCTGATGTCGATGGGTGATGATGTCGATGGTATTGCTCTTATGTACGGTTTTTTGGGGCTTTCGGGTCAATTTAAGCCCAATTTACACAAGGGAGAAACAACAAACCCCGCAACGTGGCGGGGTTTGGAATTGAGGTTTGAAGCGAGAATTACGCCAGTTTGAACGTTGCCACTTTCGAATTGAGATCTTCTGCTTGAGATTTCAGCTCAGACGACTGATTCATCGATTCCTCTGCCCCGATAACCAAGTGATCCGTGACGTCTTTGATGGAAGTAACGTTCTGGGTGATTTCATTGGTCACGTGGGTTTGTTCTTCTGCGGCGGTGGCGATTTGGGTAGCCATATCGCTGATCATTGCTACTGCCGAGTTGATTTCATCCAAGGCTTGAGAGGCGCGGTCGGCATCTTCTACCGAGCCCAGTGCCAGTTCAGAGCTACGTTCCATCAAAGTAACAGCACGCTGAGTCGTGCGTTGTAGCGTTTCGATGGTGGATTTGATCTCTTCTGTTGATGTATGAGTGCGTTGCGATAGAACACGAACTTCATCCGCAACCACAGCAAAACCGCGGCCTTGTTCGCCTGCACGTGCAGCTTCAATCGCAGCGTTCAATGCAAGTAGGTTGGTCTGCTCAGCAATGTCACGAATGGTCGATAGCACGGTATTGATGTCCTGAGCATGCTGGTTCAGTTCACTGATAACACCGCTGGCTTGGTTCACTTCCGAAGACAGGTTGTTGATCGAGTCTTTGGTGTTCACTACCAGTGAGTGGCCGTTTTGTGTGCTTACGGACGAGTCCTGCGCCACTTTCGCTGTTTGCTCGGCATGAGAAGCAATTTCTTGCGTCGCAGAGGCCATTTCGGTCACTGCCGTTGCCACAAGCGTGATTTCTTGTTGCTGGTGGTTAAGCTCTTCAACCGATTGGTTTGCACGTTTCGTGCTCAGCTCTGATTGATCGTTTAAGTTTTCCGCTTGATGACGAATATGGCCGATAAGTTGCTGAAGACTGGCAACGAACTGGTTGAAGTTTTCTGCCAATTCACCCACTTCGTCACGGTTCTCAACTTTGATGCGCTGAGTTAAATCACCGCTACCATTGGCGATTTGCGATAGGGCATTTGACACGTTATAAAGCGGACGGAAAAGGATGTTACACAGTAGGTTAAACAAGGCCACACAGATGATCACCACAATCGTAGTTGCGATGATTTGTCCCCAAACGGCATCGTAAAGTGGGGCGACCAAAGAGTCATTATCCAGAACCGTTACTGTGGTCAATTTGGTGCCATCGATGGCTTTCGCGTAAACCACGAAGTCTTTACCGTTGATGGAGATGGTGCGCTCTTGTCCAGAGTTGGCAGCCGCGACGATGTCGCTGTTATTTAAGCCCAGCTTGCTCACGGGCTGGTTAAGCAGCTTGCTGTTGTTGTGGGTAAAGATATTACCCTGATCGTTGGCGATGAACATATAACCTTCACCAGGCAGAATCACTTGGTTCAGGCTATTTAGTATGTCACCGATTTCCACGTCTGCACCTAGCACGCTGGTTTGACCGTGAAGCTGGAGTGCTTTACCCAAAGACACTACGTTTGCACCTGTTGCCGCAGCAACGGTTGGATTGTCCATAAAGACTTTCGAAGGGTTTGCGATTGCGTTGGTGTACCAACCCCATTGGCGAGGGTCATCGTTACCCGGTGGCAATACAACACCATTCGCGTTGTCTTGAGAACCGTCTGGATACGCAAGGAAGACGTTATCAAACGCGGCAGAATCGCGAACCTGCTTAAGGTGCGTCACAATCGCTGATTTTTCAGCGTCTTGAGAAAGCGATGTGAGTGCACGTTCTTTCGATAGTAGCCAGTCGCTTACGTATTGGTTGTAAGATGCGCTAGTACTTTCTAGGCGCTGAGCGACTTCAACATCAAGTCTTTGCAAAGCATCACGGAAAGACAGCCCCTCCACCAACACTCCCCCGAGGATGATGGCAGCACTGGCGGAGATCGCCAGTTTGTTCTTTAGAGATAGATTTTTAAGCATAAAGTTATAGTTGGCTCTTATATTTATAAAAATAGGTATTTAGCAGCGACATTATATTTTAGTGGTCAAAATAAATTCAGATCTATGTCGCGTATTTGAGTGGTACTGATGTTAATGCGCAAATATTCAACACAGTGCTTTGCCTTTTTGCGCTAACTTGTTTAAAAGAAAGGCGCTCTCTAGCGCTTTGTAAATAATTCGTATTTTTATAAAGTGTGATGGAGATCTTACTATTCGGGCGTATATTTCATATTAAATATCAAGCATATGACGTGACCGATATATTGCCTCAATTAATCTTTATTAGGGACGATAGTTATGCGTAGCACGTTGTTATTCCCCGCCTTATTGCTGTCAGGGTGTGCTCTGACTCCCCAATCTACACCTCTCCAAGCCGATCCAAATTGGACGGTCGACCAACTTGCCAACGGGATGAAATACCACATCTACCCAACTCAAGATGAGGAAGTTTCAGTACGTTTGATGATGAATGTTGGTTCGTTCCAAGAAGAAGCCAACCAAAAAGGCTATGCACACTTTATCGAACACATGGCATTTAACGGCAGTACGCACTTTTCTGGCAATGATGTGGTGAAGTTGTTTGAAGCATCTGGTGGCAGTTTTGGGGCTGACATTAATGCCACCACCACTTACCAGCAGACGACTTATAAGCTCGACCTTGCCAACCCAAGTAAATTAGATGAAGCGCTTACGTGGATGCGTGACATCAGTGATGGTATTGAGTTTGACCCAACGCAGGTAGAAAAAGAAAAAGGGGTGATTCTAGGGGAGTGGCGACGCTCTCGTCCTGATGATAAAGCGTTAGCATTCAATGCTTATCAAGCTTCTATTGAGGGGACGCCTTATGCGGATCATGATCCAATTGGCACGCGCAGCTCAATTGAAAATACCACCTCTCCGGCGTTAAAAACGTTTTATGACAAGTGGTATCAACCGCAGTATGCCGAGTTGATCATTACCGGTAATGTCGATGTTGAGTCGATCACCAAGATCATCGAGAAAAAGTTCTCTAACTGGGAAAGCACCTCTGATATCGAGCTCGAAAATCGTCGTGATATACGAGTGAACAACGCTAACCGTATTCTGCCAAGTAGCCAGATGGAGTCTCCAAGCTTACATCTGATCATCGACCGAGACTCTGTCACGCGACAAACGGTGCAGCAGCAACATGCAGCGTGGCAAGATGAACTGAGCGCTCAGCTTATTCAACAACGTTTGCTGACGGTGTTTAATAACGCCGCTGAATCTTTCCAATACGTATATGCACAGCCTTACTCGTCTAATTATCACCGCATGATGTCGGCAGGTGTCTCGTTTGCTCCGGAGCGTCGCGACAATATTCAGCAAATTTTCCTCAATACACTGACGTCTTTGCGTGATTATGGTGTCACGCAACAAGAGCTTGAGAACGTAATGTCGAGTTGGTACGGCGAGCTGAACAACCTCGACTCGGATTGGGCGAAACGTAAGCCAGCAGGTTACGCAGAGGCTCGCGTATTCCAACTGGAGCGCGATTCGGTGTTCCCATCAAAAGACGGTTACAAGCAAAGCCTGACTACTTTTGTAAAAGACAATGATCTTAGCCATGCCAACCAAGCACTTGAAGATTTGCTTGCTGAGCCAGCAAACTTTGTGATTGGTTTGGGTAAAACGGAAAGTAAGCAGCAATTCGCTGGTGAGTTTGCATTGCTCAGCGCCGCTTATGCACAAGCTGGTGAAAAGCCGTTGGAAATGTACGCTAAGACAGATGGCTTTATTCAGCCGAGCCAAGAAGGTGACATTATTAACGTGCGTGAAGAGAAGGGCGGGTTCCAAGTTTACACCCTCTCAAATGGCATTGAAGTTTGGTTCCAAAAAGATGAAAAAGCCGCTAACCGCGCATACGTATATTTAGTGAGCCAAGGTGGTAAAGCGGCACTTGATAAATCGCTCTATCCTGCTTTTGAAGTGGCGACAATGTCGGCTGCACGCAGTGGCTTAGGCGATTTCTCAGGCGCGGAGCTGGATAGCTACTTGCGCAAAAACGACATTTCACTGTTCCCGATTCTGGGGCCGACGAATCATGGTATCGAGGTTATAGCGCCCAAAGCGCACCTAGCCAGTGCAATGAACGGTTTGTACAACGTGGCAACGCAAATTAAAGTTGATGAGCGCCAACTCGACGCGGTGAAGCGTGAGTATGTGCAGCAACGTCGCTCGTTCTTTGAATCACCAATGGGTAAATGGGTTAAAGCGGCGAATGAAAATGCCTACTTACCTAACAGTCGCCACCGCTTGCTATTAACTCATGGCGCGGATGAGGTAACCAAAGAGCAAGTATTTGCCGTGCATGATGCGTTATTTAAGGTGAATCGTGGCTTTAAAATGGTGATTTTGGCGGACGTTGAGCCAGAACAAATTACACCATTGCTGCGCAAGTACGTGGCATCCATTGACCTCAGAACGGGGGAGGCGGTGGATTATCATGTCGCGTTTCAACCTAACGCTAAAAGCCGCTTAGTGATGGCGGAAGGGAATGAGCCGTCGTCGTTGTACTTGCTGCGTTTAACTAACAAGCACGAGTCACCAAGAACCGCGCGTGATACGGTGATCGAGGACATGTTGCAACGCATTGCGGCAGCACGAGTAACAGATCAATTGCGTGAAGAAGCAAGCTTGGATTACAGCCCGAGTATTTATCCGATTACGCAAGACAGAGAGCAGGTTTCAGATTGGTTCTTTGAATCGCAAATCGATCCTAGAGACGTCAGTAAGATGGATGCACAGTTAGACAAGATCTTCGATGCGTTAGCGAAAAACATCACGCAACAAGAAGTCGATATTGCCGCGAAACAGCTTTCTGTTTCTATGAAGGACATGGATGACAATCCGGGGCAACGCAGCTGGGCATATACTCGTTATTTAGTGCACGACTACGGATTAGATGTGTTGCTAGATGTTGATAAAGCTGCGCAAAGTGTGACGCTGAAAGAAGTGCAAGCCAAAGCACTTCAAGCGTTCGGCAGCAAAGCGAAACGCACCACCATTATCCTCAATCCAAAACAATAATCAGCAAAAGGGCGACTCAATGGTCGCCCGTTTTGATTTGCTGCTTGTAGGCTTTTATCGCCTCTTTTCGCGCCGTATCGAGATCAGGGCGACGCACCACCACCTTCATCCCCGATTTCGGTTTTACCTTACAGGCGTAATGTGGCTTCCCATCCACTTCGACTTTGCAAGCATGGCAGCATCCGTGTTTACGATGGTTTTTCAAGCAAGGCGCGGCGATATTCACTTTGGCCTTACGTGCGACTTCAACCAAATTTTGGTCGTCAGGTGACAGAGTGATTTTATGGGTATCAATCTCGATGATTGCTGGTGTAAAAGTAAACATAAGCGCTTAGATTCAAGTTAAACAATGACTAAGACGTCAATCGTTGGAAAAAGACGAAGTCATCACTCAATTGTTTTAAAGTTCCGTTCAATTTTTAACTTACTCAGTTTTGTGAACGAAAGTCTCATATTGATTCGATGTAGGAAACCATGTGGTATCGCCTCGGTCTCACCTAACTCCAAATTGAAGTAAAAAAGGTTCCCCCAATGAAACGCTACCTATTGTCGACAATTCTACTCCTAAGCAGCGCAAATGTATTCGCAGAATCTGCACCAGCGCAGCCTGTGGCACCAAAGCCATTTGGTCTAGAAAGCATCACGACTGAGCAACAAGCGAAAATCGAAGAGATTCAAATCAAACTGAGCAGCGAGCTGGCGGGTAATCAAGATCCTAAAGCGGTTCAAGAGAGCGCGAAGCAATTTGAGAAGTTAGTGAAAGCATCATCATTTGATGAAGTGAAAGCGACGAAGCTGATCAAACAAGCACATGCAAAACAGCTTGATACACAATTGGCACAATTGAAAGCACAGCACGATATCTACAACGTACTGACAGCAGAGCAGAAAGCGACATTAGAAAAGCGTCAGCAAGAGCAACTGAAGAAATTTGAAGCACTGCAAAAAGACGCTCAGTAAACACAGATTTTTATTTCCCCCTATTTAAACCAAGGCTCCCTAATGGGAGTCTTTTTTATGCGTTAAATTGCAGCGAAACAGAAGGAAAAAGCAGAATTTTAGTGTGATTCAAGTTCAAGTCGAATCGGCATACATCGATTGTACGATGATACTTTTTACAGTGTAAAACTCACGGGCATATAGTGGCGGCGAATCAGTTATTAACGACAATATAAAGGTCTAAAATGAAAACAAAAGCCCTACTGTGTTCTACTCTTGTTGCAGTGACAGCCCTACCTACCTTTGCTGGTGAGACCAAGCTGGATGTACGTTTTGGTCACAACACCGCGTCTGATATTCGCGATAGCCGTGTGAAATTTATGCATACTTTCGATACGGGTTTTTACTTTAGTGCCGAAGCCGCGCAAATCCACAATGATGGTTACTTTGCTGGTAATGACTCTAATGATCCAGATAAGAATGGCTTGAAGGCAGCGGCACAGGAATTTGAAGCAACTTACAAGTTTGATCTTGGTGAAGATTGGTATTGGGCGCCAGGTTTGGTGATGGTAACAGCCCCGAACTGGACGGAATACCGACCTTATCTAAAGCTTGGTACGACGTTTGACAATGGCGTGTCTCTAACGGGGCGTTACCGCTACAACTGGTCAAACGATGCGAATGGTAAAAACTACCTTGATGGTTCTGGTACCACTCGTGGTGCTTCTAACCAGTTTGATCTTTGGATCTCGAAAAACTTCGGCGATGTGGGTCTTATGTACAACCCTCGATACCGTTACCAAGATGGCGTAGATCAAGGCACTGGTCGAGATGATTACTGGGAGCACACGATCATGGTTAACTACAAGTTGAATGAAACTTGGACGCCATACATGGAGCTGGTTTCTGTCGATGAAACCTACGTGGATGAACAAGGTAACCGTGAGAACGATTACGCAGTGCGCTTAGGTTTTGTGATGAACCTGTAGTAACGAAAGAAATCAAAAAAAGCGGTCATTGACCGCTTTTTTTGATCGGAAATAAGAGCAGAGGCGAATTAAAAAGTGAGCAGCTCTTTGCCGATTTTATCAACGATATTAAGGATATGGATTTGCGACTCTCGACTATAGAGAGAAATGCCATCCACTTGCTCCTCCAAAGGAATATTCAGGTGGCTCGATTGCGCTAATGTAGAGCCTTTTCGACTGATTCCCATCACCTTAAGACCTTTTCTTTTGGCGTTGTGCGCCATCTCTACAACGGCTTGTGTCTCCCCAGATTTACTGATTAACAAGAGCGTTCCGAGCTCAGCCCGCGTTAGCTGGTGGATATCTGTGATCACCAAGTGAGGAATATTCGCCAGAGAAAGAAAGCGCGACAAATAGTTCACACTCACAATCGATGCCCCGCGAGAGTACAGATACACAACAGGGGAGCCACTCAGTGTCTTTGCCACTTGTGAAATGACACTTTGCTCGCACTCTTCACCCTCTAGGTTTTGTGCCTGTTCTTTCAACTCATTTGCCAATTTATAGCGCAACTCTGTGTAGCTGGCATACCCCATTTTTTTACAAACCCGATTGACCGAAGTTGTAGTGGTAAGTGCCTTGTTGGCTATGGTCTTTGCCGAGATCTCATGCAGCTGACTGGCGTGCCCAATCAGATACTCGTAGATAACGCGCTCTATGCCTCGAAAAGTGTTCATCGCTTTTGACTATTATTGAGAAAACTGTCGGTATTACGCTTGAAAATGGCCGCGTTGTCTTTGCGTCGGATCACAGATGTATCGTGATACGTGAGTTGTATGAGGAAACAATATCTGAGCCGAGTTGGGGTTCATATACTGTCCGCAGTAAAAAATAACAAGGTATAGACCCATGAGTAAAAAGAAGCTGGTTGCAGTCACCGCCTGCCCTACAGGCATTGCACATACCTTTATGGCAGCTAAAAAAATCAAAAGCTGGGCTGATAAGCATGGCTATGAAGTCAAAGTGGAAACCCAAGGCAGCGATGGTGTGAAAAACCGATTGACTGCTCACGATATCGCAACCGCTGATGGTGTCGTGCTAGCCGTTGACGTACCCATCATGGACATGGAGCGCTTTGATAATGCCAACCCATTAAAAGTGCGAACTCAAGAGTTGATCAAACATGTGGATGCTTTGTTGCCAACGGTTTTCCAACGAGGCAAAGAAAAGTCGGCAGCATTGAGTGAGCTTCCAATTGAAGAAAAGCGCTCGGCGTATCAAGTCGCGATCGGCCACATCATGACAGGTATCAGCTACATGCTACCTGTCGTGGTTTTAGGCGGTCTTCTAATGGCGGTTGCCAAGATAACCGGTGAGTTCATAGATATCTCCGGCACTCCGATTCAAACCTTGGATAAATTGGGCTTCATGACCATTAAGTTCATGTACCCAATCTTTGCTGCATACCTCGCCTATTCTATCGCTGGTAAACCCGCTCTGATCCCTGCCTTTATTGGCGGCGTGATGAGTGACGAAGTGTACAAACGCTTTTTCGACCTCGAGGGTTGGGCGCCTTCTGGCTTCTTTGGCGCCATCGCAATTGGTTTCCTAGTTGGTTATCTCGTACGTTTCTTGAACGACACGATCAAAGTGAAATCAGAGCTTACCACGTTGAAAACCATGCTTGTGGTCCCGGCGATTACGGGTGTGGTGATGGTGCTGACGATGGAATACGTCATCAATCCATTCTTTGGGGCTTTGAACATCGCCATGATTAACCTGTTTACCGAAGCGGGTGATGCAGGCCGTGGTATTTACTCGATGGTCATTGCGGCAGGTACTGCATTTGACTTGGGTGGACCAATCAACAAAGCCGCAGGCTCAGTGGCGTTAGGTCTTAATGGCATGGGCGAAGGTTTTGATTTGATTGCCCGTGAATTGGGCATCGTTATCCCGCCTATCGGTGTTGGCCTTGCAGCCTTACTCGATGGCAAATTCCGTCCGCGAGTGTTCTCTCCAGAAGAGCAAACCGTCGGTAAAACATCTTTGATGCTGGGCTTAATTGGCATTTCAGAAGGGGCGATTCCATTCATCCTAAAGAACCCGAAGATGATTCCAATCATGATCTTAGGTTCCATCATCGGTACGCAGTTAGCTGTAGTGCTCAACGTATTCCAAAGCTTGCCATTACCGGCAGTATGGGGATGGTTCCTATCATCTGACCCTGTGAGCTACACCATTTCTGTTATTGCCGGCTCTCTGTTTATTGCTGTGGCTCTGCTGCTTTGCACTAAACCTCAGCCTACTCAAGCTTAACCATTTTCAACGGAGGAAGATGCGTCTTCCTCCAATAAAATTCAGACCAAGATTTAGAGACAACGCCAATGGCTAAAGTACACGTAATTCCTCACACTCACTGGGATCGTGAGTGGTATTTCACCCAACAGGATAGTGATGTACTCGCGACTTACAATTTTACAAAAGTAATTGAAACGCTTGAAAACACCGAGGCTTATACCTGTTACCACTTAGACGGCCAGTCCTCTATTGTGGAAGATTATCTTAAAGTCCTACCTTACATGCAGGATCGCATGGCTAAATTGGTTTCAGGGAAGAAACTGTTTATTGGACCATGGTACACACAAACCGATACCTACAACGTCGCCGCAGAATCGATCATCCGTAACTTGAAATACGGTATGCATATCGCTGAGGAACTTGGCCACAGTATGAAGGTGGGCTACTTACCAGATACCTTCGGTCATAACGCGCAAATGCCTACCATTTTTAAAGGCATGGGTATCGATAACATTATCTTCTGGCGCGGTATTGATTATGACCAGCAGGTTGAAAAATCGCACTTCTTCTGGCGTTCGACTGGGGGCGATGAGATCTATGCTTACAACCTAGTTCATGGTTATGGAGCAGCGAAGAACATCAATGCAACGCCTGATCATCTGGATAAGAAAATCTTCCCGATGGTAGAAAAGATCAAATCACTCTCAGGTTTGGATGAAGTGTTGATTCCATCGGGTGGTGACCAAGTGAATATCGACCCTGAGTTACCAAAAACCTTACAAGCTGCGACTGAGCGCTCGGGTAAAGATGTTTACGTGATTTCATCGATGGAAGCGTTTGTTGATGTGCTACGTGATAATGACCAAGCGTTTGAGACATACCAAGGTGAGTTCAAGTTGCCACGCTACACGCGCATCCATAAAACCATTGGTTCAGTCCGTTATGACATCAAGAAACTCAACTTTGAAATTGAACAGTTCTTATTGAAGAAGCTTGAAGTGGTGATCGCCATCGCGAAAGCTCAAGGTATTACCGTACACACTGAGTTAGTCGATATCGCTTGGAAAAAAATCCTTGAATGTCATGCCCATGACAGCATGGGTGGATGTAATAGCGATGCCACCAACGCCGATATCATGCATCGTCTCAAGCAAGCGGAAGAGATTTGTCACGGCCTTTACAACCTCGTTATCAAAGAGATTGCCAGTGCATGTCATGATGATGAGTTGATGTTATTCAACGGTCAAATGACACCTTACAACGGGATGGTCAAAGCGGTTGTATTTAGTGCGAGCGAGAACATTTCGGTTCTGGATTCTGGCCAGCCTCTGCCGATTGAAGTGCTCAAGAAAGAAACATTGAGTGGCGGTAAGATCATTGAGGTAACGAAAGACGGCGAGAAGGAAGTCGACGTCCCACCATACTACCGATTCGAGCTTAATGTGTTTGTTTCTGAATTACCTGCCATGGGGTATCGCGTTTTTGAAGTTCAAGCTTGTGAGCAAGCCAATGCAGAGCAAGTGAACAGCGAGCAAACGGTGATCGAAAACCAAGCATTGCGAGTTTCTTTAGAGCAAGGCCAATTGCGTTTAGAAGACAAAATTAATGGCCGCGTTATCGAGCAATTATTGACGTTTGAAGAGCAAGCCGACGATGGCGACTCCTACGATTTCTCACCACTGGAAGGTGATACACCAAACTACAGCACTTCGCTTGAGTGGTTGTCATGTACGGTTGGTGAAACGCAACAAAGCTTATCTGTTCGAGCAACGTTAGTAGTGCCGCACGATCTGACGGCACGACAAAGTGGTGAGCAGAATAGACAAGCGGTCTTCGACATTACGATGAGTCTGGTTAGTGGTGAGTCCCAGCTTCTGTTTGATATCAACACAGTGAACAACACTTGCGATCACCGTATACGCGTTCTGATTAACTCAGATCTTCAGACTGATACTTCGATCAGCACTCAACCTTTCGCACTGATGGAGCGTCCTGTTGCTCCCGACCTAGCGCAATGGCGTGAAAAGTACCGAGAGTGTCCTGTCGATATTGAAACCACAGATGGTTCTGTAGCGATTGCTGAGTCGGAGCGAGCTTTGATTATAACGGGGCGTGGCCTTAAAGAGTTTCAGGTATTGAAAGGCTCAGAAAGCGATAAGATCGCACTGACTTTGTTTAAGTCGACCGGAAGACTTGGGAAGGATGACTTGTTATGGCGTCCGGGGCGTGCATCTGGCATCAACAACACAGTGGTATATACGCCTGATGCTCAACTTCAAAAAGCGATGAGCTTTAGCTTTGCTCTGGCTCTGTGTGATAACGCCCAGCACAAGGCCATTCGTCAGTTAGAACGCCGTTATTTGGACCAACCTTTTGGGTACCAAAAACAATCGCTGAACAGTTTTGAAAATCGTCTCGAACGCTTCCAAGTTCGCTTTGAACCGAGACAGCATTCACCTTCATTCAGTCTGTTCTCATTACCGCAGGCGCTGGAACTGTCCAGTTTAGGACCCTCTTTCTACCGTGATAATGCGATCATTCTACGCGTATTCAACCCAACTGAGAGCCCAATCGAGCTTGACCTTGATTCGCTGAAGCATTTTGCAGACGTTGAATTGGTGAACTATCGCGAGCAGCCACTCGAGGGCGCTTACATTGTGCGCCCGAATAACAGCTTAGATGTGCGTTTAACGCTTGGTAGCAAAGAGAAGTAGGAGAGAATCATGATTGCTAATTCGATTTACAACAAAGTTGCCAAGCTATATGGCGAGGCCAGCGCGACAGAAATTACCGATGATATTCTTGCTCTAATGAAAAAGTGGCAAGACAAAGCACCGCAATATCAAAATTGGGTGGACCAACGTACCTCTTACTTGATCACCTATGGCGACAGCTTTTCTACTCAAGCGGAACCCACGCTGGCGACGATGAAGACATTCGCTGACCGCCACTTGAAAGGGGCGTTGAGCAACATTCACATTTTGCCAATGTTCCCTTACACCTCGGATGATGGTTTTAGTGTGGTTGATTACCGTCAGGTGGACCCTAATCTCGGTGATTGGGAGCAATTGAATGCACTATCTGAGAACTTTGACCTGATGTACGACTGTGTCATCAACCATATCTCTAAGAGCAGCGATTGGTTCCAAGGTTACCTAGCGGGTGATGCGAAATACCAAGACTACTTTGTAGAGTCTGATCCGAGCCTTGACTATTCAAGTGTAACGCGCCCCCGTGCGTTGCCGCTCCACACTCCGTTTAGCAAGGCATCGGGTGAGACTGTACATGTGTGGACGACTTTCTCGGACGATCAAATCGACATTAACTTCCACAGCCCGAAAGTGCTTTTAGAAAGCATCGATATCTTGTTGATGTACGCGGCGAACGGTGGACGCTCGATTCGTCTTGATGCGATTGGTTTTATCTGGAAAAAGCTCGGAACCACATGTATTCACCTAGAAGAAGCGCATGAAATCATCAAGCTATGGCGAATCATTTTGGATGAAGTGATGCCAGGAACATTGTTGATCACTGAGACCAATGTGCCGCACAAAGAGAATGTATCCTACTTTGGGGCTGGCGATGAAGCGCACATGGTTTATCAATTCCCACTGCCGCCATTAACGCTGCACGCTTTGATGAGTGAAAATAGCGAGACATTGACGCAATGGGCGACTTCGCTGACAAATGAAGCGATGGCGCGACTCGCTCAAGGTGATAAAACTACGTACTTTAACTTCCTTGCTAGTCACGATGGGATTGGGGTTCGTCCAACGGAAGGCATACTGACGGATGAAGACCGCCAAATGATGTGCGCGCAAGTCGAGCGCAAAGGCGGTCGAGTGAACTACAAAAATAACGGTGATGGAACCCAATCACCTTATGAGCTGAATATTAACTACCTCAGCGCGATTACCGAGCCGACTGACAGCATTGACGACAAAGCGAAAAAATTCATCGCAGCTCAATCTATCTTACTGTCATTCATCGGTGTACCCGCGATTTATTACCACAGCTTGTTGGGTAGCGAAAATGATGTGCAAGGTATGCTCGATTCAGGGATTAACCGACGCATCAACCGTGAAAAGTTGGATTTATCTAAGCTAGAAAGTGAGTTGGCGAATGAAGACTCACTGCGCTCAAAAGTATTCAAGTCAATGACGCACTTATTGAACCTTCGTCAGCAATACGCCGCATTCTCACCACAGGCTTCGCAACAAGTCTTGAATTTGGGTGATGGTATCTTTGCATTGCAACGTGGCGATGGTGAAGAAGCCATTCGATTTGCGGTTAATCTGACATCACAAGCTCAAGCTGTTGTGTTAGCGGATTCTGGCTTTGACCTGATTAGTGAACAGTTGATGCCAACAGAATTTGAGTTGGCGCCGTACCAGTTTGTTTGGCTGACACAGCAAAAATAAGGAACACATCATGAAACTTGCCCAACTTACAACTCCTGAGCTGATCATGCTTGATGCTGTGTTTGAAGATCGCTTCAGCGCCATCAATGCACTGACGGACAAGCTTGAACAAACAGGCAAACTTACTAATAAAGCACAATTTCTTGAAGCGGTATTAAAGCGCGAAGAGGAGGGACCGACGGCCCTCGGAGAATACTTAGCCGTGCCTCATGGCAAGTCAGAGGCAGTGAGAGAGCCCGTCTTCGCATGTGCATTTGTCAAAGATGAGCTGATGTGGAAAGGTCTAGATGGTGATGAACCAGTCAACATGATTTTCTTGTTAGCGATTCCGCCAGCAGAGGCGGGATCGACACACATGGAGGTGCTCACTACGTTGACCTCATCGCTGGTTGATGATGATTTCCGTGACCAGTTACTCGCTGCGTGCACTACTCAAGAGATCATGGCGCTATTTGGAGAAGATGATGCTGATAGCGAGCCTCAAGTTGAACAATCAGAAGCTGAATCGGCGCAACAAGAGAATGTCGCAAAAGACATCAGCAGTATTGCTTATCCAGTAGTGCTAGGCATTGGTGTCATCATCTCGGCATTTTTGTTCTTACTGCTCTAATCGAATCGTTGGCTGGTGGATATTGTGAAGCCAGCCAAGTCATAGAGGGAAAAGTCGCAATGTAGATTTGCACCTTTTCCTCGTCATGTCCCCCTCGTTTTTTAAATCACGCTCATTTTGAGTGGGGTTTCGTACATCCAAAATTTCGCTGATATGAAGAAAAATCTATTTAAACTAGAGAATGTTATCCAAAATTACGCTTGGGGAAGCCAATTTGCGCTCACCGAGCTATTCGGTATTGAGAATCCAACATCTCAACCGCAAGCTGAGCTTTGGATGGGGGCTCACCCTAATGGCTGCTCGCGATTGGTCGGCTCTGAATTAACCTTGGCACAACTTATTGAGCAATCTCCGGCACATGCGCTTGGGGACTACACAGACCTGCGCTTCGGGCAGTTGCCATTCTTATTTAAAGTACTGGCTGCCGCTAAGCCGCTCTCGGTCCAAGTGCATCCTAAGTTGTCTAAAGCAAAAATCGGTTTCGAGAAAGAAAATCGCGTTGGTTTGGCACTTAATGACTCGGCTCGCAACTACAAAGATGGCAACCACAAACCAGAGTTGGTTTACGCACTTACCTTCTACAAGGCGATGAACGGATTTCGTTCGGTTGAAGACATCATCTCTTTGTTTGAGCAGGCGAGAATCACGGTTCTTAAACAAGCGTTGGTGCAGCTGAAAGCATCTACAAATGAACAGGGATTAAAGTGCTTCTTTGCTCAAGTTATGAGTTTAGAGGGGGAGGATAAATCATTAGCGTTAGAGCAATTAAACCAAGCCATATGCGCACCTTGCCGAACACTGAAAGCTCGGGAAACGTTTGAGCTAATTCGCGAGTTTGCTACCGAGTTTAGTGATGATGTTGGTCTGTTCTCTCCACTCATGTTGAATATTGTTGAGCTAGAGCCAGGTGAAGCGATGTTTCTTCATGCTGAAACGCCGCATGCTTACGTTCAGGGTGTTGGCTTAGAGCTGATGGCTAACTCTGATAATGTGCTTCGCGCGGGCCTCACACCAAAGCATATGGATTTACCTGAGCTAATGGACAACACTCGTTTTGAAGCCACCGAGTTGGAAAAGATTCGTCTCTCTCCTATTGTGAAAGAGCACAAGGTGGGTTTCCCTATCCCTGTCGAAGATTTTAACTTTGAATTGCTTTCGTTATCCCATAAAGCACTGACGGAGTTCGTCCGTGGGCCAGAGATTCTTTTTTGTTTGCAGGGAGAGGTCTGCGTCATTAGCCAAGGGGAACACGTGACCTTGCAGGCAGGGGAGTCTATGTTTGTTTGCTGCGCGGCACAGCAGTATCAAATATCTGGAAGCGGGCAGGTAGCGAGGGCTTTCAACTAATCGAAAAACATCGAGAACAACACTTAGAGGATCTGTTCTCTTGCAGCAGATCCTACATAAACCACGCCTTAAGCTGTGTGACCTTCCTTCCATAACTTCCCTCTTTGCGCTTGATCACAAAAATACACCAACTGCGTCACCGAAATGCCGTTCATATCACCAAATAAACCGTCATCTTTTTGATAAAAAAGTCAGTATGGTTAGCAAATTAGATCATTTATCAAACTAAATTATGGATTTAGCCATCAAACCACCATTGTGAGTAATTGAAAACGAGTTGATATAGTCGTTAGAGTGAATACGAATGGGATGGCATTCGGCGAGCCATTGTTAATTTGTGTTATTAAAGAAATATCCCCCATCGTTTTTATTGAGAACATGTTATTAGGTACGGTTCTTATTTGGGGTGCTTATGTTTGCTTGGTCTATATTTTAAATATAAATGATTATAACGGAAGGTATATGCATGAGTACTGTGCAAGCAATTAGCGATAAGCGCGTTGTAAAGAAAGCAGAAAAATACCTTAAGCGTCATCATGACGAAGTTTATTGGCTGATATGGCGAATAGGCATTGAAACGGGATTACGAATTACCGATATCACCAAGCTGAGCTACGACAATATTAATTTTGAATCTGGTGAAGTGACAGTAATTGAGAGTAAAGGGACGCTTGCTCGTCAAGCTAGGGCGCGTCATAAAGTACTGAAAAGCGTTAAAAATGAATTGCTCAACTATTACAAACGTGACCATGCGAAGCTGTTGTCTGTTTACGTTTGTGATTACCGGAACATCGTTAATCTGGTCCCTCGCAGCTGGAAGCACAGTATTGAAGTGAGATTGGAAGAAGCGACAAAGAACGCACCGGTCAAAAAGCGAGTGGCTTATCTCAGTTCACGAACCTTGACCGCGCTGAAAAAGCGTCGAAAGTTATGGCAGGGCAAGGATAGCGGCCTGATTTTTTCACGGGCGACATTAGCCAGTAACCGAGCTAAAAGGCAACGCGGCGTTATCTCAAGGCAAGCTTGTTGGCGCGTATTCTCGTGCTTATCTTGCTGCATTGAGGAATTACGTCAGCACAAAATTGGGTGCCATAGCTTGCGTAAAATCTTTGCTCGTCACCTTTATCATTCCAGTGATATGGACATCGGTTTGGTTGCTACCATCATTGGGCATCAATCGGTCTCAACCACACTGAGGTACATAGGCATATCCGATGAAGATACCAGGCGGGCACAATTGCGGCTGTTTGACTACTTCTTTGCTTAGCTAATCGCAAAACCATTTACCCACCTTATACATTGAGGAAGCCAGAGCGACCTCAGGATTTCTAGTGCCTTGCACCTTAAACTCTCACAATGAGGGGGGATTTTTCACGCCCATTTATTGGGTATTTCTATGGCAATCCATTCGTTTTCTATAGAAAACTGATTGCTCTTAGCAAAACGCTTCCGTAATACGGTATTCGTTCTTTACCATTGAATCAAAATGCTTTTTTGAGTCTTTCCTTTTATTTTTCAGGAAGATGACCTCAACTAACTTGGGGCATATTCTATCTTTCGTGAACTTCAAACGTACAGGGCATGTCCATATTGCCTAACTTTTGCATGCCTATTTAACTGCTTGATTCATAAGTCAATTAAGGCATTTGGAGGTAAAGGTGGAGACGAACTTTTCTCAACACCTTCGAATCACACGAAAACGCAGAGGGTGGTCACAGAGAGAGTTAGTTGAACGGTTACGTCATTTCCCTTTCTCCTTGTTTGTCGGTTTGGATGTTAACGCATTATCTCGCTGGGAGAGCGAGAAGGTACAACCAACGGCAGAGCGTATGGTTCAAATTCTAAGAGTGCTTGAAAACAGTGTAGATGAACTCAAATCATGCTGCTTTCCTAACAAACCTCAATTGATAAAAAGGTTTGAACGTTTTCGCTATGGAAACTACGGCTTGGTTCATCTTCCTGAGGGAAATGGAAAGTGGCGGCGTTTGAATGAAAAGGGCAGTGGGCGTCAGTTTTTAAAGCAACTTTGCGCTATCACCGAATATGAGCGGTTTTTAAGTGGCAGAGAGCTCACAGAGCAATGGTCAGTGGCTGGGTGTGCCTTGGCGTCCATCACCTATCGAGTGGAAGGGGATGCATTCATTCTCATGCATTCAGAGAGCCTTACCTACTCGGCGTTACTCTCTTCAATAGAGCGCTTAATTGAGCTTTTGTACGCGAGTCGAGCCCGGCTTTTTTTGATGGTGGCACCAGAGAAGAAGGCGCTCAAAAAAGCCAGGGTTCTTCAGTTGGAAGAGGTGAGTGTAAAAACAGGAGTGTTTTCTGCGGGGGCAGATTACGTCTTAGGCGAGCTATTAACACTCCGCTCTTGGAACCACTCAAACAACGCTTAATTTTCACGGAGTAGATACTGAGTAATAACTATCTTCGAGTAAACGTTTAATTGGATGAATGTGAAAGGGAACAGATAAATAAATTATAGGCTCATGACAAGAATACCTTAATTTCTTGATGAAAAGGAGCGATCAGCCTAGGGAGAAATTAATGGTTTAGATTTAAGTATATTTCACGCTAACCAAAAATCATCAAGTTTGTATCTTTATACAAATACATCGAGTTGGAAATAATATTATTCCATCCGCATATTAATTAAAAACCAAATTGCACATATAGGAAATAATGATTTCTTATCTGCATTTATTCGCTAAAAACACGGGATTTAAAAATGAAAGCTAAATTCATTCGCTCATCAATCGCAGCAACTTTTCTTTTTGGACTAATGTCTGCAACACCTGCTTTGGCAGAAAACACGACTAACGTTTACTTTAAAGGTGAAATCGTAGAATCAGCATGTGGTCTATCTCCAGACAGCATCGACCAGACGATCCAACTTGGTCAGCAGCCTACACACATCTTTAAGGCGAAAGGCGATCGCTCTACGCCAGTGCCTTTCCAAGTGAAGTTGACGGATTGTGATACGAGTGTGGCAACAACAGCACAATTCACATTCGATTCTAACCCAGATACAACCGGTAATCTGTTCAGCGTAGAAGGCGGCGCGACGGGCATTGGTGTGCGTATCCTTCACGATGGTAACCCAATCAACAACGGTGACGTAGCGGCAAGCAACGTACTGATCGACGGCACAAACATCGCGTCGTTCTCTGCGGCATATGAAGCGAACGTAGACGTGACAGCAACGCCTGTAACTGCTGGTGTTGCAGAATCATGGGCGCTATTACGCGTGACTTACCTATAAGCGGTTGCTGAGAGAGCTTTGGCGTTTTGCCAAAGCTCTCGTTCTAATAAAAAACACTGGTTGATAAAATGCGTCGTCATTTACTCGGTTTAATAATTGTACTTTCCTTTCCTTCTTTTTCTTACGCGACCAGCTTCAATAATTATTTTATAAGAAGTGAAAACAGTGTCGATTTAAGCAAGTTTTCGAATGCGAACTTTGTGGAAGACGGTAAATATGAGCTAGAGGTTTATATTAATGGAGAGTTCTTAACCAAAGAAAATATTGTCTTTAATAACAATAAACCCTGCATCTCAGATGCATTAATGAACAGTCTTCCTCTAAGCGAACGAGGATATAAAGTCTATAAAGAAAACGCGATATCCGTCGGTGACGCAGTATGCTACCAACTTGAAGAAGTTGGCTATACCAAGGTGGCATCGGATCTTGGTAAAGCTCGCTTAGAGATCACCACGCCTCAAGAATACATCGCCAATGAGTACAAATACGGCTTTGTCCCAGATCGTTTGTGGGATGATGGTATTGCCGCGCTCTATCTGGATTACAACGTTAACTACTTTTCTAGCCAACAAGACGATGAAAACGGTTGGAATGATGATCTATCCACCTATGGCATTGTGGGGCTAAATGCTGGAGCGTTTCGCTTCCGAGCAAACTATCAAGCTTCCAACAACTATTCGGGTGAATTCACCTCACTGTATGGCTATGCGCCGATCCGCAGCATTAAGTCGAAGTTGACGTTTGGTAATACTCAGTTTGGTTCGGACGTCTACGACTCGTTCCAAATGACTGGCGTACGCCTGCAAAGCGATGATCAAATGTTGCCATCGAACTTGCGTGGCTACTCTCCGGTGGTTTCTGGCACGGTCAACACCAATGCGGTGATCACTATTCGTCAGCAAGGCAATGTGCTTAAAGTGGTGAACGTAAATGCAGGCCCGTATCTGATAGATGACCTCTCACAAGCCTCTCAAGGTACGTTGGATGTCGAAGTCAAACAGGCTGATGGTACGATTCAACGCTACCAAGTGAACGGTGCGGACGTCACGTATCTGACGCGACCAAATCACCTACGCTACAGCCTTTCTGCGGGTGTGCCGGACAGTGACTCTTACGAGATCACGCCAGAGTTCTTTTCTGCAGAAGCGTCCTATGGTGTGAACAACTACCTGTCGCTGTTCTCTGCGACATTGCTGTCTGAAGATTATCAATCTTACACTATCGGTAGTGGTATCAACCTAAATTACTTGGGCGCAGCTTCCTTCGATATCTCTACTGCGCAAGCCAAGTTGGGTGATGACAGTGATGCATCTGGCTTGTCTTATGGCTTTACCTACAACAACACCTTGACCGATTTCGGCTTGGGTTTGCGTGTGGCTGGTTACCGTTTTTCTGAAGAGCAGTACTACGAATTTGATGAATATTTAAGGTCCTATGATGACCACACTTCGTCCATCATCTATGCCGCGAACAACAACCGTAAAGATGAAAAGTACATCGCGCTGACTCAAAGTTTTGGCTCAACCAGTGCGTACGTTTCTTACTCCTCAAATAATTACTGGGACGACCGTCGTGACAGTTCTCGATACGACATCAATATATCGCATCCGTTGAAGATCAACGGGATCGACTTGTACTTGACGATGAATCTCTACCAGTCGAACGACTCTTACCTTAGCTACGACTACGAGTCGGGTATTAATGAGTACTCGCCGAGTATCGATGAAAAAGGTTGGTCGCTGGGAATCTCTATCCCTATTGGTGGCAGTAACTCTGTCTCAGTACAAACCAACTCTCGAGGTGGAGACTACTCTCAAAGCCTTGCGTACTCGGGCTACAACAACGATGACGGTTCGAACTATCGCGTGGCTTACGACGTTTATGAAGGTGAATCCAACGGCGTAAGTGGTAACTACAATCGCGACTTCTCGTTCATGTCCACTTCTGTTGGTGGCAGCTACAAAACCAATTCATACAGCCAAGTGAATGCCAACGCGATGGGCACGGTGTTGCTTTCAAAACATGGTTTGGCGTATAGCGCACTTAACTCAGGCACGTCGCGCATTCTCATCGATTCGAATGTACCAAACGTCACCATTAACGGCAGCAACAACGAAGAAACCAATGCGTTTGGCTTGGCGTTGATTAACGGTGTGACACCTTATCAAAAGAGCTACAACACCATCGATTACAAATCACTACCTGATGATGTTGAGGTGCTTGGAAGCGTGAAAAGCATGGTGCTGACCGAAGGCGCGATTGGCTATCAAAAAATTAAAGCACGTCAGGGCAGTAACTTTATGGCGCGCTTGCTAAGCGAACAAGAGATTCCATTTGGTGCCTTGGTTTTTGATGACGAACTTGATCAAGAGATTGGCATTGTTGGGCAAGACTCAACGGCTTATCTGGTCGGCGTCAATCTCGATTCACAGATCAGTGTGAGTTGGGGGGATAACCAAAGCTGTCACTTAGTCATTGATGACTCGATTCTGAATAGTCAAGAAGTCATCCGTTCCGTTCATTGTGATAACTAATTAGTAGTTGAGAAATTATGAAAAATTCAATTTTGGCCATCCTGTGTTGTTTGATGGTCTCAGCATCGGCGAATGCTGCATTAGCTCTAGACCGAACTCGTGTTGTTTATGAAGGCGACTCGAAGGTGGAAACGGTAAGAATTAAAAACCCCGCCGACATTCCATTCTTGGCGCAATCTTGGTTGACGGACATGGATGGTAAGGATGTAGAGGACAAATTCATCGTTGTCCCACCGGTGTTAAGGATTGAGAGTAAAGATTACGCCATGTTGCGCATCAAGTCGTTACCTACTGCCTCTCAATTACCTCAAGACAGAGAGACGGCTTACTTCTTACATGTTCGTGAGGTGCCACCTTCTGAGGATGAGAAAAGTGCTGATGAAAAAGCCGACACGGCCACTGGTTCTATCCAAATTGCGATTGAATCGGTGATCAAGTTCTTCTACCGACCAGCGAGCCTGAACAAGATTAAGCGTGTTGATAAAGCGGTAGCTAGTGCGACCAAAATTAAGCGAAAAGGCAGTAATAAAATCGTCTTAGAAAACGGCTCGCCATTTTATGTGACCTACTCGGAGTTACTGGTGGGCAAATCGAGCAAAGCCGCGGGATTTAAACCCGTGATGCTAGCACCGTTTACCAGCAGAACGTTGAAAGTAGAAAAAAGCGACCGATACGAACTAAGCCATATCAATGATTATGGCGCTACAGTAACGAACACGTTCTACTGCAACTCGCAAGATATCTGTACAGCCAAAGACGAAAGTGAGGGGTAATGATGAGAGCGTTATTTCTAACACTTTGTTTGCTTGTTACGGGGCTCTCCGTTGCTCCCAATGCGTGGGCGTTAGCCTGCTATAGCACAGAAGCCGGTGGTAGTTTTGGTGGTAGTGGTCCTGGTGGTGTAAGCAGTTTCTACATTGACCCTTCTGCATCGGTACCCATTGATGCCCCTGATGGGCAAGTGGTATGGCGTGGCCCGTCTCAAACGGTGAATGTTACTTGCTATAAAGATGCGACGAATTTCCCTCACCTGAAGGATTTCCCCGAACAAGTGTTCTTTTGGCCTGGTAAAACGGGTGATACCGTCGTCCCGAATATTCCCGGTATTAAGGTGGGGTTTCGATATGAAGGCCGAGATATTTATGGCGTAAAAACGGCGGTCGATGGCTTTAGGGTTCCTGAGTGTGGTGCTAGCGAAGATAACAACGCCTGTGAATCGCGCACTAAAACTTCCAAAACCATTACATACCAGCCCATCATTGTTACGGGGCCGGGGGACTTCTCTGGATATAGCGCGCCGGTCAACATTTTCCAGTTAGATGGGGAGTTGGGCTACAACGGTGCGTATGCGAACTACCGCAGCGTGATTCAGAACATGGACATTCTTAAGCCTTCTAAATGTTTGGTTGAGCTGGAGATCAAGAACAACAACATCGACTACGGGCGCATTGGTGTAGACGATATTGTACAAACCGAGCCTCGTCCTCTCACTATTATCGTTCGCAACTTAAAGTACGGAGCCGATTGCCCATCCGTTAAGCTGCGTGGCTACTTTGATAACGTTCGTGATCTGACCAACCGATCTTATGTCCCTGTCTTTGATGAAAGCGGCAAAGAAATCAAATCCTATGGCATCAAGCTGTACACTCCAAGTGGTGAAGAGGTGCAACTTAATGAGCCTGTCGGTGATGGCTATGAAGTAGAGCAAGTCGGCTATGACCGTTATCTTGCCAAACTGGTGCCTTTTGACCCTGACAATATCAAGAAAGGGAAATTTGAAGGAATGGTGGTGTATACCGTTTCTTACTTATAGGGGGAAGGCTTGTGAATTACAAAAATACAATTTTGTTCGCGCTGTCTGTATTCGCGCTTACTCCGGCTTTTGCCCAAGAGGCTCAGCAAGCCGAGGAACCTGAGAAAGGCGTAATCGATACCTTGGTATCAAATGGTTTGTACTTTCAAATAGGAGGAGGGCTTGCCCAGTTTCAGGACGAACAGTACAAACACGATAACGACATCACCAGTTTGAAATACAGTTTGGGTATCACGACAGAACCTTTAGATTATGAGATAGGTTATCGCAGCTTATCGGACGGCAATGGCTTTGACATGAAAGGCTTGGATATTCTCGCCAAACACAAATGGTCATTATGGCGCGATGGCGGGTTATTTGCTGGTGTGGGTGGCTACGTCTACAACGCAGACATGGATAAACCTCAGTTGGATTCACCGACAGAAACCAGTGGTGTGGCACCGTATCTATCGGTGGGCGGTTACTATGCTCTGAGTGAGTTTATTGATGTTTCTGTCCAATTCGACAATTTATTCAATGTGAGTGTGCTCGATCAGAACTATGACAAGAAAGACACCAAGCAGTTGCGTCAGGTGAATTTGTCTCTGGTGTTGCATCCATGGTCAAGCAGCAGCTACGACCCTCAACCAATCGAGCACATAGAAGACGCACCTGAAGAGCAGACCGTGATTCTCGCTGAGAACAGTCCGGTTTACAGCTACGATGACGCGTCATTGAATCTGCAAATGGAAACGCAACTGATGCAAATGGCAAGTCGCATTGCTGAACTGGAAAGTTATGAAGTGGTGGTAACTGGAGGAGCCGATAGTAAGCCTGCGTATTTGGAGCACAATACTCGTTTAGCAGAAGAGCGAGCGAAAGTGGTCGCTGACTTCTTGATTTTACATGGCGTGAAAGCGGAGAACATTCGTCTTGAGACGTCTGTCATCGAACAAGAGCGCAGTGAACAAGACGCGCGGAAAGTGGAAGTGATGGTGAACGGAACCGAATTGGTTTCACCGCAATAACGACAGTAAGAGCACTCTAACCACAAATAAAAATCCCTCACCAATCGGCGAGGGATTTTTTGTATTCGGTAAGGATGAGGTTGGTTTTCATCCCTTTTGAATCTCGTAACGATTAATCGTTCTTTTCTTTACCGTAAACGCGAACGCCCGCTTTAGAGCCTTCAGAGTTACCGTAAACTTCGATGTTTTTCACACAGCGGCGGTAACCAAAGTAACGCCAATCTGTCATCTTGTCTTTCTTCAAATCACGGTGGAAGCGAATGGTTTTCTCATCACCGTTTTGGAAGCGTACAACGACCTTTCTTAATTCTAGGTCTTTCTCTGCTTTTACTTTGATCGCGTTAGTGTTGCGGCAAATCACCATCGGGATTTTTGCAGCTAGGTTACCGTGCTCAAGCAAGATAGTACGACCTAAAGTAAATTTATCGTCTGCATGTGCAGGAGCGATAAGTGTTGTTGCAGCCAATGCTGCCGTGATAATAGCGGTATAAATTTTCATTCAAATAATCACAAAAACACAGGAGCGCGAATCATAGTCGAGAGAAATGAAAAACAGCTAGTAATATTTTTCCTTGTGAATGAAATTTCACACTCCGCTGACTTTGATTGCATAAATGTGAGAATTTTTCTTGTGAAGATTGTGCGGTAGAAGAATCACGAGTGTTAGCCGCAGGTGGTAGCATTCAATCGCCAAAGATATCGATAGGGGACTATGGCTTTATCACATTGGCGTTTGATACAGAGGGCAACCTATTTGGCCTTCACTCCAATAAGTGATGATTGGGTAGTTAGGGGCATGATGCTGTCCTTTTAAATCGTCATAAATACATAAAATAATCTGCGCACATTCTCTATTTTGTCTCTAAGTTTCGGTATTTGGATTATATTGATAAGTAAAAGATGGTATAAATCACCCATTGTCGATAATAATTGAATGTTTATGAAGAAATACGAAGAATTGGTTCAAGATATCATCAGTAAAATTTGCCAAAACGTCATCGATGTGAAGTTGCCATCTGAGCGTGAATTGGCGGAAAAGTATGATATTTCTCGTTTTTCGGTACGAAAGGCGCTGTCCAAACTTGAAGCGATTGGCATTGTGAAATCCAAAGTGGGTTCAGGTTATTTCGTTAATACCTCAATTATTGGCTCGCCACTCATCTATAACTCTGTCACTGAAAATAAATTTGGTGAGATCTCATACAAGAAGATAAAACTGAATAAACGTTTACCCACTACGCATGAAATGCAGATGTTTTCTATCGAGGAAGATGAATACCTGTGGAATATTAAACGCCTGCGATTAATTCAGGGTAAAGTGACACAGATTGAGGAAACAAAATTACCCGTAAGTATGTTTCCTAAAATAACCGACGAGATTATTGAGAGTTCATTGCAAAAACACGTGTTGTCTCTAGGTTTAGAAATCGACAGTTATTTAACGAGTTATCAAGCAATTAACGTGTCAAAAGAAGATGCAGATTTACTCGATTGTAAACGCAATAGTTCAGCAATGAATATTACTAATCGAGGATTTTTAAAAACAGGTGAAGTCTTCGTGGTGAGCGATATTATTGATATTAATTACCAGTGTACTTATCACACCAAGTTTAACCCCGAGAGTCTTAATTATCGAGATCAAAACGACCGCGAATAGCGGTCGTTTTTTTAGGTCTGCATTTAAAGCCGTCGCTAGGACAAACGAAGCTTTAAGGCGTGTGAATACTGCCGTCTGGCAAGCGGCTTTGCGTCCACTCGTGTGGGCGGTATTCAACAGGAAAGTCTTGCGCCGCTTCGCAGTCCATCTCCACACCGATACCTGCAATTTCAGATGCGTATAGATAGCCGTTGATTGGCTCCGCCGCATTTGGGAATACGCGTTGTGTATTGGCTTTGTATTCCACATGCTCTTGAATCGCAGCGTTGTGTAGATGCACATTTAAGTGAGTATTCACTGCGGCGCCAATCGGTGTCATATCTGGTGGGCAATGCCAAGCAATGCGAACGCCAAAGCTCTCGCAGAAGTGACCGAGTTTCAGGGCTGGCGTGATGCCACCGATTTGCGACACGTGGCAACGGATGAAGTCGACACGGCGATTGATGATCAATGCTTTCCACTCTTCAGGGTTGTTAAACAGCTCGCCCAGCGCCAGAGACACGCTCGATTGATTGCGAATATTATCCAACCATTCCGTTTGGCTTGGCGGCAAAATATCTTCAATAAAGAACGGGTTATACTGCTCGACTTGTTTTGCGAATTGAATCGCTTGGTTCGGGAACAAACGCTCGTGCACATCGTGAAGAATATGGAATTGCTTGCCATATTTCTCACGTAGGTTTTTGAACATTTCTACCGTGTTTTCAATATATTGGTCTTGGTCGTAGTAAGAGCCTTGGGTTGGGTTTTGTGCCGTCTGAATATTTTCTGGCACACCACCGTAAAAGCCTAATTGACAACGAATATGTTGATAACCTTGCTCTAAGTATTTATCAACTTGCTCATACAAACCTTCCATTGTGTCGCTGGTAGCATGAGTATATACTTGAATAGCATCACGAGACTTACCACCAAATAATTGATGAAGCGGCATATTAGCTAATTTCGCTTTAATATCCCAAAGTGCCATATCAACACCAGAAATAGCATTGTTGATCACAGGGCCATTGCGCCAATATGCATTGACCATCATCATTTGCCACAGATCTTCAATATTATTTGCATCTTTGCCGATTAATAATGGCTTAAGGTATTCATCAACCATGGTTTTTACGGCCAATGGTCGTTGTTGGAATGTCGCACAACCATAGCCCGTTACACCAGATTCTGTTTCTACAATAACAGTAATCAGGTTATGTCTGTCCGGTTTAGTAATCACGCACTCAATATTTGATATGGTATTTTTGTTCACTTCAAACTATCTCTGGTTAACAGGATTTATTTTATATAAGCGTGAAAAAATACAAATTACAAGCGGTAAATTATACTTAAATTTAACTGGTTCGTTCCTGTTTTGAATTCGGCAAGAAAAACGAACCAATTGGCTAAAAATGCCGAAAATTTAATTTTTAGTCGTTTTAGTGTGAGTTTTATCACTAATTTGTCGATTGGATAAATATGACCAGTAGCTAAGATGAGCGCAGTGAATGAGCAGACAAAGCACATAGGAAAGTATGATGCAATTGACACAAACAAACATGGCAACTGGCGACGCGTCGTCAGGCAAGGCAGACAGCTTTAGCATGAAACTACAAGAATTGGTCGCAGCACTTGGCGGCAACGAGAACATTGCTAACATCACCCACTGCATGACCCGCTTGCGTTTCAAGCTGGTGGACGAATCGAAAGCCGACAAAGCAAAACTGGAAGCCATTCAAGGCGTAAAAGGTGTGGTGCTTGGTCAAGGTCAAACCCAGGTGATCATCGGTGTTGACGTTGAAAAGTGGTACTTAGCGCTGTCTGGCGCGAGTGCTGCACCGGAAGATGCAGAAATCGAGCAAGAGAAAGGCAAGCTGTTCCAAAACGCAATGCGCGTGGTGGCGGGCATCTTTGGCCCTGTCGTGCCTGCGATTGCGGGCTCGGGCATGTTGATGGGTCTGCTATCGGGCTTGATTGCGACCAACGTGATTTCAGAAAGCTCGGATACGGTGTTCTTCTTCCGTTCGATTTCTCTTGCGGTATTCTTCTTCCTACCTATGTTGGTCTCTTTCTCTGCGGCGAAAGTGTTTAAAGTGAACGAATACATTGCGTTAGCAGTTGCTGCAGCGATGATGTCGCCTAAGTTATTGGAAAAAGCGACCATTCTTTCTGAAGCAGGAAACACCCCAGAGCTGAACGTATTTGGTGTGATTCCAATTGAGCTGCTTAACTACGGTGGCGCGATCGTACCTGCGATTCTAGCGGTTTGGGTACTGTCCAAAATCACCCCTATGGTAGATAAGTTAGTTCCTGCTTCTGCCAAACCAGTATTCACGCCGCTACTTGCTTTCACAGTGACGTCAACGGTTGTCCTATCAGTTGTAGCCCCAGCGGGTATGTGGCTAAGTAACGGCGCAGGTTGGGTAGTAAGCTCGCTATTAGAGGTCTCTCCAACACTGACGGGCTTCGTGTTTGGTCTAACTCGTCCAATCACCATCGTATTTGGTATTCACCACAGCATGACACCAATCAGCTTGAATAACTTCGCGCTGTACGGAAAAGATTTGCTGATGCCGATTATGTGTCTGGGTAACCTAGGTATTGCAGGCGCGACGATGGCGATTTGGTACAAGCAACGCAAATACGCAAGTAAAGAGCAGTCTTCAGTGACAGTGAGCTCAGGTGTCACCGCTATTCTTGGTATCACAGAGCCAGCGCTATTCGGCGTACTGACTAAGTACACCAAAGCACTATTCATGGCGAGCTTAGCAACAGGTATCGTTGGCGCGATTTCAGTGACTATCGATACCCACTTAACAAGCTACATCCTTTCTTCGGTATTCAGTCTGCCAGCTTACTTGGCAAGTGGTACTCAGAACTTTATTCAAGCGGTATTGGGCGTGATTGGTGTGTTTGCACTGTCGTTCGCAATGACCATGATGTTCGTACGCATCGATAACAAGTAATCCTTTCTTCTCTCTATGTAGACCTGTCTTGTCTCACTTCGACAGGTCTACTCAGCATGCTTAAGAAACCGTTATGAAGACAATCGCAATACTTGGGGAATGCATGATCGAGCTGAACGGCAAGCCGTTTGGTGACATGCAACAGACGTTTGGTGGTGACACTCTTAACGCTGCGGTTTACCTCAGTCGTTCTTGCCAAGCCTTAGGTGCATCACAACCAGTGCAGGTGCAATACGTTACAGCCATGGGTACAGACCCACTGAGCAATGGCATGGTCGCACGCTGGCAGCAAGAAGGTGTTGGTACGGATTTCGTTTTGACAGACGAAACGCGTACCCCGGGTTTGTATCTGATCCAGTTAGACGACCACGGCGAACGCACCTTCCTTTATTGGCGTAATCAATCGGCTGCACGTTACTTGCTCCAACACGCTCAGTTTGAACGTGTGGCGGAGTCACTCAAGCAGGTTGATATGGTGTTTTTTAGCGGTATTAGCCTAGCTATTTTGCCTGAGCAAGATCGTATCCAACTGGTTGAGCTTTTGAGTCGCTTACGAGAATCCGGCGTTGAGATTGCTTTTGATAGTAACTTCCGCCCAGCCCTTTGGCCGCAAGATAAATTGCAGACCGTGCAAGCATGTTATCAAGCCATGTATCAAACCACGGATATGGCGCTCGTGACTTTTGATGATGAGCAGCTTATTTGGGGAGATGTGACGGCTTACGGCACGATCAAGCGTTTGCAAGCTCAAGGGGTGAAGAATGTGGTGGTCAAGCTCGGTGCAAAAGGCTGTTTAGTTGCAGATACCGATCAACCTGCGCCTTATTCAGTGGCGACGATACCGGTAGAAAATGTCATCGATACCACATCGGCAGGCGATTCATTTAATGGTGGTTTCCTTGCGACGTACTTGTCTGATGGCAACATCAAACAAGCGTGTATGAATGGGAATACCCTCGCAGGCACAGTGATTCAACACAAAGGCGCCATCATTCCACGATTGGCAACCAATGCGGCCATTGCTCAGTTCAAAAAATAGATATACAGGAAACCACATGTCGAATTTAAAAGCTCAATTGAAAGCGTTAAAAGTGATCCCAGTGATCGCCATTGATCGCGCAGAAGACATCATCCCACTGGGTAAAGTGTTGGCAGAAAACGGTCTGCCAGCAGCCGAAATTACGTTTCGCTCTGATGCCGCTGTTGAAGCTATTCGTCTGTTGCGTGAAGCGCAGCCAGACATGCTGATTGGTGCTGGTACGGTGCTTAATCGTGAGCAAGCCATCGCAGCCAAAGAGGCGGGCGCGACCTTTGTTGTCTCGCCGGGCTTTAACCCAAACACCGTTGAGGCTTGCCAAGAGATTGGTATTGATATCGTGCCCGGTGTGAACAACCCAAGTGCAGTTGAAGCGGCGTTAGAAATGGGACTGACAACATTGAAGTTCTTCCCGGCAGAGGCTTCTGGTGGCGTTAACATGGTGAAAGCACTGTTGGCCCCTTATGGTGATGTAGAAATCATGCCGACTGGGGGTATCAACCCTTCGAATATTAAAGACTACCTAGCCGTGCCGCGCGTGCTGGCATGTGGTGGTACTTGGATGGTCGACAAAAAACTTATCGAAGCGGGCAAGTGGGAAGAGTTGGCTCAGCTGACGCGTGAAGCGGTCGCGCTGGTCGCCGAGTAACGATACCACTTGTCACAATATACAGTTGTGGCTCTAAATTTGGTCTAGCCCCAGAGCTTGGGGCTAGCACCGAAATCTAACTTCTAAAAATAAACCAATTTCTCTAAGCCTTTCTTTTCAAAAAGAAGGGGCGGGGTTTGCTGTCTCTGAAATCAGCACTTTTACACAATAAAATCTAATACATATAGGGTTTAACATGAACAAAGCACTGAAACTATCTCTGAGCGCTATCGGCGTATTCTCAGCACTATCGGCAAATGCGGGCATCAGCATTGTCGACAACGAAGAAGGTAACTTTTCTATCGGTGGTGACGTTGAATTGAACTTCAACTATCAAGATCGCGAGTCGAATGATTCTGGTGATCAAGAATTCAACCAAGATGGTCGCGTACTGATCGAATTTGCGGGCGAGAAGTTCACCAGTAATGGTCACTACGTTGGCGTAAAAGCACAGCCTCTGTTTGAAAGCACGGGCGAGGTAAACGTTGATGATGCATACTTCGAGTTTGGTAAAAAAGACAGCTGGGCAATCAAAGCGGGTCGTTTTGAAGCTTATGATATGTTCCCTGTTGGTTTGGATGTATTCCTAGAGTACTCAGGTGATACGTCTAACGAGCTTTATACAGATGGCTCGGCTTATACCTATCAGATGAAAGAAGCGCGTGGCCGTGGCTCTGATGGTCAGCTGATGTACAGCCAAAACTTTGGCAATCTATACTTGGAACTGAGCACAATGATCGGTGATCGTTCAGATCTTTTCCATGAAGGTACCGATGGCGGAACATACCACGGTCAAGCCATTACAAGCAGCAAAGACTCCTTCTTAGTACGCCCTGTTGTTGCTTACCAAATGGGAGATTTCAGCCTAGCGGCATCGATGGAAACCAACCTTGTTTCTGATGCTGTAGTGACAGACCAAGGCGTCGACATTTCTGATCGTACTGGCTACGGTTTAACGGGAAACTGGACCAGCGGTGATTGGTCTGTGAATGCAAACGTGGCTTACCTAGATGCGGTTGACGAAAACAACTTCTCGACAGGTGTTAACGCACTGTGGAAAGGGCTAGGTATTGGTTACGTTTACGCGATGAACGAATACGAAAACCAAGAGATTCAAGGCTGGGCAGAAGGCGATGTGAAGGTATCTACCCTTTACGCTTCTTACGAGTTTACGGACGTACTAGAGGTAGAGAACTTCTCAGTGCTACTGGGCTCTTACTACACAACCGTTACCAATAATCTTGATGCAACTTCGTCAAGTGAAGCGTTCAAAGAAGAAGACGATTTCGGCGCTCGTGTTCGCCTGTTCTACGAATTCTAATTTAGTCTAGCGGCAAGCATAGCAACCACTCAAAAGGGCACATTCCGTGCCCTTTTTCTCGTCTATATTTAGCACTTTTATTTATGCAGTTTTGCGATCTGATGACTTATCCGTTTTTGCTGTTGTCTCTCTCGCTTCAGTAGACTTATCTTTTAGCGTCACGACTTCTTTTTCTGGCAGTTCTGCGGCTTCTCCGAAGAACTTACCACCCGGTTCAATACTCAGATTGTTGCTCCAAATTTTGCCACTGACTCGGCCTTTTGCTAGCACTTGAATGTGTTCCGCATGGCAGTTTCCATCCAGTAAGCCATTGACGATCAGTTGTTTAGCGTAGATGTCGCCTTTAACACGGCCGCTTTCTGCGACGACCAATGTGCCTTCGACATGCAACTGGCCTTCGATGATGCCATCAACCTGTATGTCACTTTCTACTTTGAGTTCTCCGCTAACAGAACAGCCTTTGGCGATGAGAGTTGAAGCTGATGAGCCACTCGTTGTTCCACGGTTTTGATTAAAGATTCCCATCGTATTCTTCGCTCCTTGGTAAAAATGTCTTCAAAATCATTGAGGTGCCAATCCACGAATGGCCTCGGATCTAAGGCTCGTCCAATAAATCTCACCTCGTAATGAAGGTGAGGACCGGAAGAGAGCCCGGTATTGCCTGAAATGGCGATGAGCTGTCCTTTTTTAACAAACTCACCCGCTTTAACCTTGAACTCTTTTAAGTGCGCGTAAGCGCTCGAAAAACCAAATGAATGCTGTAAACGCAACAAGTTACCGTAACCTTTGTTACTTCGACGGGCCGCTTCTACAACGCCGTCGGCAGAGGCATATACTTTGGTGCCAGTGTTAACTGCAAAGTCGAGTCCTCGGTGCAGCTTGGCCTGCTTGGTGACAGGGTGAATACGCTTGCCAAACCCCGATGAAAGGCGTGCTTTACCGACTGGAGAGCCGCTAGGGATTTGGTTTAGCATCACCATTCTGACATTGGACGTGATCGCGGCGGTATCAAAGCGCGCATCTAGACTTTCAGTGTTGGATTCGTTGGCGACACCGAGTACTTTCTCCAACTCGCCCAAACGTTCAGAAACAAGTTGGACGCGCTCTTCTCGTTCAGAGAGGTCGTTCTCAAGCTCTGATTTCAGTGTTTTTAGCTGACTTAACTCTTGTCCCATATTGCGTGAATGCTCGGATAACTTTGCTTGTTCAAGCACCGCCTCATCCACTTGAGAGTAGAGGTGATTCACCAACATCGCTGTCGCTGCTAACCCCAAGGCGAATACCGCCAAGCACGTTTTAAAGTTACGCTGCATGGCTTTGCTGAAGTACCAATGCTTAGAGCCATTGATGGTCGAGATAGAAATAGTCAGCTGGTCTTTCATGGCAATATATAGGGCAATAATGGTGCGATATTCGTTATTGATAGCTCTGACTGTAAGTAAAAGCACCGTCGTCTTCTAGAGGAGGAATAGACGGAAATGTCAGGTCGTGAGCTGTTTTCAGACAATAAAGAAAAGTTTGCAAATGGATTTAATAATGCACTGAATTTGGACGGTGGGGTATGGCATCTCATTATTTTTATTGAGCTACTTGCTAATAGTGTGGCCGCGCAATTTAACTTACTTCACGGTTCGTCTTATAAATGTTGGATATTTTAAGAAATTGATATTCAGCAAATTGATAACTTTGTTTGTGCGTTTATGATGGCGTTGCATGCAAATAAATACCTGAATATTGGAATGAAGTTTCTCATCCTTTCAAAGCGTTTATTTAAGGCTTAATGCTTACTCAAACCAGCAGGTTGGTTTGGGGAAATAAAACCAAGACAACGGAGTTGGTCGTGAAAAAATTATTATTAGCTACTGCAGTGGTCGCAGCAGCCGGTGGTGCCGCATATGTGTACCAAAACAATCTTGCCCAAGGTGAATCTTCAAGCTCGCTACTTGCTCAAGTGCCTGCTGATACCTTGTTGATTACCTACCAAACGGAACCTTTTAATCACTTCGAGTACATGAATGCGTTCGGTACATCACAGCAGCCACCAATGGGAGAGTTGTTTGCTGAAGAAGAGCTGACTCCTGGTTTAGAGTTTGCGGTTAATTTCTTGGATGCGTATATGGCAGCGGCGTCTTCTCCTGAGAGCTTAAAAGCCTTCTTGGGTACGGGCGATATGGTCAACCCAATCATGTACACCCTAGGCCTTGTTCCTGTTTATAAAGTGCAGTTGGAAAACCCTGCAGCGCTTTGGAAAACGCTGGATGAGCAAGAGCAACTGGCGGGCATTCAACATGAACTTGTGAAGCTAGATACCGTGGAGTTCCGTCGCTATGAGTTGACGGATTCGCAAGATCCACAACTGGGTATTGGCCTTGCGGTGGCAGTGGTTAACAACGTACTGACTGTGACTTTCGACATTCCTGAACTTGGTGTTGAAAACCCACTTAAACTGGCATTTGGTCTAGAAGCTCCGAAGAGCAGCATTGTTGATTCTGGTCGCCTCGAAGCGGTGCAAACTAAGTACGGTACGAACAACAACTCATTCGGGATTTTCGACATTCGTGAGATCATTAAAGGCCTAACGACACTTGATGGCAACCGAATGGCGCGCCAACTTAAGAATGTCGATTCTGACCCAACTTTAGAGCAACTGCGTTCTCCAGCTTGTCATACCGAGTTTACTCAAATAGCAAACAACTGGCCGCAGATGGTGGCGTTTGGAGAGTACAGCTCTGGCGATGACAAAGCTCGCCTAAATGGTAGCTTTGTTGTTGAATCGAAGAACCAAGTGATCCTTGAGGCGCTGCAATCTATGCGTGGCGTATTGGCAGAATCCAACGGTGAGCAGAGCATGTTTAGCGTGGCATTAGGCCTAGACGTTGCTACTCTGGCTCCTGCGATTGGTAAGATCTGGACAGATTTAACCACGCCTGAATACCAATGTTCGCTTCTGGCACAAGCGCAAAATGAAATGCGTGGTCAAAACCCAGCTCCGGCGATCAGCATGGGTGCTGGTATGGCAAATGGCCTGAAAGGCTTGAGCATGGAAATGTTCGGCCTAGATGTGAACATGAATGGCCAATACGGACCTGAGCTAGGTCAGCTGGATGCGATCTTGTCCATCTCAGCAGATGATCCAAACATGTTGCTGCAAACGGCACAAATGTTCATGCCTGAACTAGCGCAGATTCAGATCCAACCGGACAACCAACCGGTGAATATTGGCGGTCTGCTTGAACCATACGCAGGTAAACCAATGGACGTGTTTGCTCGTCTCAACGGTAGCCACTTAACGCTTTACAGTGGTGATGCGTCAGCAGCCGCGAGTGAGAAAGTTATGGCTCAGCCGCTAACAGCGAATGGCCTATTGAGCTTCACTATGGATTCGGACCGAGTACTGGAAGTGATTGAAACGGCATCTCAAGTGTCTGGAGAGCCAGTACCAGAAGACGTGAAGATGAGTCTACAAGGTGAGCTTATCGGTGGTATGTCTTTGGATGTAACCAAAGATGGCATTGCGTTTGACTTTGACTACACAAGCTCAACCAAACCACCAGTGAAGGTAGCGCAGCAATAAGCGTGATTCACTGGCTTCAATCTCGAAGCATATTTTCATAATCAAAAGGCGACCTCGGTGTCGCCTTTTTTGTTTATCTTGCTGATTATTGTTCTGAAGGTTGCTCAGTGGCAAAGCCACGCAAAACATTGGTCAGTGTAATGAGCGCGAAGACCACGATTACTAATGACAGATGCCACGCTTGGCTTAATCCGAGCTGCACCAATGCCATACTCACAATGGATGACACCACCATTTGGCCGCCGCCCGACATCGCTGCAGCTGCCCCCGCTTGTTTCTTATAGGGTTGCATTACCATGGCTTGAGCACAAGGTAGAGCGATAGCATTGCCTAAAATCATCAACAGCTGGCCTAGCATTAAATACAACGGCTCAATAGGGCAGAAGAACAGCCACGCTGCGGAACTTACATGCAGGATTGGTGTGACCAATAGCATCTTCTTCGTGCCGATGATTGGGCGCACACGGTTACAGATACTGGTGCCGCAAATCATGCCGAACGCCGGAATCAGAGCCCACATCGCGTATTGATCGGATGTCATGCCGATTTGGTTTTGCATGATAAAAGGCATTACCGAAACGGTTGTGATCATCAAGCTGAAGTTAAGCCAACCGATACTGGCAAAGCTCATAAAGTAACGAGAAGTCAGTAGGTCACGATATTGCAGCAGCATCTTTTTCGGTGATGGCAACGCAGAGGTTTGTGTGATGGTTTCTTTAAAGCGCACGACAATTACAACCCAAGCCAGCGATACGTAACCCAATAATGAAATAAACACCATGGTCCAGCCGAAGTGGGCGTTAATGAAACCACCAATAACAGGTGCAACCAATGGTGTGATCGAAGCAGCCATCGCAATGTAGGACAGTGCGATTGGCAGGTCTGGACCATTGAAGCGGTCACGAGTTGACG
This sequence comes from Vibrio sp. LB10LO1, assembly GCF_010092875.1. Classification (NCBI taxonomy): domain Bacteria; kingdom Pseudomonadati; phylum Pseudomonadota; class Gammaproteobacteria; order Vibrionales; family Vibrionaceae; genus Vibrio; species Vibrio sp. LB10LO1. The sequence goes on from NZ_JAADJW010000027.1 coordinate 66,648, forward strand.
CACGGGCCAGCACCGCACAGCAGCCAGTCCCTAATCCTTGCAGAAAACGTCCCGCCACCATGCCAGTGAAAGTGTGGCTTAGGAAGATGATCATCAATAGGCCGAGCATGGCAATCAACAAGCCAGTCAACAGCACCTTTTTGCGGCCCAATGCATCGGATACTGGACCATAGATAAACTGTGAAGGCCCAAAACCTAGCAAGTAAACACTGACTAACAGCTGAGCTTGGTCGAGGGAAATATCGAAATCTTTCGCGATCCAAGGCAGGGAAGGGAACACCAAGCCCATGCTGAGCTGACCAACACTGATGATAAGACACGCCAGCAAGATGGTTTTAAATTCGAATGGCCGACTCATGATTTTTCACCATCACCACGGCGACGCAAGCTTCCTTCTTCATCAAAATCATTCAGTTTGGCTTTCACACGCTTGACCGTGGATAGACTGACTTCACATTGCTCAGCCACGCTCTGTAGTGTGTTGTCTTCCAGAAGCAAGGTCGCAATGTGCTGATGTTTTGCTTTGTCCGCCGGACGACCTCGGAACTTCTGTTTCCACATCTCAGGGTTGTCTTTAAGTGCTTTACGGCCTTGTGCTGCGGCAAATAGACGGTGTTGAGTTTGTACTTGCCCATAACCAGAAAGCAGAGAGAGTAATGTTTGGGTTTGAACTGAACCTGGCTCAAATGTTAGTGGTTCACAAACGGTTTTGAGGTTTACGCCTTTATCAAGCAGTGTCTGAATTGTGTTCAATGCTTGGCTGAAATCGCGGCCAAAGGCGGTTAGCCACCAAAGCACCACCGTGTCACCGGGTTGAGTGGCGTTTAAGAGTTGTTGAAAGGCTTGTCGCTCGGCTGGTGGTGTGCAGCCGCGTACTTTGTCTTCAAGGATGGCCGCCTCTGGAGCACTGGATTTCAGTGCTTCAAGTTGCTCGGGATAAGCTTGGTTTTTGGGTGAGCGGCGCGTATAGATAAAGGTATTCATGGTCGTAAAGTGCCTCTTATGAACGGCTCACATACTGTAATGGTTCATAAATATACATTGGTTCATTAATTCTTACAACACCAAATGACCCATTGGTTAGAAATCTTAGCAGTAGAAGTAAGGGATAAGAGACAGAAGAAATGAGGAAATTAAAAAAGCCAACCGCTTGGGTTGGCTTCTCTGGAACTAGGCTTTGGTGGTGCTGCGCTCTATCAATTTGACTGGCACCATCATTTTTACCAAGCTGCTGTTTTTGTTGTTGATTTGATCAACGATGATTTTTACAGACTCACGCGCAAGACGACGGAAGTCTTGGCGGAAAGTGGTCAGTTGGTAGCTCAACCATTCTGTTTGTGGAATGTTGTCGAAGCCGATGACTTTCAGATCTTGAGGGATACGAATACCACACTCAATACGTGCAATGTCCATTACCGCCATTGCAAGGTTGTCGGTCGCGCAGAATACGGCTTCTGGGCGATTCTTGCCTGCCAGCATCGCACGTACTTTATCCAGTGAACTTGCGTAGTCGTAGCTCGCTTCAATAATTCGCGGCGTTTTGCCCGTTAAGTCTTCAAACTCAGCGCTGAAGCCACTTTGACGCTCGTCGTTGGTAAAGGTTGGCACTTCACCCGTCAGGTAAACCGCGTTTTTCACCCCGCTTTCGTGCAGCAGTTGTGCCGCTTGTTGGCCAGCTTCGTAGTTGTCACTGATAACGTAACTGCTCTTAGTGCCTTCTACGACGCGTGCATACTGAACGATAGGGATATTGAACTCTTCACACTCTTCATACAGTGATTTGTTGAAAGTAGCGGAAGCGGCAATGACACCATCTACACGGTATTGGAAGATGTTCGGGATTGAGTGGTTGTCTTCATCATCCACTTGCCATGGAATCAACACCGCTGAGTAGCCTTGCTTCTGCAATTCACTTGAAATCAATTGAAGTGTTTTCATGTGGATAGGGTAGTCCGCATCTGGGAATACCAAACCGATCAACTTAGATTCGTTGGTGGTCAAGCTACGTGCAAAAGCATTTGGACGGTAGTTTAGGGCTTTCGCGGCTTCGAAGACCTTTTGCTTGGTCTTTTCAGATACTGAGCTGCCCGGAACAAACACACGCGATACAGTAGATTGAGAAACGCCAGCCAGTTTGGCAACGTCCTTCGATGTTACGGTTTGTTTTGCAGGATTCATGTGAGTTGATTCATAAGTCAGTTTAACTGTGACTAGGTTAACACAAATAGGTACGTAGTCATAAAGAGAAATAAGCAAGATTTAAGTAAATAAAGGGTTAGATTGTCTTTGGTGGCGCAATTTGGGTAGTACCCAAGTCACATTTCATGTTTTGCATACGAAAAAAGCCTTACCCAAAAAAGGTAAGGCTTGCTCTTATTTCCCATTTCCACTAAATCGAATAAGTTACGTAACCGGAATAACTTATCTCGTGGTTATCAGAAGTAGTAGCGAATACCTGCCGCGAATTGATCATCACGGTTTTCGAATTTGCTGCCATCGTACTGATCTTTACCTAGGTCGAACTGGTATTCAGTCCAAACTAGGAATTTGTTCTTCTGGAAGTGGTATTCAAGACCAGGAATCAGCAAGTTACGCTCGTAACCTTGCGTCTCGTCACCACGATCTTCCATGTAGTTGTAGTTCAACGTTGGGCGTAGGCCGTTGTCGAAGTGGTAGTAAGTGTAGATTTCGCCACCTAGGGTATCGAACATTACGTCCGTACCGCCTTGGCTCACTGCTTCCCAGTTTTCGCCAACGTGGAAAGTCGCACCCGCGTAGAAGCCACCGTTGCTGTAGTTTGCGCCCAATAGCATGATGCGCATGTTGTCGCCGTTTTCTACGCCAACCACGCTTGCGTCTAGATCCGCAACTTCATTTTGATGGTAAGCCGCACCCAGTGTTACGCCATCAACCGGTTTGTAAGTGATAGACGCACCCATGCCGTTTTTCAGTGAGGCTGTCGCATTATTTGCTAGAGCAACATCTTCACGCGTGGTTTGGTAAGTAAAGCCGTAGCTCACTTTTTCATTAATTGAATTACGGTACGTAATTGAGTTTTCTGCACGACCAGCACCGGATGCGATACCCCAGTCAGCTAGGTTGTAAACACCTGAGCCACGAGTACCGAATACACGACCTAAATCGGTGTACCATGCTACGTCGTAGAAGGTAGACCACTGCTTAGTACCCGCAGCAATCTTGCCATATTTTTCGTGATCAACACCTGCGTATAGCAAGCGGTCGTAAATGTTGTCACCGTTCGCGCCAGAGTTGTAGCCCCATTCCGCGTGACCGAAACCAGTCCAGCCGTTATCCAGACCCATTTGGCCTTTCAAACCGAAACGAGAGCTGCCGCTGTTCCATTCGCCGTTGTCATCACCGCCACGGTCTTGGTAGCGAAGATCGAAGCGGCCATCGATGGTTAGGCTGTCGCCAGCGTCATTAACAAAAGTGTGTGCAGCAAAGGCTGAGCTAGAAGTAAGCGCTGCTAAAATCACTGCTGAAAGGGTCGATTTTTTCATCATCAATCTCATTATTCAGGGCGCAGAAAGCCACCGTGCGTTCGTGCCCGTTGTGAATAAGGGTTCTATCTTGAGGTTGTGCCCCATCCTTGAGGCACGAGTTGGGAGCATGTCGCCTGAACTGAGAGGGGGTTCAGGCAACATAAAGGCGGGTTGACAATCCGCCCCTAGGACTTCTTATAGAGAAGGGTTTAGGATCTGTTGAGTACGCTTGAATACGTCTAGACCTTGCTGTTTTAGCCAGTAAGGAAGGTCGATCAGTACCCAGTTCTCAGATAGCTTGTCGCCGTCACGGTAGTAAACGTCAACCACTTGCATGTCTGCACGTACTTCACCACCTGTCATACCTAGGAAACCACCGATTGGTGTGTTAGATAGGTTTGGCCAGCCGAAGAAACAAGAGAAGTTACCTTCTGCGAAACGACATACGTGGCCGTTAAACTTCTTGTCTTTTAGGTTGTTACGGAACGGCAATTGGTGCTGCTGTTGGTAACGAGGGATTGTGTAAGACGCACCGATACCACATGGACCGTACCAGATCATGTCTTTAGACCAGCTCTTCTCAAGAACTTCTGGTGGGCAACCCATTGCGCCGCTGTCGTTTAGTGCGGATAGGTCATCAACCATCTTGTTCACTAGTGTTAGTGTTGCTACGCCTTCTTCTGGTGCTGCGTCTTCGAACAGTAGACCGTCGTGGTTACGAGGACCAGGGTATACAAAGTGCTTACCTGTTGATGGTGGTAGTGGGTAACAACCCGCTTGGTCCATCGCGCCTAGAAGGTCTAGGAATAGGCCAGTCTTAGTGATCTTACCGTTTTCAACACAGTTAAATTCTGCGTAACGGATGTTCATGATCTTGCCAGTTGGGCGCATGCCTAGGTATTCAGCGTCGAATAGACCCATGAAGTGACCCATGCTCATTACCCAGATTTCACCTGATGTTACTTCGTTCTCACCACCGATGAAGATGTCTTGACGACGCTGCATGCGAGTCATTGATTTCATCAAAGGAGCCCAGAAAACGTCAGCTGCTGCTTGAGCGCCTTGTTGCTCACGGAATGGGTAAACACCACGCCATAGGTAATCTTCTGAAGTGTGTGCTTTTAGTACTTCTGCCACGTTCTCGTGAGTTGCGTTTTCCATTGCGCTGAAGTATTCACGTACAACGCGTTTCGCCTCTTGATATTTAGACATAATAAACTCTCTTATTTGCTGTCGAGTCGGCTTTGGGAACAGGACTCGAAATTAAGTTTTTTCATCCGGCCGGGGAGCCAGCCGGAGTTTTTGAAATTCAGTTACGCTTTTGCTGCTTCGGCTTTTTTGCTCTTATCGAACACGCCGCCTTTTAGTGTCTCTGGCAGTGATAGCCATAGAAGACCAGCAAGGATCCATACGATTGGTGAACCCCACATCGCGGTTTGTAGGTCGGTACGCTCTTGGATGAAGATAAGTACCATTGGTGCCCACATACCGAGGATACGACCACCGTGGAATAGCGCTGCGCCGTAGCTACGTAGGTGTGCTGGGAACAGTTCGGAGAAGTAACCACCCCATACCGCTGAAGAAGACAGACCGAAGTTGTAAATCAGGCCAAGTAGAGCCAGCATGTTTAGGCCGCCAATCACCATGTCGCCAGGTGCAACAAAGAAGATTGAAACCATGATGCCCGCTAGGATGAAGCCAAACGCGTTCACCTTACGACCGAATTTGTCAGCTACCCAACCCCAGAACCACGCACCAAACAGTGAACCAAATGCTGAGATAGAGAAGATGAGACCGATGGTTGCACCGTCGAACATACGTACATCACGTAGGTATGTGGTTACGAAGCCACCAAAGAATTGGAAACCGTAGAAGTTAAGGCCAGCCAGTAATAGACACGTTAGTGTGATCTTACGGTAAGGCTTGCTTAGCATTTCGCCCCAAGAGCCTTTTTTCGCTGGTGCATTTGATTCTTCTACTTTTGCTTGCTCTTCTTCACCGTAAGCGATCACTTTGCTGTCGCTAGGTAGTACAAAGATCATGACCACAGCGGCTGCCAATGGTGGGATACCACCTACAAGCATTAGGCTTTCCCATGGTGCATCAATGCTTGCAATAAATGCTGCATACGCACCCATTACCATCAGTGCTACAGAGAACATAGAAGACGCGAATGCCGTCAACTTACCACGTACCGTTGGCGTAAATAGGCCGATCATTAGGCTTACTGCCACTGTGAAGTAACCACCCAGTGACAAACCAATGATGAAACGCATTGCTGCCCATGTTGCGTAGTCGGTGAACATCATATTGATGATCGTTGCGCCACCGTTTAGGGCTGTGATGGTAATAAGAGTGGATTTCTTACCAAATTTTGTTGCGAACCAAGCACAGCTCAATGCACCGATAAGTGCACCAACCGACTGCCATGTATAGAACTGGGCAGTGTCTGACAGGCTAATACCATCATACGCTTCAACGATGTATGGGCGTACGTAGTCAATAATTACAAAGTTATAACAATAGAAAAAGTAACCAACCAGTATCGCTAGATAGGCAGCTACCCTTTGAATCATAGGAACTTCGCTCATGTGTCTTTTGGCATTCATGACCGATAAACCTCTATTTCACTTAGGATTTGTTGCTATTCAAACTTAATGAACACGATCTTATTTGGATCATCTTCGATTTCGTGTCGGGGTGAATCATAGTTTTTTTAAGGTTATTAGATCCGTGATCAAAATCAATTTTAAAATGAATGCGTACCCATTTTGTGGGTTTTAGTGACAAGGATCTCACTAATCGGCGTTTTTGGCGATTTTGAATACATTTTCGCCTATATTGGTGATAATAATCACACTTACAGTGGGATTGTCGTTTAAAAATGCCTTTTTACAGTAATATCTGGGCATAATAATTAGCTACCCAGAATTAGGAAAACCTTAAAATGGTTACGTACTCAAGTTTTGTGGTGATTGCGTTATATGTAGCAATTACCATACTAATCAGCTATTTAGTGAATAAGCGCTACAGCAATGGTGGCGACTTTTCCACGGGTGGAAAGCAATTTGGCTGGTTTACGGCAGGTGTTTCGATACTTGCGACTTACATTAGTGCGATGACGTTTGTAGGGATGCCTGGTTGGGTTTATAGCTCTGGCATGGAAGCGATGAGTATTCACCTTAACTATCCCATCGTTATCTTTTTCACTGTTATTTTCTTTGTACCTGTCTTTTATAAGCTGGGTCTGACTTCGATTTATGAATACCTTGAGCACCGCTTTGGGGTGTATGCAAGAACCATCAACTCGATTGTGTTCATTGTGGTTCAATGTATCTCAGCGGGTGTGATTTTGTATGCCGTGGCGCTGATCTTAGTGCAAGTTCTGCCTATCAGTATTTCTGAAGCCATTATCTACATTAGTATTTTCACCGCTTGCTATACCTATGCGGGCGGGATTTCCACGGTTATCTGGACCGATATGTTGCAATCTGCAGTATTGGTAGCGGGCAGCATCGCCATCTTTGCCATTCTAATGACAGAGATTAATGCGGCAGATTACCTTTCTCGTGATCACCTGAATATCATCAACTTAGACTTTGATTTGGGCGTAGATACCACACTCTGGGCTGGCGTGGTTGCCGTGAGCTTTTTGCATTTGAGTGTGTACGGCACCAACCAATTGATCATCCAACGCACGTTAGCGACGAGATGTGAAAAGACGGCGCAGAAGTCGATGCTGTTGTGTGGTTACGGTGCGTTTTTCGTGTACTTGTTCTTCGCGGTACTCGGTGTTCTTTTGAGTGTTTTCTATCAAGATCAATCGTTTGAAAACAGCAACGAAGTGATTTTGGATTTCGTTTTCAACCACACTAACCCAATCGTCGTTGGTTTGATCATTTCCGCGTTGGCGGCGGCCGCAATGTCGACCTTGGATTCGACCTACAACTCAATGGCGACCGTCGCAACGTTTGATATCTACAAGCGTTTCGTTCGCAAGAGTGCCGATGATGAGCACTACGAAAAAGTCGCAAGAAAGATGAGTTTGCTTGCTGCGGCCATGGTGGTAGTGCCAGCTCTTCTCGCGGTATCGAATGAATCGGTACTCAAAACCATCGCTAGTCTGACTTCTATCTTTGTTGGTATCCGTTTGGGTTCATTCGTGCTTGGTTTATTCTGGGCGAAAGCTAATGAGAAAGGCGTGATCGTTGGCAGTATCATGAGTGTGATTGCGGTGTTTACTGCGATGTATCTCGACGTGGCTTGGCCGTGGTTCGCGCCAATTGGTACGTTCGTCTTCCTTTTGTTTGGTGTGTTAGTGAGCCGTCGTTGGGGCGCTGTGACTGCCGAGCAACAAATTTTTATCAATAATCAAAAACATCTTTTTGCAAAGCCAACTGCAAGCCATTACGGACTGTTGGTGTTCGCTGTGGCGACCATCGCTGCTTGTATGGTTCTCCCTGATTGGCTTTATACTGCATTGTCGTAATAGGTAAGTTTATGCTGTCCATCTTTGATATTTACAAGATTGGTGTGGGCCCTTCTAGCTCTCACACCAATGGTCCAATGATCGCGGGTTACCACTTCACTCGTTTGATTGCATCGAACTTGGCAAAAGTGGTTCGTATTCAAGTCGATTTATACGGCTCACTCTCGTTAACGGGGATTGGTCACCATACTGACCGCGCAACCATTTTGGGTCTGTTGGGTAACAAACCAGATACCATCAAAATCGCTTCTGCGAACAAAGCGATGCGCAAGGCGATTGAAGAGGGCATGATGTCTGTCGATGGCCGTCATGAAATCGAATTTAACTACAAAACGGACATGTTGTTCCATGAAGAGAACCTTCCTATGCATGAGAATGGCATGACGATTACTGCGCTAGATGCGCATGGCAATCAGGTTGGGTTTGAAACTTACTACTCTATCGGTGGTGGTTTCATCGCAACGGCGGATGAATTGCAAAATGGCAGTGCGACTGTCCCCGTAGAAGTTGAGTTTCCATTCTCCAGTGCGGACGAGATGTTGGCACAAGCAGAGAAGAATGGCATGAGCCTCGGTGGCATGATTCTGAAAAACGAACAAGCGTTTCAGAATATGGAAGCCATTAATCAACGCGCAGAACAGATCTGGCGTGTGATGACGCGTTGCATGGAGCGTGGTTTTGAGACCGAAGGTATCTTGGACGGCGGCTTGAACGTGACCCGCCGTGCGCCAAACTTGCTGAAGAAACTTGAAGCAAATGCAGCAATCGAAAACGATCCAATGGAAATCATGGATTGGATTAACCTGTTTGCTTTTGCTGTAAGTGAAGAAAACGCCGCTGGTGGACAAGTCGTAACGTCTCCAACTAATGGTGCAGCAGGTGTGATTCCGGCGGTATTGATGTACTACCATCGCTTCATCAAAGAGCTGGATACCAAACAGCTTAAAGACTTCCTTGCTGTATCCGGTGCGATTGGCATTTTGTACAAAACCAATGCGTCTATCTCGGGTGCTGAAGTGGGGTGTCAGGGCGAAGTCGGTGTTTCTTCTTCTATGGCGGCAGCTGGCTTGACCGCGCTACGTGGTGGCAGCAATGAGCACATTTGTATTGCGGCCGAGATTGCCATGGAGCACTCACTAGGCATGACTTGTGACCCAATCGGTGGCTTAGTGCAAGTACCGTGTATTGAGCGTAATGCAATGGGCGCAATGAAAGCGATCAATGCTTCTCGCATGGCATTAAAGCGTAATAGTAAATGTTTGATCTCATTGGATAAGGTGATTGAAACCATGTATCAAACGGGCAAAGACATGAACAAGAAATACCGCGAGACGTCACTGGGGGGATTGGCTTTGATTCACCTAGCGCCGCCTTGCGAATAATGAGTCAAGCAAGTCTAACCAACAAAAATGTATGGTCTGCCCCGTTATTGCAACTACAATTAAGTAATAACGGCGTTGGTTTGCGCTAATGTATTCGGAGTCCACGTTGGGAACATTAACTTCCCGCTC
>NZ_JAADJW010000028.1:0-70371 GCF_010092875.1 Vibrio sp. LB10LO1
AGGGGTCTTGAGTCATTCCAGCGAACCTAAGTGAGACTAGGAATCTACTGACAGCTCGCTTTGAATTCAAAACCTTTTATCCATAACCCGAGCATGCTAGTCATAGGTACTGAATCACGCTCGTGCCTCGTTGACCAGAATGACGAAAAGGAAGACTCTCAATTAAAGCCGAAAAGTAATTACTTCTCGTCTTCTGGCAGCTTCACGTTGAGCTCAAGAACCGAAATATCATCGTCCTTGTGTTCGAACGTCAAATCCACCATGTTTGGATCAATCGCAACGTATTTGCTGATCACCTTCAAGATGTCCTCTTTCAATTGAGGCAAGTAAGAAGGCGCAGGATCGTTCTGGCTACGACGCTCAGCAACGATGATCTGCAAACGCTCTTTGGCTAGATTCGCAGAAGTTTTCTTTTGCGGGCGGAAAAATTCTAGTAGTGACATGTCTAGCCTCCGAATAGTCGTTTAAAGAGTCCTTTCTTCTCCTCAGTAAGGAAACGAAATTCAACCTGGTTGCCCAGTAGGCGGTCTACCGTATCAGAGTAAGCCATGCCTGCATCTGTGTTCTCGTCAAAGATCACTGGCACACCTTTGTTTGATGCATTCAGTACCGCTTGGCTTTCTGGAATTACGCCCAGTAGAGAAATGTGTAGGATCTCTTCTACGTCTTCAACGCTTAGCATCTCACCTTGTGTTACGCGAGAAGGGTTGTAACGCGTCAGTAGTAGGTGCTGCTTAACTGGCTCAAGACCTTGTTCAGCGCGTAGTGACTTAGAATCTAAAATACCTAAGATACGGTCAGAGTCGCGTACCGAAGACACTTCTGGGTTTGTCGTTACAATCGCTTCATCTGCGTAGTACAGCGCCATCAGAGCACCTTGCTCAATACCTGCTGGAGAGTCACAGATGATGAAGTCGAAGCCCATTTCATCCAACTCAGTGAACACACGTTGCACGCCATCTTTGGTTAGCGCGTCTTTATCACGTGTTTGAGAAGCTGGAAGAATGAATAGGTTATCTGTGCGCTTGTCTTTGATCATCGCTTGGTTAAGCGTTGCTTCACCGTTGATGACGTTAACAAAGTCATACACCACGCGGCGTTCACAGCCCATGATAAGATCGAGGTTACGCAAGCCGATATCAAAATCGATCACCGCAGTCTTTTTGCCCTTAAGAGCCAGACCAGAGGCGATGGCTGCGCTTGAAGTGGTTTTACCAACGCCACCTTTACCAGACGTTACTACAATAATGCGTGCCATTTTATTTCCTTTTTAGACTAAATCGTGAGTGTTTCTAGATGTAATGATTCTTCGGCTTTACTGATCATTACTTTCTTTTGCCAATACTCACTCTCAATTTGATCGCTCAACCAGTAATCTCCTGCAATGGAAACCAGTTCAGCTTGTAAATCGTGACAAATAATTCGTGCTTCTTGTTGGCCGCTCGCCCCAGCAATGGCGCGTCCGCGTAGGGTGCCATGAATGTGGATAGAGCCATCAGCAATCACTTCTGCACCAGCGCTTACGTGTGCCAGTACAACCAAGTCACCGTCTTTGGCGTAAATCTGCTGGCCAGAACGTACAGGCGTACGAACGATTTTGGTCGGCGCCATTTTCGCTGGTGCTTGAGTTGGAGATTTGCTCGCAGACATGATGGCGAAGCCCGCTTCAGAGGCAAGGTTTTGAACGCGCTTATCTTTACAGCCAGTCACGCCAACCGGAATAAACCCTGCATCGGCGATGCCTTGTTTAAGTGCGGTGAAATCAATATCGCCTTCTACTTTTGCTATATTGATAACCAGAGGTGCGGATGCGAAGAAAGAGGGTGCTTGAGAAACCTTTTCTTGCAAAAATTCGACAGTCTTAGCGATCTCGTTGTCAGAAAGGTGTAAAACTGACAATGTAAAACTGCTACCTTTAAGGTCAGGTGAATGGGTCATCGTGGACTTCTTGCCTTTATTGAAAGAGCGTTGCCTTAAACTAGGTCTGTCATGTTATATTTCATCCTTTAGCGCAGCAAGTTCTCAAGCGGGCAAATAAGTGAATTAATCTCAAATTTGCTATCAAGTTTGCGAGAATTTTACGTTTTCAACAAAATCCGCACTCAAAGCGGGTAAATCAGCACAAAAGGCTCGTCATGCTTTGTTCTATTTATAAAAGCTCCAGAAAAGAAGGCACTTATCTCTATATTCCGAAAAAGGATGATTTCTCACAGGTTCCTGACACGTTAATGCAGATGTTCGGTAAGCCTATGCCGGTGATGACAATCAAACTTGATGGTCGTACTTTGGCACAAGTTGATGTCGAGAAAGTGAAAACGTCATTAATTAATGATGGTTTCTTCCTACAGGTTCCGCCTCCGCCGGAAAACCTACTAGAAAAATACAAAGAACAAAAAGCCCAGCAGAAAGGCGAATAACGTCACCGCTTTTCATCTGGGAATTCTGCCTCGCTCAAGGAGGGCGATATGAAAAAGATACTGGCAGCAATGCTCAGCGTTGGTATGTGCACTTCAGCCTTTGCAAGTAGCGATGGCTTTGATGAATACCTAAATAAATTGCGTGCAGAAGCGCGTGATAAAGGCATTTCCGAACAGGTGATCAGTGCCGCTTTTGCTGATGTGGAATACAAACCACGTGCAGTCAAAGCCGACCGTAACCAACCTGAGAAGAAACTGACGTTAGACGAATACATTCCGCGCGCGGTACCTGAGTGGAAGGTTAAGCAAGCGAAGCAACTGTATAAAGAACACTACGCTGAACTTAAACGCATTGGCGATGAGTTTGGCGTGCAGCCGCGCTTTATCGTTGCTCTATGGGGCGTAGAAAGTAACTTCGGTAAGTTTACTGGTAACTTCCGAGTGATCGACGCGTTGTCGACCATGGCGTTTGAAGGTCGTCGTGAAGAGTTCTTCCGTAAAGAAACCATGGCGGCACTACAAATCCTAGATGAAGGTCATATCGAGCTAGAGAACTTCAAAGGTTCTTGGGCAGGCGCGATGGGTCAATGTCAGTTTATGCCAAGCTCATTCCTACGCTTTGCTGCGGATGGTAACGGCGATGGCAAGAAGGACATCTGGCAATCAGAAGCGGACGTGTTTGCTTCTACTGCGAACTACCTAAGCAAATCTGGCTGGGATGATAAATTCACTTGGGGTCGCCAGGTTAAGGTGCCACACGGCATCGACCACAACCTGCAAGGTCGCGAAGCGGAAAAAGGTAAGTATCTGCAAGAGTGGAGCAAGCTTGGCATCACCAAATACGATGGCAGCCCACTTCCTAAGCTGGACGAAGACATCAAAGCTTGGCTGATCATGCCAGACGATGAGAACGGTCGTACTTACCTGGTGTACAACAACTACAATGTGTTGATGAAGTGGAACCGCTCTTACTACTTCGCACTGGCGGTAAGTCACTTAGCTGACCGCATCACATTCTAGGTTGAATGTATAAACGAATAAAAAGGGGCTCTTCGGAGCCCTTTGTTTTCTCTATTTGAAACGAGGTTTGCGTGTTATCTGAACGTGCTGCACAAATGGTGATCTTCTCAGCGTTGATCAAACATAAGAACTTTACCGCTGCGGCAAAGAGCCTAGGTGTGTCTGTTTCTCACGTCAGTAAACAGCTCAGCCAGTTGGAAGCTTCACTGGGCATTAAGCTTGTTCAACGCACCACGCGCAGCTTCACACCAACCGAAGCTGGGCAAACCTTCTATCACCATTGTGAACAAGTGGTGCAAGCTGTTAGCAGTGCCACGTTAGAGATGGAAAGCCAACGCGATGAAGTCGCCGGTTTGGTTCGTCTTGGGTTGTCGCAGTCTTTTGGCACGCTGCATATCATCCCTGCCATTCAAGAACTTCGTGAGAAATACCCGCAACTGCAAGTCGAAGTGCATTTGTTCGATTACAAGGTCGATATGCTCGAAGAAGGCTTGGATTTATGGATCACCAACAATGAACACCTACCAGAAGGCTACATTGCTCAGCGATTAGCAGATTGCCAATTTGTGGTAGCGGCATCGCCGGATTACTTACTCAAGTTCGATACGCCAACCGAACCGAATGACTTGTCGCAGCATAACTGCCTTATTTACCGCAGTTGGGAGCGTGACTACACCAGTTGGGCGTTCACCAATCGCGAACAAGAGCTTAATGTGAAAGTCTCTGGTAACTACTCGGTCGATTTAGCAGAAGCGGTGCGTGATGCTGCAATCGCAGGGTGGGGGATTGCTTACTTAGCCACTTATTTACTGGGGGATGAGTTCCGCTCAGGCAAATTGATCCAGCTTCTACCTGATTGGAGAGCCAGCCAATCCATGCCGTTTTATGCGGTGTACCCAAGTCGTCAGCATATGCCGAAAAAGATCTCAGCAGTGATCGAATTCATCAAACAAAAGATCGGATCGCCTTGCCATTGGGATCAGCGATTAGCCCCGTATATTTCGATTCCGAAGTAGGGAATACATAAGGTGATTTGAGTCACAAAATTTTTCCAAATCCAGAAACATCTTTTCCATTTGGAAATAATAACTTAAGGCAAACGTTTATCTTTATTTAATTCAAAGAGTTATTTTGCTGGTTAAAGAGTGAGCAGACGAGATTCTCAGCCTGTTAACATCCCCAACTTGCAGCATTTTTTACGCTCTATACAATCCGACGCCTTTCCTGTTCCCCCTTTTGTCGGATTCATTTTATGAACTCAATTCTTGGTATCGTAGTCATCCTATTCGTAGCATGGCTGCTTTCGACTAACCGTAAGAACATTCGTCTACGAACGGTGTCTTTGGCTTTTGCTCTGCAAGTAATCTTCGCGCTATTGGTACTTTACGTACCAGCGGGTAAAGAAGCGCTTAACGCAGTAACTGGCGCGGTTTCTAACCTAATCAACTACGGTCAAGAGGGCATCGCGTTCCTATTTGGCAACCTAGCAACAGGTGGCTTTACTTTCGCGATTAATGTTCTAGGTATCATCATCTTCTTCTCAGCGCTGATTTCTGGTTTGTACCACATTGGTCTAATGCCAAAAGTAATCAACCTGATCGGTGGTGGTCTACAGCGTTTGCTAGGCACAGGCCGTGCAGAATCGCTATCTGCAACAGCGAACATCTTCGTTGGTATGATTGAAGCGCCACTAGTCGTGAAGCCATACCTTAAACACATGAGCGATTCTCAGTTCTTTGCAGTAATGACTGGTGGTTTGGCATCGGTTGCTGGTGGCACGCTAGTGGGTTACGCATCACTGGGTGTGGATCTTAACTTCCTAATCGCGGCGGCATTTATGTCAGCACCAGCGGGTCTTCTAATGGCAAAAATCATGATGCCAGAGACAGACAGTGCAGCACAGGATATGGATCTAGACCAAGTAGAAATGCCACGCGCAACCAACGTGGTTGAAGCAATGGCAGACGGCGCAATGTCTGGTCTACGTATCGCAGTGGCGGTAGGTGCAACGCTATTGGCGTTCGTGAGTGTTATCGCGATGCTAAACGGCATTCTAGGCTGGTTCGGCGGTCTATTCGGTATGGAACTGAGCTTCGAGCTAGTACTTGGCTACCTATTCGCACCAATCGCATGGTTGCTAGGTATTCCTTGGAATGAAGCTATCGTGGCTGGCTCCCTGATCGGTAACAAGATCGTGGTAAACGAGTTCGTAGCCTTCATCCAACTGATGGAAGTGAAGTCTCAGCTAAGCGCACACTCACAAGCTATCGTAACCTTCGCACTGTGTGGTTTCGCAAACATCTCAACCATGGCAATGCTAATTGGCGGCCTAGGCTCACTCGTACCAGAGAAGCGTTCATTCATTTCGAAATACGGTTTCCGCGCAATTGCAGCAGGCGTAATGGCGAACCTGATGAGTGCATCAATCGCTGGCGTGATTCTGAGTTTGTAACAGAACCCCTCCCTAACCCTCCCCTTAGAAAGGGGAGGGGACTAGACCTGAGTGCGCTGATTGTGAAGCGCTAATCCACAATTAATATGATGTGCGCTGTGATTTCATAGGGAAAAGCGATCTCAGTCCGGTCCTCCCCATTTTCAAGGGGGAGTTAGAGGGGGTTGTTGCTTCTAACTAAATACAGTTTCGGTATTTGAATAAGTCTGCGAACGAAAAAGCGCTCTCTGTCCGGTCCTCCCCATTTTCAAGGGGGAGTTAGAGGGGGTTGTTGCTCCAAACTAAATCCGGTTTCGATATTTGAATAAGTCAGCTAGCCAAAAGCGATCTCAGCCAGGTCCTCCCTATTTTCAAGGGGGAGTTAGAGGGGGTTACTGTTCCGAACTAAATTGAATAACCTTTCCAAAACAGACTCGGTTTGCTTCATCACTTCTTCGTTGGTAAATCGCAGAACCTTAATCCCCAATGTTTCCATGAATGCATCCCTAATTGTATCTTTCTCTTTTCCCTCATCAGAGAAATGGCTATCGCCATCAATCTCAATAACCAAGTTCAATTCCGCACAATAGAAGTCAACAATATAGCGACCAATGCCATGTTGCCTACGAAACTTTACGCCAAGCTGTTTACGTCTGATTCTTTGCCAGAGTACCTCTTCAGGTTTTGGCATATTTGCACGTAACTGACTCCTGATTTGCTTTTGGTACTTTAAGTTAAAAGTTCGTTGTGGCACTGGTGCTCCCTTTGCGTTCTTGACCCCTCCCTAACCCTCCCCTTAGAAAGGGGAGGGGACTAGATCGGAGTGCGCTTAGTGTGAAGTACCAGTCGACAATTAATATGATGTGCGCTGTGATTTCATAGGTAAAAGCGATCTCAGCCCAGTCCTCCCTCTTTTCAAGGGGGAGCTCGAGGGGGTTGTTGCTCCGAACTAAATCCAGTTTCGGTATTTGAATAAGTCAGAAAACAAAAGTGAGCTCAGTCCAGTCCTCCCCATCTTCAAGGGGGAGCTAGAGGGGGTTGCTGCTCCGAACTAAATCTAGCTTCGGTATTTGAATAAGTCAGCGAACCGAAAGCGAACTCAGTCCAGTCCTCCCCATTTTCAAGGGGGAGTTAGAGGGGGTTGTTGCTCCGAACCAAATCCAGCTTCGGCACTTGGATAAGCCAGGGAACCAAAAGCGAACTCAGCCCGGTCCTCCCCATTTTCAAGGGGGAGTTAGAGGGGGTTGCTGCTCCGAACTAAATCTAGTTTCGGTATTTGAATAAGTCAGCGAACCGAAAGCGATCTCAGCCCGGTCCTCCCCATTTTCAAGGGGGAGTTAGAGGGGGTTGTTGATCCAAACTAAATCCGGTTTCGGTATTTGGGTAAGTAAGAAGGCCAAAAGCGATCTCAGCCCGGTCCTCCCCATTTTCAAGGGGGAGTTAGAGGGGGTTGCTGCTCCGAACTAAATCCGGTTTCAGTATTTGAATAAGTCAGCGAACCAAAAGCGAACTCAGTCCAGTCCTCCCCATTTTCAAGGGGGAGTTAGAGGGGGTTGTTGCTCTGAACTAAATCCAGTTTCGGTATTTGAATCAGTCAGCAAACCAAAAGCGAACTCAGTCCAGTCCTCCCCATTTTCAAGGGGGAGTTAGAGGGGGTTATTACTCCAAACAAAAAGGGCCCCTTGCGGAGCCCTTTCAGTATCATAATTCTTTATTTCTTCGTATGGAATTGCTCGCAAGCCAGCATCGTGTTCTCAATTAGGCTTGCTACTGTCATTGGGCCAACGCCGCCCGGGACAGGGGTAATGAAGCTCGCGTTCTCACGTGCTTTATCGTATTCCACGTCACCGACTAGTTTGCCTGATTCAAGACGGTTGATGCCCACATCGACCACAACAGCGCCTTTCTTAATCCACTCGCCAGGAATGAAGTTTGGTTTACCAACTGCAACCACAACAAGGTCAGCTTGGCGAACGTGACCCTCTAGATCTTTAGTAAAGCGGTGACAAGTTGTTGTTGTACATCCAGCGAGCAACAGCTCAAGTGTCATTGGGCGACCAACGATGTTTGATGCGCCAACCACAACTGCGTGCTTGCCACGTAGCTCAATGTTGTATCGGTCAAGCAGCGTAATAATGCCTTTTGGCGTACAAGAACGAAGCTTAGGAATTCGCTGTGCTAGACGGCCAACGTTGTAAGGGTGGAAGCCATCCACGTCTTTCTCTGGGTGAATACGCTCAAGAACGTGCGTTGCATCGATGCCAGCAGGAAGTGGCAACTGAACAAGAATGCCATCGATTTCTTCGTCGTTGTTTAACTCATCGATAAGTGCCAACAACTCTTCTTCCGACGTTGTCGCAGGAAGGTCAAAAGACTTAGAGACAAAGCCAACTTCTTCACACGCACGGCGCTTACTGCCAACGTAAACTTGAGAAGCTGGATCTTCACCAACTAAAACAACTGCAAGACCAGGAGCACGAAGGCCAGCCTCAACGCGAGCTTTCACACGTGCTGCAACTTCGGATCGAACAGTTTGGGAAATGAGAGTTCCATCTATATTTTGAGCAGTCATGACTTTCCTTTTTAAATTGAGAAGGCAAATTATTTGCGGCGCATTGTCGCAGAAAATCTATTTAACATCCATACGCAAACGTTTGCTTTGGGGTGTTTTTGAACATTTATCGCTTTAGTGCCCTTTTTTTAGGCATTCAGATCAGAATGTTATGAAAACCCGTTGATTTAAGCGCTTGAACTCGTATAATCCTGTCCCTGTAGCGCGCCCTTAGCTCAGCTGGATAGAGCACGTCCCTTCTAAGGATGTGGTCATAGGTTCGAATCCTATAGGGCGTGCCATTTATTTAGAAACCCTGATAACTCTCCCGAGTTATCAGGGTTTTGTCGTTTTAGGCGCCAGAATTTCCAACTCAACGTCTCCTACAACTTTTGCACTACCTTCTAGTCTTTGCAATCAATAGCACTTACTATGTGTTCAGTTCAATTGCAGCCTTATCTTTATGTCTTCTACCTCCAATTTCTATAACCAAAATGCGAGCTCATTAGCGGAGCAATATAACTCGACGACGTTTGAGAATGTTCACGCGAGCTGGCAGGCTTTTTGGCCTCATGCTGGCGATCGGGTATTGGATGTGGGAGCAGGATCTGGGCGAGATGCAAAATGGATGTCGGAGCAAGGCTGTGAAGTGATTGCTCTTGAGCCTGCTGCATCTCTACTAGCGTTTGGTAAAGTTAAGACGGGTGATTCGGTTACTTGGCTTGACGATGCCTTGCCTGCGCTTGAGAAAACCACCAACTTAGGGCTTCGCTTTGATCTTATTTTGGTGAGTGCGGTTTGGATGCATCTTGCGACTTCTCATCGTGAACGCGCTTTCCGTAAGCTCTCTAATCTACTAGCACCAAATGGTCGATTGGTCATAAGCCTTCGTCATGGTGACTTCACTGATGGGCGCAAAGCTTATCCTGTCTCCGTTCAAGAATTAGAAAAGCTGGCGAAGAACAGTGCGCTTATGGTTAGGCATGTCTCCGACAGTGACGACCAACTCAAGCGTGATGACGTTCATTGGCAGACAATTGTCATGTCACTTCCCGATGATGGTTCAGGTGATCTCAACAAGGTTCGCCATATTATCGTGAACGATTCTAAGTCAGCGACTTACAAACTGGCATTGCTACGAACCTTATTGCGAATTGCAGACGCACATTCTGGAGCCGTTATTGATCATACAGACGGGAAAGTCGCGATCCCCCTTGGTTTAGTTGGCCTTTATTGGATTCGTCAGTTCAAACGTCTCATCGATAAAGAAAACATCCAGCAGAATTCCAATGCCTCAAAAGGGCTCGGATTCATTAAGCCTGATGGTTGGGACAAACTTTCTCATTTAAGTCCTGATGATTTAGCGATTGGCACCATGTTTGTTGGTGATGATGCGGCTGCTTTAGACCAAGCGATTAAAGACAGTTTGAAAACCATCAAAGATGGCCCAGTTACCTATACATACCAAGGTGACAAATCGAATCCATATTTTGAAATGGTACGTTCATCGAAAAAGCATAAAGGCACTATTGTTGTTGATGGAGCATTCCTTGAAAGCTATGGCCAATTTATTCTGGATGAGAGCTTGTGGGACTGCTTTAGGCTTTATCACTCTTGGATTGAACCTCTGGTGGTCAACCAATGGATCCTTGAAATGCAGCGGTTTAGCTCAAACCAAGAGCGAGGCATCGCGCTGCAAACATACCACGACTGTTTGGTTTGGATTGATAAAGATCACGACACTCGCGCGGTACGCAAGCGGGTAGAGCAGTTGCGTTCGAATCACTCTGAGATCATCAGTGTTTGGAGTGGAAGCAAGTTGCGTAACGAATACCATGTTGACCACTGTTTACCGTTTGCTTATTGGCCGAACAACGATAAATGGAACCTGCTGCCCACATCCAAAACTGAAAATCTCAACAAGCGCGATCGGCTGCCTGCGGTCTATCGGTTGAATGCGTCGAAACAACGTATTTTGGATTGGTGGGAATTAGCGTGGGGAGAATCAGAGACACTCAGCCAATCATTCTTTACAGAAGCATCGCTGTCTTTACCCAATGTGCCCGCCTCCTGCCAAGACTTTGAACATGTATTTGAGGCTATGGGGTTGCAGATTCGCGGTGTGAAAAGTCGCCTTTGTATTGCTGAGTGGTAACTGAGCTCTCCGTCCAAGTTTTGATGGAGACGGAATGCCCCGAGATTAAGACTTCGGTAACCTTCCATGCAAACTGTATGCATGGAGGTGAGCATGGTGAATTTGACGGTTGATGCGCTGGTTCTGGCGGCTCTCTCTACCGCTAGTTGGGATGGTGTTTATCACTGTGAGGTTGGACTTGGTCAGACCAACTCTGGTCTAAATGCATGGGTTGAGTATCAACTTTCTATTGATGATGAAAGCTGTACTTTGGGCATCTTGGGCTTTCAGACAGAAGAGAACATAAAGTGTGCGACGAGTCGTCAAGACCACACTATCGATATTTTATTTACGTCTTATTCTAACGGTAGAGTTACCAATCGATATGGTGTTCAACTTTACCAAGTTGGAGAGCCTCTACTCAGACTAATTCAGCGTGAAGACAGTGTTGTGACTGAGTGGAAGGCCATTCAACCGAATTCCGATGTGCAACAAACTACTTATTGCTTTGATCGGAAAGAAAAATCATGAAGTATGATTTTTTCTCATTCCTATTCTTATCCTAAATGTTTTCTATAAAGCTCACCGATCCACCTCACACTTTTGTGCTTCACAACTGATACTGATGTTAAAAAAGTAAGAAATGGACTACAGTTTTACAAATGTTTTCCCACTGTGGTTTTATCGTGAAAACGGTTTCTAAGCGATTGTATAAGCTACTAAAAATAACAAAGCTTAAGCACAAAAAAGATAAGGTTTTTTCCTTTCCTAACAGCCTGATGCGTAAGAATCAGAAGGTTGTAAACACACTCTCGCCTTTATCTTTATTCCCTAATAAAAATGATGTTTCTTGTTCGTGTTTTTCCTCCTCTCCTGTTGATGCCCTAGCTTGGGGTAATCGCGTTTCACCCGAGTTTAAAAGCAAAGTCAGCGACATTTCTCAAGAGCTCAATATAGACCCAAACCACCTAATGGCTTGCATGGCGTTTGAAACGGCAGAGACGTTTAGCCCGAGCATCAAAAATGGTTCTGGAAGTGGCGCAACAGGGCTGATTCAGTTTATGCCTTCAACGGCCGAGGCGCTGGGTACCAGTACCAGAAAGTTGGCCAAGATGAGCGCAATTGAGCAGCTCGATTACGTCAAAGCGTACTTCTTGCCGTACCGTGGCCGAATGGACTCTCTTGAGGATGTGTACATGGCGATCCTCTATCCGGCTGCCATTGGTAAACCCCATTCGCATGTGTTGTTTAAACAGGGGTCGATCGCGTATCGTCAGAACGCGGGGATCGACCGCAACAACGCTGGCAAGATCACGTTAGGTGATGTGTCCTACAAGGTGAGGCGCAAGCTAGAGAAGGGCAGGCACCCCAAGTTTTACGGTTAACTTTCCGTTCGGCGGAGGATCAGAAGGTCGCTCCGCCATCCACTCTCAAATCATGCATGGTGATATGACCTGATTTATCACTGAGCAAAAACTCAATCGCGTTGGTGATGTCCTTGGTCTCGGCAATCTTGTTTAACGGAATGCCCATGCGATGGGAGACCAAGTTGCCTTGAATTGTTTCTCGCTCGCCATAAGCTTCATTCCACATCTGCTCTTGCATTGGGGTCCGGGTTGAACCGGGGCTAACGATGTTGCAGCGAATGCCATGCTCTGCCAGTTCTAACCCCAAACATTGCATCCACATGTGCAGGCCAGCTTTGGAAGTGCAGTAAGCGGACATCTTGACGCGTGGTGTGTCTGCGGCGTTGGAACCGACGGCCACAATCGCGCCTTGCTTGCTGTGTTTGACCAGAATTTTAGCCAGTTGTTGTGTGAGCAGCATGGTGCCTTTTAAGTTCACATCCAAGGTTTTAGTCAGTGCTTTCAGTGGCAAATCTAAAACTGATTCGAGATGCAAAGTGCCAGCACAAGTGACGATGTAATCAGGGATAAGTTGGTCTTGCTCTAGATTGTGGCAAGCGGTTTGAATTGCCTTTGCATCTGCCAGATCAAAAGGGACAAGCAGCGTATTCGATTGTTGGCATTCTGGTAGCGACTGCTGGAAGGCATCGAGTGCTAATTGAGTGACATCGCAGGCAATCACTCGTGCTCCTTGTGCCAATAAGCTTTTGGCACATGCTAGGCCAATCCCTTGTCCTGCGCCGGTCACTAAACACAGTTTGCCGTTGAATTCTGAGCGGTTTTCACTCATTCCTTTCTCCTTTTGTGCAACAAGTATCAAATCAAAATTGGATGGATGATAATGATTTTTGTTATCGTTGTCGCGATATTAACAAGGAGGTCGTGAAATTGATGAATAAATTTGGCTGGAAAATCAAACCTTGGCTTTTGGCTGTGGGGCTCGTTGGAATGGTTGGGTGTGAGTATTTACCACACTATGCCGAGGTGAACTTAGCCCAGCAGAAAATTGAGCAAGTAGTGAAACAAGCCCAGCCTGCAAATGCGGCCATTTTAAAAGCGTTCGAGCAACACAATTTTGTTGGGATCGGTGATTACCATTGGAACGATGCATTTCTGAATTACGCTACCGAGCTGGTGACGACTGAGGCGTTCTCTGACCAGGTTACTCATATTGTGGTTGAGTTTGGCAATGCGAAATACCAGCCAGTGCTGGATGAATATTTGGCTGGGGGCGAGGTGACTCAAGCGCAGTTGGAGGAGGTGCTTAGAGGGTCGATTTATTTTATGGCCTGGATGCCTGATGCGTACCGAAACTTTTTTGAGGCGATCAGAACGCGCAATGCGGCCTTGCCTGAAGGGAAAAAAATTCAGGTGCATTTAGCGGAAGCCCCTTTTGATTGGCAAGGCCTTCAAGATGAAAAAGTGTGGAAACTGGCGGCGAAGAATAAAACCGATCACTTCTATCAAATTGCGGCTGAGCGAATGGCCAAGCAAGAAAAAGCCCTGTTGATTTTTGGCGCTTTTCATTTGGTTAATGCGCCCAAGGATTACGTGGCAAAAACGCAAGACAGCGCTTGGCCACTGGCGACGCGTTTGGAACAAGCGTTTCCAGACAGCACGTACTTAATTTGGCCAATGACAGAGCCAGAAGTGGTGGAAACTTTCCACGGTGTGTCAGCCCCAGCGCTGCTGGACGTGAAACAAAGCCCAATTGCGGAGCTGAGATTTATCGACCTCTTGCCGAAGGCCCGTTACAAGTTAGCGGCTATGGACAAGATGGATGCGCAAGTGGGCGAATTGTTTGATGCGTTTCTTTATCTTGGAGCAAATCAACGCACGACAGTATTTCCTCGTGACGTGATGGCAGACCGAAATTGGGTGAATGAGATGCAAAGACGCGTGGATTTAATTGGCGGAAAGATGCAAGACCGCTTCAATGAAATACGAACGTTGAGCGATGAAAAATACGGCTTTAACGATCAGGGTTAATTCACGTCCTATTACGTAAATTCATTGATCCGATCAATGATTGATGGCTGATTCCAAAAGGGTTCAGCCATTTTTTATGTCCGGTAATTTTTCCTCTTAAGTTTTCTAACTATAAGTAATTATTTGCTTTTTTCCATATTCATACTATGGGATTAATTTATAGAATTATTTATAATGCGAGTGATAATTATTATCAAAAAGTGTTTGAACAATTGATTTTGTATGTGTAGTCTCACTCGTCAAATGAGAAGGGATCTCATTTGGAACGCTATGTTTAATAAAGCTTGAGAGATGATTATGCTTCGTAACTCAATGGGAAGTAGCACTATGCTCACCGAGTTTCTTAACGCTCATACGGATGATGCTTCGTTCTTTTTTAGCTCACCGACGGTGACCTTACTTACCCAAGGCATTGCCGCAGAATTTTCCCAACAGGTGAAATTCTCCGAGTTAGATACTCACATCAGTCAATTACTTGAATCGGCAAAGGATGCGGGAAACCAAAACCCCATTGCGGTGGGAGTGATTCCGTTCTCTGAACACAACCCGGTGCACTTTATCGTCCCAGACAGTCTTATCACGACGTCACCAATCAGACCGGATAAAGTATCTGATGTGGATGGGGTTGCTGATTGTCCACCTTCATCGATCCAACCGATTCCTACTCCTGAAGAGTACATGCGCAGTGTTGAGTTAGCGGCGACAAGCTGCTGTCGAGAGGACATTGATCTGGATAAAGTGGTGTTATCACGCACCATGCAGGTCGATACGGAGGAGGAGATTGACCGCGCACGCCTCTTGAAAACCTTACTCAAACAAAACCCAGGTGGCTATACGTTTTCTACCCGTATTGGTGGCAGTCAATCTGACGCGTACTTAATGGGCTCGAGTCCTGAATTGCTTGTATCACGCAAAGGCCCGCACGTTTGTTCCAACCCTCTGGCGGGTTCTCGCCGACGCAGTGACAACGAATGCATTAACCAGCAGCAAGGTGAGCTGATGATGGAGAGCGCGAAAGATCTCCATGAGCATGCCGTGGTGGTGGATGCAGTTGAAAAAGCGCTGCAGCCTTGGTGCCATAACCTGTATGTACCGATGGTGCCATCGGTGATAGAAACCAAAGCCATGCTTCACCTCTCGACTCGCATCGAGGGCACGGTATCGGATGCAAACACGAGTGTGTTGAAGTTAGCAAGTGCACTGCACCCAACGCCAGCCGTATGCGGTTATCCGACGGCGCAAGCTTACGATTTTATTAGCCATGTTGAACCTTTTGACCGCGGTTACTTTACCGGTCTTGTTGGTTGGGTTGATGCTCGTGGCAATGGTGAATGGGTGGTCGTGATTCGTTGTGCGGAGGTCGAGAAAAAACGCCTCAAAGTATACGCGGGCGCTGGGATTGTGGCAGGCTCTGAGCCACAAAGTGAGCTGGAAGAAACCGGTAACAAGATGCGCACTGTCCTCAATGCGTTGGGCATCGAGATCCGTGAAAACATGGAGGTGGTGCAATGAGTCGCGAATCCATGCAAGCATCCGGCTTTACCCCATGGCCAGAAGCGCGAGCAGAACAATATCGCCAAGCTGGTTACTGGACAGATCAAACGATCCCACAAATGTTACAAGCCAGCGCTATTCGACTGCCACAGCAATTGGCATTGGTAGATGGCGAGCGTGAGTGGACGTATCAATCTTTGGCACAACAGGTCGACCAACTGGCGGCAGGTTTCCAAACCAAGTTGAGTCTCAAATCAGGGGACAAAGCGGTGTTGCACCTGCCGAACATTGGGGAGTTTTATCTTAGCTTCTTCGCTCTACTCAAAATTGGCGTGCAGCCCGTACTGGCTTTGCCTGCGCACCGTTATTCGGAGATTCGATACTTTTGTCATTTTACCGAGGCAAAAGTATTGATTACTGCACCGCAGCGAGGTGTGAACACGGCTGATATCGCGCAGCAAGTTGCGGCTGAATTACCGAGCCTTACCAGCATTGTTTGGGCGGGTGAAGCGAGTGAAATGCCTAGTGGTAGCCTAGCGCTCGATAGTCTTTATTCAAACGAAGCAGAACTGAATGAAGAACAGGGAGAAGACTTCGCGTTCTTCCAACTTTCTGGTGGCACTACGGGCACGCCAAAACTGATCCCGCGCACTCATAGCGACTATCTCTATAGCGTTCGTGCCAGCAATGAAGTTTGCCAGTTCTCAGATCGAACTCGTTACCTTTGTGTGTTGCCTGCGGCGCATAACTTTCCGCTTAGCTCGCCAGGTGCACTGGGCTGTTTAATGGCTGGTGGCACTGTGGTGTTAACACCAGATGCTAGTCCTCAGACGGCGTTTTCTTTGATTGAGAAATACCAAATTACCGTGGCGGCTTTGGTTCCACCATTAGCACTCTTATGGCTGGATGAAGCTGCGCGAACAGAACATGACATTACTTCCCTTGAAGTGTTGCAAGTGGGTGGTGCTCGTTTTAGTGAAGAAGCTGCAAAGCGAGTTCGACCAGAGTTGGGCTGTACCTTGCAGCAGGTGTTCGGCATGGCAGAGGGGCTCGTAAACTACACCCGTTTGGATGACCCCGAGTCTGAAATCATTTCTACCCAAGGTCGGCCGATGTCGCCAGCGGATGAGCTGTTGGTTCTCGATGAAATGGGCAACCCCGTTGAACAAGGAGCTGAGGGGATTTTGTTCGTGCGTGGCCCTTACACCATTCAAGGCTACTATCGTGCGCCAGAGCATAATCAGCGTTCTTTTACTCAGCAAGGGTATTACCGCACGGGTGATATTGTCGTTTTGACCGAAGCGGGCAACTTACAGGTGGTGGGGCGCGATAAAGATCAGATCAACCGTGGTGGAGAGAAGATCGCTGCGGAGGAGGTCGAGAACCATCTGCTTGCCCATGACTCGGTGCACGATGCCGCCGTAATTGCCATTCCGGATGACTACTTAGGTGAGCGCAGTTGCGCAGCATTGGTTTGCCCAGAACAGAATCCTAGAGTGATTGAAATAAAACGCTTTTTAAGAGATCGCGGCTTAGCGGACTTCAAGATCCCCGATCGCGTTATTTTTGTTGATGTACTGCCGAAAACTCCCGTCGGAAAAATAAATAAAAACAAGCTACTAGAACTCGTTTAACCAACCCAGCGTCGCAAAGGCTTTTGGGGCGCTGAGCTTTTTTAATATTTTGGAGACAAGCCCAATGGCCATTCCCTCTCTCTCTGGTTACCCATTGCCCAAGGCGATACCAGAAAATCGTGTTAACTGGTCTGTAGACCCCCAGCGTGCCGTGTTACTTATTCACGACATGCAGCAGTACTTCCTCAATTTCTATGATGTCGACAGCGAGTTGATTCAAACCCTGACGCGTAACATTCAGGCGATCAAGCAAACCTGTATTGATGCAGGGATCCCCGTGGTGTACACCGCGCAACCTGGTGACCAAAAGCAAGAAGACCGCGCATTGCTGACGGATTTTTGGGGACCAGGTTTAAAAGCCGACGACAGCATGACTCGCATTTTTCCTGCGTTAGCGCCTACCGAGCAAGATATTGTTTACACCAAATGGCGTTACAGCGCATTCCAGCGTACGCCGCTTAAATCCATGATGGATGAAACGGGACGCGATCAGTTGATCATCGTTGGTGTTTACGCTCACATCGGTTGTTTGCAAACCGCGGCAGAAGCCTTCATGACCGATATTCAAGCCTTTATGGTGTCTGATGCGGTAGCGGATTTTTCTTCTGATGATCATGACATGGCGCTCAACTACGTTGCTGGCCGCTGCGGTTATGTTCTGGATAAACAGCAGCTCCTGTCTCAGATAAACCGTGCCGATGAGTTGATCGGTGATGATTTCTCTATTCCTCAATCTCAGCCCCACTTAACTCAGCAATTGGCTGCTTTGCTAGAAGTGCCAGTCGATGAAATGACACCAGAAGATAGCCTATTGGATTTCGGTTTGGACTCCGTGCGCATGATGTCGCTGGTGAGTGATTGGCAACAAGCGGGACTTGATGTGAGTTTTATGGAACTGGCTGCCAAACCCAGTTTGCAAGATTGGTGGCAACTGATCGAGAAGAAACGGACTTAGCAGCCAAAGAATAAGAAAAACAAAGGAATGAACATGTACGATTTACCTTATACAGCGGAGCAACTGTTGCCGCTGACGGATGCCCAAGCCGGGATTTGGTTTGCCCAGTTACGCGATCCAGAAAATCCAATTTACAAGACAGGTGAATACCTAGTGATTGATGGCAAGGTGGATGAGCCTTGTTTTGTTGAAGCGGTTAAAACGGCGATTGATGAAGTAGATTCCTTACACGCTAAGTTTGTCACCACTACCGAAGGCCCACGCATGGTGATTGACCGCCAAAACTGGCAGGTAGAGCGAATCGATTTCTCACAACAAGATGCACCGCTGGATGCAGCCGTCGATTGGATGAAGTCTGAGTTGAAACAACCTGTCGATTTAGAGCAAGGCCCGTTATTCGTTATGGCATTGCTCAAGCTTTCAGAAGACCAGTTCGTGTGGTTCCTATCGCTTCATCATATCGCGATTGATGGCTACAGCATGTCCTTGGTGGCGGGACGCGTGGCACATATTTATGGCCAACTCGCTCAGGGGAAACCATTCGACAAGATCGAGTTTGTCGACCAGCAAGCCTTGCTAAAAGAAGACGATGACTACAAAGCGTCGGAGAAATACCAAAAAGATCGCGCTTTCTACCTTCAACGTTACGCAGACCATTCAGATACCGTCAACCTCGCGGGCAAACCGACCGTTACATCAGACCGTTTTTTACGTTTAAAAGGCGCGATGGAAGTCGACGATTTCCAACGCATGGAATCACTGGCGAAACAGTGTCGGACCCACTGGTACAGCGTGCTCATTGCATCCATTGCTGCTTATGTGCACCGTATGACGCGTTCAAATGAAGTTGTTCTTGGTGTGCCTTTGATGGGGCGTTTGGGCTCTGTTGCGATTCAAACCCCAGCGATGCGCGTGAATATTTTGCCCGTGCGCGTCAGCTTTGAACAAGGCTTGGATATTAAGACGCTGATCAAACAGGTTAACCAAGAGTTTTCCTCGGTTCGTCGTCACCAAAGCTACCGTTATGAAGAGCTTCACCGTGAGCTTAACTTGGTAAAAGACAACCGTAACCTATTTGGTCCTTTGGTTAACATCATGCCGTTTGAATACGAGCATAAATTTGGCGAGCTTAACTCCAAAGCGCATAACTTGTCGGCCGGTCCAGTAGATGACATCTCGTTTTATTGTTACGAGCTTGGTGGTCAGCTTCATATCGATATGGATGCCAATCCGGAGCTGTATTCCGAGAAAGACATTCACGAGCATCAACAGCGTTTGTTCCACTTTATGAGCGACTTTTTTGCAAGCGCGCAAGCTCAAGATCCAGCTCTTTGCCAAGTCAGCGATATCAATATTCTTCTTGCTGGTGAGCGAGAGAAAGTCATCGAAACTTGGAACGACACTGACCACGAGGTACCCGAGACGACGTTAGCCGCTCTGTTGGCAAGGCAGCGTATTCTTACCCCCCATTCACCAGCAATAATCTTTGAAGGCCAAAAGCTCAGCTACGAAGAGTTAGCGAAAAAAGTCTACTCGTTGACCAACTGGCTGACGGCAGAAGGCGTTACTCTGGGTGATCGCATCGCGGTGTGTGTGCCAAGAAGTGAAGAGTTGATCGTTGTACAGCAGGCGATTCTGGCCGCAGGTGCGGTTTATGTACCGGTGGACCCAGATTATCCAGAGGGCCGTATTCACTACATGCTCGAGTCCTCTGCGCCTAAGTTTGTGTTCTCTACGTCGGCACTGCAAGACAAGTTGCCGCAAGGTGTGGAAGTGAAGCTGGTCGATGATGACACTCTGCCAACCATTTACAAAAGAGTCGAGCCACTGCCACCGCAAGTGAAGCCTGAGCCGCACTCTCCGGCCTACATGATTTACACCTCTGGTTCGACGGGCAAACCAAAAGGTGTGGTGGTCACCCATGATGCAATCGTTAACCGATTGCTATGGATGCATGACCAATATCCGATTACTGCGAAAGATCGCGTGTTGCAAAAAACGCCTGCGGGCTTTGATGTGTCGGTGTGGGAGTTCTTTTGGCCTATGATGGTTGGCTCATGTTTAGTGATCGCGAAACCGGACGGACACAAAGATCCGATTTATCTGCAAGATCTTATTCATCGCGAGAAGATCACCACGCTGCACTTTGTGCCATCTATGCTGCAAATCTTTGTTCAGCAGGCGGACGCCGATTTATGTCAAAGCTTACGCCAAGTTTTCTGTAGTGGTGAAGCGTTGCCTATTGAGTTAGTTAATCACTATTACCAAGCATTCAACGCGCCTCTGCATAACCTTTATGGCCCAACAGAAGCGGCTGTGGATGTGACTTATTGGCCAAGTGAAGCCAATACCGAAGGCACGTCGATTCCAATCGGGCGTCCAGTGTGGAACACGCAAACCTACATTCTGGATGATGCATTAAACCCAGTACCGCCGGGTGTGGTAGGGCACTTGTACATTGCTGGGCGTCAATTGGCGCAAGGCTACCATGGTCAGCCAGAACTGACGGCAGAACGCTTTATCGACAATCCATTTGGTCCACAAGGCAGCCGAATGTATCTATCGGGGGATTTGGCTCGTTGGCGTGAAGATGGTGCGATTGAGTACTGTGGCCGTAGTGACTTTCAGGTCAAGATCCGCGGTTTCCGTATTGAGCTGGAAGAGATTGAGAATGCCTTGGCCAATCACCCAAGTGTTGCTCAAGTGGCGGTGTTGGCTCAGGAATACAATGACGGCGACAAACGCTTGGTTGCTTACGTCACCGCTGAGATTACTGAGCAGGGTATCGATAGTAATGCATTGCAAACGTACCTCGCGGAACCACTGCCAGAGTATATGGTGCCGAGCTACTTTGTTGAGCTTGAAGCCTTTCCATTAACGCCTAACGGCAAATTGGATCGCAGCGCACTACCGAAGCCGGATCTGTCTGGTCAAGTCGGTACCAAGGGGCCAAGTAACTTAGTTGAAGAGCGTTTGTGTAAGTTGTTCTGTCAGTTATTGGATCTGCCTGCGGTCGGTGTGGATGACAACTTCTTCGAGCTTGGCGGGCACTCCCTATTGGCTGCGCAGTTGATTGCCCACGTGAAAGAAATCATGGGGATTGAGTTGTCATTGGCGGCGGTATTTGAATCGCCAACGGTTTCCGGTATCGCGGCCAAGCTCAACGGCAGCGAAAGTGATGATGCACTGAGCATTTTGTTACCGCTGCGTAAGCGTGAAGGCAAAGCGGCTATCTTCTGTGTACACCCCGCTGGTGGTCTAAGTTGGTGTTACGCAGCACTGACGCCAATCATTCCTTCTAATGTTCCGCTTTATGGTGTCCAAGCTCGTAACCTTGGTGACCCTTCTGCACCACTACCAAAGAGCATGAAGGAAATGGCAGAAGACTACGTGGCCGCGATTCGTGAAGAGCAACCCTTTGGGCCTTACCATCTTCTGGGTTGGTCAATTGGCGGCATGATTGTTCACCTAATGGCGGGCATCTTACAAGAGCAAGGCCAAGAGGTGGGCTTAGTCACGTTACTGGATTCTTACCCTGCAGAGCAGTGGCAAACCATTCATCCTCCGGGAGAAGAGCAAGCGCTTGGTGCTCTGATCCGTATGGCGGGGGTTGAGTTTGATGAAGCCGCGCATTCCAGCATCACTAAGCCAGAGGTGATCGACATCCTGCAAGATGCAGGTTCTTCCATGGCGCACCTGAGCACCGAGACCATCACAGCCATGATTGAGGTGGTGATCAACAACAACCAGCGTGTACGTGATGCGGTGGATTACCACTACCAAGGTGATGTGCTGTTCTTCAACGCTGAGAAGCCACCAGAAGAGTCGTTCCTCGATCGTAATGGCTGGTTCAAGTACATGGAGGGTGACCTCAAAGTGGTTGATGTGGCCTGTTTGCACCGTGACATGATGCGTCCAGAGATGCTGCGTTTGATTGGTACCCACATGGTGAAAGAGCTAAGAGAGAGATTCGATGTTTGATTCGTCAACACAATCTAGATCGAACGCTCAGTTGGAGGGGATGATTTCCCCTCTGGCTTTCTTCAAAGCCAAATTGGAAGCTGGTGCCATTTTGGCGATTGGCGAAGCGCATTGGTATGGCGAGTTGTTCGAAAAGATGACCGACGTATTGTTGGATGCGGAACTCGATGGGGTGTTTTCCCATTTATTTATCGAGTTTGGTAACGCGAAGCACCAAGCTTTACTCAACAATTACCTAATGGGCGAGACGATTACCGATGCAGAACTGGCTGCAGTGTGGCTGGATTCGGTTGCATTTCCAGCTTGGTTACACCCGTGTTATGGCCAGTTCTTCCAACGTTTAAGGGCGGTGAATGAACAGCGCAAGGTGCCTATCAACGTTGTGCTGACAGAGCCTTCTTTCCAATGGCAAGACATCGCGCATGCGGGAGAGTTGGCAAAGATTAATGCCCAACGTGATCAAGCGTTAGTCGATGGTGTTGAGAAGCAAGCGGTGAAGAGTGACCGAGGCGTTGTGGTGCTTGTTGGTGCGCGACACATTCTCAAGCGTTCTCCGACGTTAGGTTTTATGGCCAAGCATAAGACGTTTGGTGATTTGGCTCAGCAGAAGTTTGCTCAGCGTTACGTGTCTGTGTGGCCGCACATTCTGACGAGTGAGTTCAGTCACACAGAACATGGCATCTATGCGACAACGCAGCCTAAGTTAAGCCAAAAGTCGTTCCTCGATTTGATCCCGAAGAAACCACCAGTCAATCCTTACGCGTTTATCTCGCTGGATAAATTGGTGGACGCTTATTGGTATCTAGGGCCGCAAAGTCGTCAATTGGACGCACATGGTGTGAACGTACCGTTGATGTGGAAATTACGGCTAGAACAACGGTTGCCGTTAGTCAATGAGCGGCAGCAGATGGTGATCAAAAAGGTCATCGAATAACGAACATGACAAATTCATTAGGAAAAGTAGCACAGCGAGAATACGTATTGCTGGTCAAAGCAGTAGTGTCCATGAAATGAGAGATTTGGCAATTTTGCTTTCAATGCGTCTTGGTTGCGGCCAATCAACGCAAAGCTAAATTGCCCTGAATGTTTGTTCTTGGGCTCTAACGTAATCTGTGCATCGAGAAAATCGAAGTACACCTGAACGAAGGGAAAGCAGCACTTAAAAATGCTTTCCTTGATACTGAATATCAGCGTATCAGGAAGATCGTTAGTACGGTTGAGTAGTGCTTGTTCATCGCGAGTGTAGATGGAAGAGAAAAGGTGCTCGGCAAGCACGGTATTGCTTTCAATATCGATTCCTAGGCTGGCGACTTCGTTTTTTTGGGCACACGCGGCAAGGCAAATGCCATCAGTATGGCTGATGCTGCCACTGATATCACTTGGAAAAAGGGGCTCTCTAAAGTGACCTGTCAGGATCGGCATCTCCGTCATATTAGGTTTGGATAAATCCAAATTTTGCATGGCAGACCGCGCCGCGTGGCGCCCAGCTCTGAACTCGCGTTGGCGCTTCACTACTGCCTTTTGAATGTGTTTTTCTTCTTCGGGAAGGCCCACTTGAGAGTACATCTCCGGTGTGGCTTGCACGATGTAAACCTTTGGACTGGCACCTTCTAGGTGAAGATGAAAAGGGGCGAGGGGACTATCTGGCGCTTCTTTTTTCAATTGTGTCACTTTCAATAAGTTGCCGTTCAAAAATAAAACCTAGTTCAAACCTTAAGGTTGAATACGAATGTTAATAAATTCTATTTATACATTATTCCTTGGGGTTTTCGAGCCTAAATGATTGATAAAATAGATATAAGGAAATGCAGTGAAAACTTCAGTGAAAAAGCCCATGTTTATGCCTTCTGTTTTAACGGGGGCACTTTTGACAGCGTTCAGTGGCTCTGCGCTTGCGAACGATAAAGACGAAGTGGTGGAAATGGAGCGCATGGTGGTAACCGCGTCGCTTACTCAGCACTCTGAGTTAACCGCGCCAGCTTCTGTTTCGGTGATCACCGCCGATGATATTTCGAAGATGCCAGTAAAGGATATCTCGGAAGCGATTCGCAGTGCGACAGGTGTTAGCGTACTGAGCAGCACCGCTTACGGTCGTAATAACATTCGTATTCGTGGTCTAGATTCTAAACACACTTTGGTGCTAATCAATGGGCGCCGCATCAATTCTCAAGATGCGTTGATCCGTGGTAACGACTTTGACCTATCGAGCATTCCTCTGAGCGCGATCCAACGCATTGAAGTGGTTCGCGGCCCAGTATCCTCTTTGTATGGTTCTGAAGCCATGGGTGGTGTGGTTAACGTCATTTTGAAGGCGCCAACAGAAGAACTATCGGGCTCGGTGGGTTTGCAGTATGAGAGCATCCTTGAAGGCGATGGTGGTGACGGCTTGAAAGGGCACGCGTACGCAAGCGGCAGTCTTTTAGACAATGTTGAAGGCAGTATTATTGTTGAAAGTTCGGCTCGTGACCCATGGCGTACCGACACGAATCCAGACTTCGATGCGTTAGAAGAAAAAGACACAACGAACGTCTTTGGTGAACTTGCTTGGCAACTGACAGAAGAGCAACGTTTGATCGCGGATGTGATTTACACCAACGATGAGCGTGAAGCCGATTGGGTTCACCCTCGCTCAGGTTCACAGACGAACACTCAAGATTCCACGCGTTGGAACTATGGCCTTACCCATGAAGGCGCTTGGGATACGGTAGATTCGCAAGTGCGTCTGTATGGCGAAAACATGCAGCTTGATGATGCAAGTACAGCATACAAGAATGGTGCAGCGGACGTTGAACTACAAAACAACACACTTGATTTTAAACTTTCTGGTTTGTGGCGCGATTCGCACGAATGGGTGTTCGGCGGTGAGTACCGCACATCGGAGCTGAAAAATAGCCGTGATGTTCCGTCGGGTGATATCGACAACTATCAAGGAGCGGTCTTTGTTCAAGGCGAGTTTGACCTCAATAAATTGGCGGTGACTTTAGGTGGTCGTCAAGATTTTCATGAAGTGTATGGCAGCCACTTTAGCCCTCGTGCTTACGCAGTTTACAGCTTTACGGATGAGTTTGTTCTGAAAGGTGGCTTTGGTGGTGGTTTCCGTGCTCCGGGTATGATGGAAAGCAGCGACCAAGTTCGCGTGATCAGTTGTGGTAACCGTTGTTGGCTAACCGGTAATGAAGATCTAAAACCGGAAGAATCAGAAAGCTACGAAGCTGGCCTAGCGTATGAGACAACAGCGATGGGTGTTGGTCTGATGTACTACCACACCGACTTGAAGAACAAGATTGAGCGAGATCTAACTAAGCCAGTAGGTTCGGTGGGTAAAATGCCTATTATCACGTATCAGAACATCGGCAAAGCGGAGACCAAAGGTATTGAACTAGAGGGTTGGTATGACATTACTGATAGCATCAACCTAAAAGGTAACTACACCTACACGGACGCGAAAGACAAGAGCAGTGGTGATAAGCTAACTAAAACACCTGAGCATTTGGCAAACCTAGATGTCAATTGGGAAGTCTTCGATTCATTCACCACCTTTGCCCGCGTGAACTACATTGGTAAACAAGTCATTACTAACCAAAGACGTGAAAACAAAACGGTCGATGGCTATACGCTTGTTGGCTTGGGTGTGGGTTACGATTTCCAACAATTTAATCTAAAAGCGGGTTTGAACAACATCTTTGACGTCGAGTTGGATGATGAAGATGATTACTACGGTTATTCTGAGAAAGGCCGCAGTGCGTACGTAAGCGCAACGTACCTGTTCTAATTAGGCTGTTGGCCTTGTTGAACTGCTGGTTTCATTGAAACCTAAAATAGCCTCTACGCAGAGGCTATTTTTTATTTCTATCTCATGAATGTTTAACATTCAGCCTCAACTTCTTTGACGGTTTCTGTGACTTTAACTTGGACGATACGATTGCTCTTCACATGCAGTATCTCGAATCGCCAACGCTGATAGTCAACAGTTTCACCTTGAGTCGGTACTCGCCCGATTAACCAAGTCAAAAAGCCGTTTAAGGTTTGAAAACCCTCACTCTCTTCACCCTCAATGGCATTGAGTTCAAGTTTGTATTTCAGTTCGTTAAGCGGAATTAGAGCATCCATCAGCCAACTGCCGTCTTTCTGTTTTTTCGCCCAAATATGCTGTGGCGCCATGCCCAGCTCTCCCGCTATGGATTTGAGTAAATCATGGTGAGTGACCAAGCCTTGCACATCGCCATATTCATCGACGATAAAGACCATTTCGGTACTGGTTTGTTGCATATAGTTGAGCAGTGGCAAGCCTTTCATCGATTCTGGCACAAAGCGTGAACGTTTGAGCAACTTAGCCAAGCGAGAAATCGACAGCTCGTTGTATTCATCCAGCAAGACTTTGGAAGAAATCGTACCGATGATGTTGTCCAGTCCACCTTTACACACTGGCCAAACGGAATGCTGCGTTTGACGCAAGTTTCTGAGTGTTTCTTCAAGGGGTAAATCGAGGTCGAGATAATGCATATCGCAGCGAGGCGTCATTAGCGAAAGTGCAAGGCGATCGTTGAGGTGCAGCAAATTACGGATCATCAGTTGTTCTTGCGGTTCAATCGCACCGCTTTCCGAGCCTTCACTCACCACGGCAAAAATGTCTTCTTCTGTGACCACCTCACCATTGTTATTTTGGCGCAGCAACTTGAGTAGTGCATCAGTAGAGGTCGTCAGCAGCATGACAAATGGTGTGGTCAGTTTCGCTAACCAATGAATAGGATAAGCGACGATAACCGCAATACGCTCGGCATTGTTTTGCGCAAAACGTTTTGGGACCAATTCGCCTATCACAATGGCGAAGTAGGTGATGACGACAACGACAATGGCGGTAGCGAGTACGGTGGCGACTTCGCGCTCGATACCTTGTGCGACGAGCCAGTGTTCAAACGGAACCGAGAGTGTGGCTTCACCAAAGATACCACTGAGAATACCGATCACTGTGATACCGATTTGGATGGTAGAGAGGAACTGTGTGGGATTGTTTTTTAGTTGTAAGGCGAGGCGGGCTGCAGCGCTGTATTCGGCAAACTTTTTCAGTCGTCCGCTTTTAGCTGTGACCAAGGCAATCTCAGACATGGCAAACACACCATTGAGCGCGATTAATCCAACCAGTAATAAAATGTCCATGAAGTTTTCCAGTGATGCACACCTTTTCAGCATAGCTAGCTTTATCTAGTAGAAACGTGAAGTGGTGAATAAATCATCACGCTGTAACAATCAAATGTGCAATGAAAAGGATAGAATTTGTTTGTCGAGCCAACCAACTTGCTGGTGTGAATGATTCTGTTACTTAAGACGGATTCTGATACACTACGCGCCCATTTCTTCGTTGAGACGTTTCTATGCCATTTTCTAAGCTTGGTTTAAGCGCTCCTATCACAGATGCTGTGAAGGCGCTGGGTTATGAAAAACCGACTTCTATCCAACAAAAAGCCATTCCTATTGTTCTGCGTGGTCGCAACCTGATTGCCGCAGCACAAACAGGTACGGGTAAAACCGCCAGCTTTGTATTGCCAATCTTAGAAAAATTGAGCCAAGGTGAAACGCAACGCAAAAAGCGTGCACGTGCGATCATCCTAACGCCAACCCGTGAGCTTGCACTTCAAGTACACCAAAGCATCGAAGCTTACGCTAAGAACTTACCGTTACGCTCAATGGCGATGTTTGGTGGTGTGGATTACGCACCGCAAAAACAAGCGCTGATCGAAGGTGTCGACATTGTGGTGAGTACGCCAGGACGTTTGATTGACCTTTACGGCCAACGCGCCATTCACTTTGATGAAGTGGAAATGCTGGTACTGGACGAAGCCGATAAAATGTTGGATATGGGCTTCATCGATTCGATCGATAAGATCGTCGATTGCATGCCAGAAGACATTCAAAGCTTGCTGTTCTCTGCGACGCTATCAAACCCCGTGCGTGATTTGGCGAAGAACGCGATTGTCGATCCTGAAGAAATCTCGATTGCGAAACACAGCGCATCAAAATCAAACATCAAGCAGTGGATCACCACGGTTGATAAAGACATGAAGTCGTCACTGTTGAGCCACATGCTAAGCGAGAACGACTGGTCGCAAGTATTAGTCTTCATTGAAACCAAACACGGCGCAGCGAAGCTAGTGACTCAGTTAGAGAAGCGCGGCATCGTGGCTGAAGCGTTCCACAGTGGTCGCAACCAACGCGTTCGCCAAGAGCTGATTGAACAGTTCAAAGCGGGTGAAATTCAATATCTGGTTGCAACGGGTGTTGCGGCACGTGGTATCGATATCGACAACTTGCCAGTGGTGATCAACTACGATTTGCCATACCCGGCAGACGAATACGTGCACCGCATTGGTCGTACTGGTCGTGCTGGCGCGCAGGGTGAAGCGATTTCATTGGTATCGAAAGACGATTTCAAAAACCTATGCATGATTGAAAGCCGTCTTGGCCACTTATTAGAGCGTGTAGAAATTGAAGGTTTTGCGCCAAGAAAGCCTGTGCCAATTTCAATTCTAAACTACGTGCCAAAGAACAAGCGAAAACCGCAAGATCAGCGTCCTCGTCGTGATAACGGTGACAAGCACGATTCTAAATAATCTGCACGTTTGTTTTTGTATCAAACCTGTCTTCATAGAGATAAAGCCACATTTCGATGTGGCTTTTTTGTTTTTGATTTCAGTCTATTACTTTTGATTTCTCGTTGGTGCATGCTTTCCATGGCAGACGAATTGGTGTTTGCTGGCTAAAAGCAGCGGTTTTGAATGGACGATGAATATAACCCCGCACTAAGTGTGAACTTGGTGGCTATTCTTTTGATTTACTTGCGAATAATTAGGAAAACTCAATCATTGTGTCTTACGCTTTACAGACATTGAGTGCGAAAGTCTGAGTTAGGGTTTTGTCAATTTTTTGTCGTCTTGTTTGCAGATGGTGAGGAATAGGCGCAGACTTTCGCGCCTGCTATTCAACGCATAAATGAGGCACGAATGAAAACGGGTGATAAGCAATTTGCGGTAATTGGTCTGGGTCGTTTTGGCTTGGCTGTTTGTAAAGAACTGCAGGATTCCGGCTCACAGGTTTTGGCGGTAGACATCAATGAAGACCGAGTGAAAGAAGCGGCGGGGTTCGTGAGTCAAGCCATCGTGGCAAACTGTACTCAAGAAGATACGGTAGCTGAACTCAAACTCGACGACTATGACATGGTTATGATTGCCATTGGTGCTGATGTGAATGCCAGCATTCTTGCGACGCTGATTGCGAAAGAGGCGGGCGTGAAATCGGTTTGGGTCAAAGCGAACGATCGCTTCCAAGCACGCGTGCTGCAAAAAATTGGTGCAGACCACATCATCATGCCTGAGCGTGATATGGGGATTCGTGTTGCGCGTAAGATGCTTGATAAACGCGTACTTGAGTTCCATCCACTTGGCAGCGGCCTAGCGATGACTGAGTTTGTCATTGGCTCGCGCTGGATGGGTAAAACTCTGGGTGACCTTGCGCTGTGTAAAGTGGAAGGCGTACAAGTGCTTGGCTTTAAACGCGGCCCTGAGATCACCAAAGCGCCTGATCTGAATTCCACATTAGAAATCGGCGACCTCATTATTGTCGTTGGTCCTCAAGACAAACTTGCGAGCAAGTTGAAATCACTATGAAGCAATTTCATCAGAGAGGCGTTTTTTACGTCCCAGATGGCAAACGAGATAAAGCGAAAGGTGGCGAACCGCGCATTATATTGCTGAGCTTTCTCGGTGTGTTATTGCCTTCTGCTGTACTGCTCACGCTACCAGTGTTCTCTGTTACCGGTTTATCACTGACCGATGCATTATTTACCGCAACCTCGGCCATCAGTGTGACGGGGCTTGGCGTGGTCGATACGGGTGAGCACTTTACTTTGGCAGGTAAAATTCTGCTGATGTTTTTAATGCAAGTTGGTGGGTTAGGGCAAATGACCCTCTCTGCTGTCCTGCTCTACATGTTCGGGGTTCGTTTGAGCCTTCGACAACAAGCGTTAGCCAAAGATGCCTTGGGTCAAGATCGCCAAGTAAATCTGCGTAAGCTGGTGAAGAAAATCGTTATCTTCGCACTGATTGCAGAGACGATTGGTTTTATTTTCCTTTCGTTTCGCTGGGTGCCAGAAATGGGCTGGCAAACGGGCATGTTCTATGCGCTGTTCCATTCTATCTCGGCCTTCAATAATGCCGGTTTCGCACTTTTCTCCGATAGCATGATGAGCTTTGTGAATGATCCAGTAGTTATTTTTACGCTAGCGGGTTTGTTTATCTTCGGCGGTTTGGGCTTTACGGTCATTGGTGATTTATGGCTGCATTGGCGCAGAGGTTTCCACTTCTTGCATCTGCATACCAAAATCATGCTCATTGCCACGCCAGTGCTACTTGCTGTCGGTACTGTGATGTTCTGGTTATTAGAAAGGCATAACCCAAACACCATGGAATCTTTACCTGTGGCAGGGCAGTGGCTAGCGGCGTTCTTCCAATCAGCCAGTGCGCGAACAGCGGGTTTTAATAGTGTCGATTTGGCTCAGTTTACCCAGCCTGCTTTGTTGGTAATGATTGTGTTGATGCTGATTGGTGCGGGTTCTACCTCAACGGGTGGTGGTATTAAGGTATCGACCTTTGCTGTGGCATTTATGGCGACATGGGCATTCTTACGCCAGAAGAAACATGTGGTGATCTTCAAGCGCACAGTAAACTGGCAAACGGTGACGAAATCGCTGGCCATCATTGTGGTCAGTGGCGCTATCCTAACGACCGCAATGTTCTTATTGATGATCACGGAGAAAGCGGCCTTCGATAAGGTGATGTTCGAGACCATTTCTGCATTTGCAACGGTTGGCCTTACCGCTGGTTTAACGGCTGAATTGTCGGAGCCGGGTAAGTACATCATGATTGTGGTGATGATAATCGGACGTATCGGACCTTTGACGTTGGCGTATATGCTCGCGCGTCCCGAGCCAACTCTGATCAAGTACCCAGAAGACAATGTCTTGACTGGTTAACAACGGGTTAATCATCAAAAAACGATTACGCGAGAGTGTGGTTTAACCGCCTCTCGCGTTTTTTATAAATTCATCAAATAAATGAGAGTAATTTCTATTTATTTGTGGCGATAGTATTTCAATATTGATTGAAATCTGTAGTATTCGATAGTTCTATTATGTGCAACTTGTTGTTTTATTTGCGTATGAAATGCGTTATCTGCGCATTGAACTCATGGAGCCGTAGTTTGGAGTAAGGTAAGAGCATCATGATTGATGTGTTATCGAATGACTCTGACTTCCACAATGACTTCGGTAGCTCAGGCGGCGGAGGCCGTGTTTCTTACTGGGTGTTAATGCTGTTAGCACTGTTGGGCTGGCGTCGTCGCGCTTAATCGATATCTCAAAGCCACTCCTTCGAGTGGCTTTGTTCTTATTTCTTGTTCCAACGATAAACTCATCAACCTTTTTAGTATGAGATGAGTTTCACTTTTATTTTTACGCGCTGTCTATTTTTGAGGCGTAGTCTATGGCTAGATACTTATAAAAGTAAGGATATTTTTATGTCTGATAATTCGTTTTCTGTTGCGGCTATTTGCCGAGAAGCAATCGTCATGGTCAGGGCAAATTTGCTCGCGATTGTCATTGCTTGTATTCCTTTGATTGTGGTGCACACTATCTTTATCACCCAATACCAAGAAGCCTTGGTCCAAGGCTCGCAAGAGCCCGATTTTTCTAACTTTGGTCCTGGCTTTTTTATTACGACATTCCTTTTGTACCCGCTAGTTGCAGCGATGGCGGCGGTTCGTATTCACCGTATTTACCTTGCTCGTGAATACATGCGTTCCGCTCTTGATGTGATGCGTCTATCCATGCGCGAGCTGCGCTTTATTGGCTGGTGGATTTTGTTTGGCTTAGCAATGGGGTTGATCATCGCACTACCCATCTTCTTAGTGACGTTTTTTGTCGTCTTTGAAGGCGGAGATATTAGTCATCTGGCATTAGAGGCCATTACTTTGGTTCTGAGTATTCCAGGGTACTGGGTCCTTTCTCGTTGGTCATTGGTTTTACCTGCTACTGCCTTGGACCGAGAGCCACGCAGTTTAGGCAATGCTTGGCGACAAAGTCGTCCGTTCAATAAGCAAGTGTTTATCTTGATGGGCTTGATTCCTTTATTGGTGGGAACGGCTAGCCAATTGGTCTTCGCTGAGTTTTCTCACTTGTTGGCACTGATCGTATCTGGAGTGATCTTCGGTATTTTTGGTGCTTTCCAAATCGCACTTTTATCTTTGAGCTACCGCAAGATTGTGGATATCGAGCGTGCTCAGTTTAAGGGCGCACAGGAGCTTCAACAGAGTAACGACGAGTTCCCGGCTTAACCTCGCTTATTCGCCCCGTCTTACTTTCCTTGTGGCGGGGCATCTCAGTTCTTGATTCCCTTCCACTCTCATTTTCCAGCCCTAGCAAATACCCATGCACAATTCGTGGCTGAAGGCGAACGCATACACGGCGTATACTCTTTTACAGGAAGCCATATTTAAGGAATCACAATGTCCAACTGGGAAGGGGTGAATTTCACCCATCGATTCAGTGAATTGCCATCAGTATTTTTCACCTACGTTACCCCGCAGCTCTTAGACAATACCCGCTGGGTGGTATGGAATGGTGAGTTTGCTAAACAGTTTGGTTTACCAGCCACCGAAAACGATGAGCTGTTGAATGTGTTTTCTGGGCAAGTGGATTTTGCGCCATTTGCTCCTTTAGCAATGAAGTATGCGGGCCATCAGTTTGGTGTTTACAATCCAGACTTGGGTGACGGTCGTGGTTTGCTGCTGGCAGAAATGCAACATCAAGATGGCACTTGGTTCGACATTCACCTCAAAGGGGCCGGTCTTACTCCTTATTCCCGAATGGGCGATGGCCGAGCAGTTTTGCGTTCTACGATCCGAGAATATTTGTGCAGTGAAGCGATGGCGGGGCTAGGTATTCCCACCACCAGAGCGCTGGGTATGATGGATAGCGATACGCCCGTCTATCGCGAGAAGACGGAATATGGTGCACTATTGATTCGTGTTGCAGAAACCCACATCCGTTTTGGTCACTTTGAGCACTTCTTCTACACTAACCAATTAGCCGAGCAAAAGCTGTTAGCAGACAAAGTGATTGAATGGCATTTCCCTGACTGCTTAGAAGCCGAGAAGCCATACGCAGCCATGTTCGAGTCTATTGTGGAGAAAACCGCAGAGATGATTGCTTACTGGCAGGCTTACGGCTTTGCCCATGGTGTGATGAATACCGACAACATGTCGATTCTAGGGCAAACCTTTGATTACGGGCCGTTTGGTTTCCTTGATGACTACGATCCTAATTACATCTGCAACCACTCGGACTACCAAGGGCGTTATGCCTTTGAGCAGCAACCGCGTATTGCACTGTGGAATCTCTCTGCTTTGGCGCATTCCTTGTCGCCTCTGGTACAAAGAGAAGATCTTGAGGCTGCACTAGGGAAGTTTGAAGTGCGTCTGAGTCAAAAATTCAGTGAGTTGATGCGTGCCAAACTTGGTCTTCATACCAAGGTGGACGAAGACGGCCGCTTGTTCGAAGCCATGTTTGAACTGTTGAACCAAAACAAAGCTGACTACACTCGCTTTTTCCGTGAGTTGTCTAACCTTGACGTTGAATCGCCTCAAGCTGTGATTGATTTGTTTATTGATCGAGAAGCGGCAAGTGCATGGGTAGACTTATATCTCGCTCGTTGTGAGCTAGAAGTGGATGAGCTCGGTGAGCGTGTCACCGTGCAGCAACGCTGTGAGCGCATGCGCCAAGTGAATCCAAAATACGTCTTACGTAACTATCTCGCTCAACTTGCCATCGATAAGGCAGAGGAGGGGGACTTCAGTGAAGTAAACCGACTGGCTGAGCTATTAAAGCGTCCTTATGAAGAACAGCCCCAGTTTGATGATTATGCCAAGTTGCCGCCCGAGTGGGGTAAGAAAATGGAAATCAGCTGTTCATCGTAAATGTGTCATTTTCCACCCATTGAGCTTGTGCGCGTGGGTGGATTTAACCCCTTATCCTCACCAATAATTTTTCACTTTTATTTAAGTTACTGAATAATAATAAGTAATCGACTTGGTCTGTAACTTGCTCTTTGTTGAACATCCGTACCCATCACCTTCTACCCACTTAGGTGTTCATGGCAAGGATGGGATGTGATTCAACAAGGAGAATAATAATGTTTAAGCCTCTAACTCTACTGTCTGTTTCTGCTCTGGCTATCACTAGCTTTAACGCTGCTGCAAACTGTGACCCTGGTGAAACCGTGATCAAGTTCAGTCACGTAACCAACACAGATAAGCATCCAAAAGGCATTGCTGCTTCGTTACTGGAAAAGCGCGTGAACGAAGAGATGAATGGCAAAGTCTGTATGCAGGTTTTCCCTAACTCGACACTGTACGATGATAACAAGGTGCTTGAAGCGCTACTTAATGGTGATGTTCAACTCGCTGCCCCTTCTCTTTCAAAGTTTGAGAAATTCACCAAGAAGTACCGCATCTTTGACCTTCCTTTCCTATTCGAGGATGTGGCGGCTGTTGACCGTTTCCAAAGCTCGGAATCGGGTGAAAAGCTGAAAAACGCAATGAAACGACGTGGTCTACAGGGCTTGGCTTTTTGGCATAACGGTATGAAGCAAATGTCTGCCAACAAGCCACTGATGGTGCCGAGCGATGCAGAAGGTTTGAAATTCCGCGTGCAAGCGTCAGACGTATTGGTTGCTCAGTTCGAACAGCTTGGTGCAAACCCACAAAAGATGTCTTTCAAAGAAGTGTACGGCGGCCTTCAAACTAAGGTTATCGATGGCCAAGAAAATACGTGGTCGAACATTTACGGTAAGAAATTCTTCGAGG
The DNA here is from genome assembly GCF_010092875.1 of Vibrio sp. LB10LO1. Classification (NCBI taxonomy): domain Bacteria; kingdom Pseudomonadati; phylum Pseudomonadota; class Gammaproteobacteria; order Vibrionales; family Vibrionaceae; genus Vibrio; species Vibrio sp. LB10LO1. Next base: position 34,925 of record NZ_JAADJW010000028.1, read on the forward strand.
TACAAGATGGCATTACCGAAACCAACCACGGCATTCTGGACTACCTAGTGGTGACATCAAACGACTTCTGGAAAAACCTGCCAGCCGATCAGCGTGAACAGCTCAATACCATCATTCAAGAAGTGACGGCTCAGCGTAATGCGGAGTCGACAGAAGTGAACCTCGCTAACAAGAACAACATCATTGAAGCGGGTGGTGTGGTGCGCACTCTAACGCCGGAGCAGCGTCAAGAGTGGGTAACTGCATTGCAACCTGTGTGGAAGAAGTTTGAGAAAGACATTGGTTCAGATCTTATTAATGCGGCACTTGCATCCAACCAATAATCAACACGCCCAAGCTCTTTGGGTAAATAAGTAAAAATACAAAGCACTACGATTGGTCCTCGTGTACTCATTCATGGGGAAGAGGGCCCTTTTCTCCCAATAATGACGTGATGTAATTATGGAACAGACTTTTTTTGCCAAGGCAGGGCGGATCACCGATGCCATTGAAGAGACGTTGATTGCGTTTTTTCTTGGCGCGATGACATTGCTGACGTTTGCCAATGTCATTTTTCGCTATGTCTTTAACGACAATATTCTTTGGGCACTGGAACTGACGGTATTCATGTTCGCATGGATGGTTCTAGTTGGCGCATCATATGGTGTGAAGAAGCACTTTCACATTGGTGTCGATGTCATCATCAACATGGTTTCGGAGCCGAAACGAAAAGTCCTCGCACTGCTTGCAGCTGCTGGTTGCTTAGCGTTTTCTATTCTGCTTTTGGTCGGTTCTTGGAACTACTGGTATCCGTTTGTCACTGAGCGTGCATGGTATGAAACCGACGATATTCCCATGCCAGAGATGTTTCAGTTTTTAGCCGATTGGCTCAATGAAGGTGAGCGCTATGAGAAGCTGCCTCGCTTTATTCCTTACTTTGCTTTGCCCCTTGGTATGGCGCTACTCACTTTCCGTTTTGTGCAAATCACTTGGCAGATCGCAACAGGCAAACTGGACCGCTTGATTGCAGGTCATGAAGCCGAGGAAGAGTTAGAAGCGCTAAAAGAAGAACTCAGTGAAGCCGCAGACGCGATTCCAAATGGTTCTTCATCATCAGATCGCAAGGAGCAGTAAATCATGGATATTCTGTTTTTATTCTTGATGGTGATTGGCTTCATGCTGATCGGTGTGCCAATTGCTGTCTCGCTGGGCCTTTCCAGTATTCTTTTCCTATTAATGCACTCGGATGCGTCTTTGGCTTCCGTTGCCCAGACATTGTTTAACGCGTTTGCTGGCCACTACACTTTGTTAGCGATTCCCTTCTTTATCTTGGCCTCAAGCTTTATGTCTACCGGTGGCGTGGCGAAGCGTATTATCCGCTTTGCGATTGCTATTGTTGGTTGGTTCCGCGGCGGTTTAGCGATGGCGTCAGTTGTGGCATGTATGATGTTTGCGGCGCTATCGGGTTCATCCCCTGCAACCGTAGTAGCGATTGGTAGCATTGTTATCGCTGGTATGATCAAGAACGGCTACTCGAAAGAGTTTGCAGCGGGTGTAATCTGTAATGCGGGAACGCTGGGCATTTTGATCCCACCTTCTATCGTGATGGTGGTGTATGCCGCTGCAACGGATGTGTCGGTTGGGCGTATGTTCCTTGGTGGCGTTATTCCGGGGTTGCTGGCGGGCGTGATGTTGATGATTGCGATTTACATTGCCGCGAGAATCAAGAACCTGCCAAAACAACCTTTTGTTGGTTGGAAAGAAACCTTCGATGCCGCCAAAGACGCAAGTTGGGGTTTATTGCTGGTGGTGATCATCCTTGGTGGTATCTACGGCGGTATCTTTACGCCGACAGAAGCGGCGGCGGTGGCGGCGGTGTATTCATTCTTCATTGCTAACTTTGTCTACAAAGACATGGGGCCATTTGCTGACAAGCAGAACACTAAACCTGCATTGGTTAAAATCTTCCAAACGTTTGTTCATAAAGATACCAAGCATACGCTGTATGAAGCAGGCAAGCTGACCATCATGTTGCTGTTCATCATTGCTAATGCTCTGATTCTTAAGCACGTGCTTACCGAAGAACGCATCCCGCAAATGATCACCGAATCTATGCTATCAGCGGGTCTAGGGCCGATTACCTTCTTAATTGTGGTTAACGTGTTGCTGCTGATTGGCGGTCAGTTCATGGAGCCGTCTGGCTTGCTCATCATAGTCGCACCGTTGGTGTTCCCAATCGCGATTGCACTGGGTATTGATCCGATCCACCTTGGCATCATGATGGTGGTGAACATGGAGATAGGCATGATAACCCCGCCTGTGGGGCTCAACTTATTTGTGACCGCTGGTGTGGCGAAGATGTCGATGATGAATGTGGTGAAAGCGGCATTGCCATGGGTGGCGGTGATGTTCCTCTTCCTGATTATCGTCACTTACGTGCCTTGGGTATCGACTTGGTTGCCAACGACATTGATGGGGCCAGAAATCATCACTAAGTAATGGTTTTTAGCCATAAAGACAAAGAGGTGTGACTATTCACACCTCTTCATCTATGGATTTATAGGCTGGTCTTCTTGGGTCCGGTTTCACTCGACGCTCGTAACCGAGCCATTTCTTTTTGTTTTTACGCCGGTCTTCTCCCGAGCGCCTCTCTTCTTGATAATGCCCGTCAACCATCACAGTATCGGTGATCACGGGGATTTTGATCTTTTCTGTCATATCCGTTTAAGCCATCTTTTCGTTGTTATAAAAAGTATGATTCAAGTTGGATATAACGACAAACCGCAAACTGCGTTTTATTTATATAGATCCTTATCTATCTGATAGCGTTGCATTTTGTCGTACAGGGTTTTTCGAGGCACATTCAATTGTTCCATGGTCTGTTTGATACTGCCGCTGTTCTCCAGTAATGCACTTTCAATCGCAGCTTTCTCAAATTCCGCTACCTGCTCCGCAAGGCTAGATGAAGAAGACGAGGTTGAAATGGTATCTCCCATTTGGATTAATTTACCCAGTAAGACAAATCGTTCCGCCGCATTGCGTAATTCACGTACATTGCCCGGCCAGTCATGGGTCATTAACTGAGCCAAATCTTGTGAGGAGAGACTAGGGGAGGTTTTGCCGTAACGAGACGCGGCAACCAATAAAAAGTGATGGAACAGTGCAGGAATGTCCTCTTTGCGCTCGCGCATTGGCGGTAGATCGAGAGTGACCACATTAAGGCGATAATAAAGATCCTGACGAAATGTGCCTTCCTCTGCCGCTTGTTTTAAGTCGACCTTAGTAGCCGCAATGACGCGAATATCCAACGGCAGCAATTCGTTCGAGCCAACACGTTCAATCACTCTTTCTTGAAGCACCCGTAGCAAACGGATTTGTGCCTGAATCGGCATAGATTCGATTTCATCCAAAAACAGTGTGCCGCCCTGAGCAAATTCAAACTTACCAATTCGGCGACTTTCTGCTCCGGTAAAGGCACCTTTTTCATGGCCATAAAGTTCGCTCTCGATAAGGTTTTCTGGCACCGCGCCGCAGTTAACGGCAACAAAGTTTTGATTGCGGCGATTACTTTGTTCGTGAAGAGACCTAGCAATCAGTTCTTTACCTGTACCGGTTTCACCAAACAATAAGATATCCGCATCGGTATCGGCAATGTGAGTGATAGTTTCACGCAGTATTTGGATACTCGCGGTTTCGCCAATGATTCGCGGACCAAGGGTTTTACTTGCTTTGAGTGACTGGCGCAGTTTTTCGTTTTCATTGGTGAGCTTTCGCTTCTCAATGGCCCGCTTAACGGTTTCCACTAGGTGCTCTGGCGCAAAAGGTTTCTCGATAAAATCGTAAGCGCCCTGATGGAGAGCTTGTACGGCCATGGAGATATCGCCGTGTCCGGTGATCATGATGACGGGGAGGTTTGAATCGCGCTGAGTGAGTGTGGTCAGCAAGTCCATGCCAGAAATTCCCGGTAAGCAGATGTCGGTGATCACGACGCCCGCTTCTTCGCCTTGCTGCATGGCAATTAAAGCCGATTCAGCATCCGGAAAAAACTTGGCATCGATATCCGCCAGCTCAAAAGTTTGCTCGATGGCCAGTCTGAGATCGGCTTCGTCGTCAATAAAAAACACCTGACACATGGTCTCATCCTTCTGGTTGTGCGGCGAGCGGTGTAACAATAGGTAGGCAGAGTGAGAATCGAGCACCGCCTTGTTCTCGATTCTGTGCGCTTAATTTGCCATGCATGCTAGCTAAGATTTGTTGGGAGATAGAAAGCCCTAACCCCAAGCCATTTTGTTTGGTGGTAAGGAAGGGTTCGCACAGCTCTGAAAGGGTAAAATCACCCAGCCCTGAACCGTTATCGTCCACATGAATCCAGACGAGTTTGGTCTCGCGGTCTTGAACCACGGACAGCTCGATTTGCTTGTCTTCTTGCTCTCTAAGTGCCTCTATCGCATTGGTGATTAAGTTCACTAACACTTGTTCGAGTTGAATCGTGTTAACCTGGACGTCGGCATCCTGCCCTAACCAATTGGTTGTTAGGGTTACTCGTGCTGATTTTAAAGCAGGCTTCATCAACTCTTTTGCTGAAGCAATGACGGGTAGTAGCTGAGTGTGAACCAGCTCATTACCACTGGTTTTCTTGGCAAAAGACCGCAGTTGTTGACTGATGTTAGCCATTCGGTCGGTAAGGGCCGAGATGCGAGTAAGGTTGTCTTCAACACGGTCGAACTTCTCTTTATGGAGGAACAGTTTACCGTTCTCAGCGAAACTACGAATAGCCGCCAATGGATTGTTGAGTTCATGGCTGATGCTGGCCGACATTTGCCCCAGTACCGCCAACTTGGCCGCTTGAACCAATTCGTCTTGAGTCTGACGAAGGGTTTGTTCGGTTTCGCTGCGTTGAGCAATCTCGGCTTGTAACTCTGCGGTACGCGCCATCACTTGGTATTCAAGTTTCTGATTGGCTTCTTGTTGTATTCGCTCAATTTGGCGGTGGCGTTGTTGACGGTGGTAGATGAGCTGGCCAACCAAAAATAGAACCGTGAAGCTAAGCGTTAACACGAGTAAATAGCCCATGGTGATCCAAACCACGGACTGCTTGGGAGATAGCACTCGGATGGTGAGTTTGAGATCTTGCAGAGGGAGAGAAGAAACCACCAGTGTTCCTCGATTGTATGGGTAGCCTTGCTTCGCTTCTGTATGCGCCAAACCCATATCGCCAACAAAACCCAGTGACTCGATGGTGGTGTCTAAATACTGGCGGCTAGCCCAAACCTCTGCAGTTTTTGGATCGTCGAGTGGCTGTAAGCTTTTGAATAGCCAGTCACTCCGGCTACTCATAAACACAATGCCATTTGGGTCACTCGCAACAAAGACGCTTTTAGGGTGTTGCCAGTTATCTTCTATCTTACTTAAATCCATTTTGACCACCACGACACCAAGCACGCCCCCGGCATAGACGATTGGGTAGGAGTAGTAGTAACCGCGCTTTCCTGAGGTAGATCCGAGGGCGTAATATTCAGCCCGCTGACCGACAATCGCTTGTTTGAAGTAAGGACGGAAAGCAAAGTTGCGGCCGATAAAAGAACGCGCTTTGCGCCAGTTACTGGCGGCGATCGTCGTGCCCCATTTGTCGATCAAATAAGTGTCTGAAGCGGCAATGACATTGTTGACCGATTCTAAATATCGATTCGTGATTTCCAGTTGGGCACTGTTGGCTGGATTGAGTAGGGCTTCAACCAAAGGTTCGTCTTTGGAGAGTAGATGAGGGATGTGCGCGTACTTATCTAACTTGTTCTGAATATGGCTGGAGAACCGCTCTAACTGGGATTGATGTTTATCGAGCAAAGATTGGTAGCTGGCTTGCCAAACCCAATGCCCACCAACGAAGGCACAAAGGAAATAGAAGGCGAAAAAAATCAGTAGAATACGACTTTTTTGCGACATCCTTGCGCTCCCTTACATCTTGTTTTCACCACGTAAGAAAATGTTAATAGTTTGTAGGGATGAATGGGGATTTCGTTTCCAACTCTGTGGAGTAAAACAAGAGCAAGATCTCTTTTTAGGCTTTTCAATAAAAAAAGCTGTCGATTCTCTTGAAAAAGTCGCTATTGTCCCCATTCTAGATATGCTGGCTAAGGCGAAGCGATGCTAAAAGGGCATTTTTCGTAAAAATTGAGTCCGTATTCGAGAATTTAGCGCAGACAATGTCCACATAGTGGCTATTGGCTCGACAGGATTGCGACAGATCGCTAGAATGTCGCGTCTAAAAATTCTGTCCTGAGGCTAATAGGAGATACCTTTTGCGTTTGCTGAGGATATCACTGATTAGTCCGGTGTTGGTTTCCAGCATCGATACTCGGTTTTAACTTAGGTGTTCGGACAGGACACTACACAAGGATGAAGCGTGAACTCAAAGAGTCTCGCTCATAAGCTCGGGAAGACCGAGCCACTTTAGAGGTTTATATATAATGCAAGTTACTGTTGAAACGCTAGAGGGCCTAGAGCGCCGTCTAAACATTACTGTTCCAGCTGCAAACATCGAAGACGCTGTAACAGCTGAACTACGCAACATCGCTAAAAACCGTCGTTTCGATGGTTTCCGTAAAGGTAAAGTGCCTCTAAAAATGGTTGCTAAGATGTACGGCAAAGCAGTACGTCAAGACGTTCTTGGTGAAGTTATGCAACGCCACTTCATCGAAGCGATCGTAAAAGAGAAAATCAACCCAGCTGGCGCACCAACGTTCGCTCCAGTTGAAAACAACGAAGGCGCAGATCTAGTATTCACTGCAACTTTCGAAGTTTACCCAGAAGTTGAGCTAAAAGGTCTAGACAGCATCACTGTTGAAAAACCAACAACTGAAGTTAACGATTCAGACGTAGAAGAGATGATCGAAACTCTACGTAAGCAACAAGCTACTTGGGCTGAAGTTGAAGAAGCTGCAGAAGCTGGTAAGCGCGTAAGCATCGACTTCGTTGGTTCTATCGACGGTGAAGAGTTCGAAGGCGGTAAAGCTGAGAACTTCCCACTAGAAATGGGCGCAGGTCGCATGATCCCAGGTTTCGAAGACGGTATCGAAGGTAAAACTAAAGGTATGGAATTCGAAATCGACGTAAACTTCCCAGAAGATTATCACGCTGAAAACCTAAAAGGTAAAGCGGCTAAGTTCGCAATCAAAGTGAACAAAGTTGAAGCTCGTGAACTACCAGAACTAAACGACGAGTTCGTTTCTAAGTTCGGTGTTGCTGAAGGTGGCGTTGAAGCACTTAAAGCTGAAGTTCGTAAGAACATGGAGCGTGAACTTAAGCAAGCTGTTAAGAACCGCATCAAAGAGCAAGCTATCGACGGTCTAGTTGAGCAAAACGAAATCGACGTACCAGCTGCACTTATCGACCAAGAAATCCAAGTTCTACGTCAACAAGCTGCACAACGCTTCGGTGGTAACCCAGAAGCAGCTGCACAGCTTCCACGTGAACTGTTCGAAGAGCAAGCTAAACGTCGCGTAGTTGTAGGTCTTCTACTAGGTGAAGTAATCAAGTCTGAAGAGCTAAAAGCTGACGACGAGAAAGTGAAAGCACTTATCGAAGAGATGGCAACTGCTTACGAAGATCCATCAGAAGTTATTGCTTACTACGAGCAAAACGAGCAAATGATGAACAACATGCGTAACGTTGCTCTAGAAGAGCAAGCTATCGACGCGATCATCGCTAAAGCACAGGTTACTGAGAAAGAAGTAAGCTTCAACGAGCTACTTAACCAACAACAACCTGCTGCTTAATAAGCAATATCTTGCGTAGAAGGTTGACTTAACGTCGACTATTCTGCTAACAATGGTCCGTATGATACATCATCATCCGGGCCATTTATTTTAGGGACATAAGAATATGAGCTACCAAGAAAAAAACGCAATGTCGCCAATTATTGACGCGCTAGTGCCAATGGTGGTTGAACAAACTTCCCGCGGCGAACGCTCTTACGACATTTACTCACGTCTGCTTAAAGAGCGCGTGATCTTTTTAACTGGTCAAGTGGAAGACCACATGGCAAACCTTGTCGTGGCTCAACTACTTTTCCTAGAATCTGAAAATCCAGATAAAGATATTTTCCTATACATCAACTCACCAGGCGGCAGCGTAACAGCAGGTATGTCTATCTACGACACCATGCAGTTCATCAAGCCAAATGTAAGCACAGTATGTATGGGTCAAGCTTGCTCTATGGGTGCGTTCCTGCTTGCAGGTGGTGCGCCAGGTAAGCGTTACGTTCTGCCTAATTCACGTGTGATGATCCACCAACCACTAGGTGGCTTCCAAGGTCAAGCTTCTGATATCCAAATCCATGCTCAGGAAATCCTGACCATCAAGCAGAAGCTAAACAACCTATTAGCAGAACATACTGGCCAGCCTCTTGAAGTGATTGAGCGCGATACCGATCGTGACAACTTCATGTCGGCAGATCAGGCAGTAGAATACGGTATTGTGGATGCAGTGTTGAGCCACCGCGGCGAGTAATTTAGCCAGCGCATTTTGGCTAAATTTGATATACACTCATTCATAAAGAGTAAAGGCTAAGAGGTTAGCGAATGACAGATAAAAGCAAAGAAAGTGGCAGCGGCAAATTGCTGTACTGCTCTTTCTGTGGCAAAAGTCAGCACGAAGTTCGCAAGCTAATCGCAGGTCCGTCAGTTTACATTTGCGACGAGTGTGTCGACTTATGTAACGATATCATTCGCGAAGAAATCAAGGATGTTCTCCCTAAGAAAGAATCTGAAGCGTTACCAACGCCAAAACAGATCCGTGAACACCTTGATGACTATGTGATCGGACAAGATTACGCGAAAAAAGTGCTCGCAGTTGCGGTATATAACCACTACAAGCGTTTACGCAATGGTGATACAACGAGCGAAGGTGTGGAACTTGGTAAAAGTAACATCCTTCTAATTGGTCCAACGGGTAGTGGTAAAACACTGCTTGCTGAGACGCTAGCTCGATTCCTGGATGTGCCATTTACAATGGCTGACGCTACCACACTAACCGAAGCAGGTTACGTTGGTGAAGACGTTGAAAACATCATCCAGAAGCTTCTGCAAAAATGTGATTACGATGTAGCGAAGGCTGAACGCGGCATTGTATACATTGACGAAATTGACAAAATTTCTCGTAAAGCTGAAAACCCATCAATTACGCGCGACGTATCTGGTGAAGGTGTTCAGCAGGCGCTACTAAAACTTATCGAAGGTACGGTTGCATCGGTTCCGCCACAAGGTGGTCGTAAGCATCCGCAGCAAGAATTCCTACAAGTGGACACGTCTAAGATCCTGTTCATCTGTGGTGGTGCATTTGCTGGCCTGGATAAAGTGATTGAACAGCGTGTAGCGACAGGCACAGGTATTGGTTTTGGCGCAGAAGTGCGCTCTAAGAACGAAACCAAAACAGTCGGTGAACTATTTACTCAGGTAGAGCCTGAAGATCTAGTGAAATACGGTCTGATTCCTGAGTTCATCGGTCGTCTACCAGTAACAACAACACTGACTGAGCTTGATGAAGAAGCGCTAATTCAGATCCTATGTGAGCCGAAGAACGCACTGACCAAGCAATACGCAGCATTGTTCGAGCTAGAAGACGCTGAACTTGAGTTCCGTGAAGACGCGCTTCGTGCTATCGCTAAGAAAGCGATGGAGCGTAAAACGGGTGCTCGTGGTCTACGCTCAATCTTAGAAAGCGTTCTGCTAGAAACCATGTATGAATTACCATCAGCGACGGACGTAAGTAAAGTCGTAATTGATGAATCAGTGATTAACGGTGAATCAGAACCATTGCTCATTTACAGCAACGCCGACAATCAGGCCGCTGGAGCAGAATAAATTCAGCCATGAATAGAAAGGAGGTAAGTAATTACCTCCTTTTTTATTTCTCTTATTGAATCCAAATAATTAGACCCCATATACTGCCTTAAGTAATACGTTAAACGTGAAAGCGGAAGAGAGAATTATATGAACTTGGAACGTTCCGAGCGTATCGAGATCCCGGTATTACCTCTACGTGACGTAGTGGTCTACCCACACATGGTCATTCCATTGTTTGTTGGTCGCGAGAAATCGATTAGCTGTCTAGAAACGGCGATGGAAACAAACAAACAAGTTCTGCTTGTGGCACAAAAGCAAGCTGACACTGACGAGCCGACGGTTGACGACCTATTTGAAGTAGGTACGGTAGCAACCATTCTCCAGCTTCTTAAGCTACCTGACGGCACCGTTAAAGTGCTGGTTGAAGGTCAGCAACGCGCTAAGATTAACCACTTCAAAGAAAGCGAATTCTTCCTTGCTGAGGCTGAGTTTGTGGTAACGCCAGAGCTTGATGAGCGTGAGCAAGAAGTGATTGTTCGCAGTGCGATTAACCAATTTGAAGGCTTCATCAAACTGAACAAAAAGATCCCGCCAGAAGTACTGACTTCACTAAGCGGTATTGATGAAGCGGCGCGCCTAGCAGATACGATCGCAGCGCATATGCCTCTTAAGCTGGTGGACAAACAACAAGTACTTGAAATCGTTGATGTGACTGAGCGTCTTGAGTTCCTAATGGGCCAGATGGAATCAGAAATCGACCTTCTTCAAGTAGAGAAACGCATCCGCGGTCGTGTTAAGAAGCAGATGGAAAAATCTCAGCGTGAGTACTACCTGAATGAGCAAATGAAAGCGATTCAGAAAGAACTTGGCGAGATGGAAGACGCACCTGATGAGTTCGAAACACTGAAGCAAAAGATCGAAGAATCGAAAATGCCTCAGGACGCACGTGAAAAGACAGAACAAGAGCTGCAAAAGCTTAAGATGATGTCTCCAATGTCCGCAGAAGCGACAGTGGTACGTAGCTACATCGACTGGATGGTAAGCGTTCCTTGGAACAAGCGTTCTAAAGTGAAGAAGAACCTTGCGAAAGCAGAAGAGATTCTAAACGAAGACCACTACGGTCTAGAGCGTGTTAAAGAACGTATTCTTGAGTACTTAGCGGTACAAAACCGTATCAACAAGCTGAAAGGCCCTATCCTTTGTCTTGTAGGTCCTCCTGGTGTGGGTAAAACATCGCTAGGTCGCTCTATCGCAGCTGCAACAGGCCGTAAATACACACGTATGGCTCTTGGTGGCGTGCGTGATGAAGCGGAAATCCGCGGTCACCGTCGTACTTACATTGGCTCATTGCCAGGTAAGCTTATTCAGAAGATGTCTAAAGTTGGCGTGAAAAACCCGCTGTTCCTTCTGGATGAAATCGACAAGATGTCTTCAGATATGCGTGGTGATCCATCGTCAGCATTGCTAGAAGTACTAGATCCAGAACAAAACAATGCATTTAACGATCACTACCTAGAAGTAGATTACGATCTGTCTGATGTAATGTTCGTCGCGACGTCTAACTCGATGGATATTCCGGGTCCGCTACTTGACCGTATGGAAGTGATTCGTCTTTCTGGTTACACAGAAGATGAGAAGCTAAACATTGCCAAACGTCACCTTGTTGATAAGCAAGTGAAGCGTAACGGTCTGAAACCAAACGAAATTACCATCGAAGATTCGGCAATCATCGGCATTATTCGCTACTACACGCGTGAAGCGGGTGTTCGTAGCCTAGAGCGTGAGATTTCTAAGATCTGCCGTAAAGCAGTGAAGAACATCCTGCTTGATACAAGCTTGAAGTCAGTGACGGTGACAATGGACAACCTGAAAGAGTACCTAGGTGTTCAACGTCATGACTTTGGTAAAGCAGATGACAGCAACCGTATTGGCCAAGTAACTGGTCTAGCTTGGACACAAGTTGGCGGCGATCTACTAACGATCGAAACGGAAGCGATGCCTGGTAAAGGTAAGCTGACGCAAACTGGTTCTCTTGGCGACGTAATGAAAGAGTCGATCCAAGCGGCAATGACGGTTGTACGTTCACGAGCTGAAAAGCTGGGTATCAACTCAGACTTCTACGAGAAGCGTGACATCCACGTGCACGTACCAGAAGGCGCAACACCTAAAGACGGCCCAAGTGCGGGTATCGCAATGTGTACTGCGCTAGTTTCTAGCTTGACGGGTAACCCGGTAAAAGCAGAAGTAGGTATGACAGGTGAAATCACTCTACGTGGTGAAGTTCTACCTATCGGCGGCCTAAAAGAGAAGTTACTTGCGGCACACCGTGGTGGCATCAAAACGGTACTGATTCCGAAAGACAACGAGCGTGATTTGGAAGAGATTCCAGAAAATGTTATCGCGGATCTGAAGGTTATCCCAGTACAGTGGATCGACGAAGTTCTGAAAGTTGCACTAGAGCGAGACCCGACGGGCGTTGAGTTTCAGTCTCAAAAATAGTGATGTGCAGCAAAAATAAGTAAAACTTTACGCTGATAGGCCTAAAAAGGCTTGTCAGCGTTTTTTTTGGAGGCTAAGTTAAGTTCGAAAGCTTGCAGCCCTTGAAGGATAAGGGGCGAAGCATATTTTCTTAATTATGGAACGAAAGTCATCACAAAAATAATCACAGATGACACAAAGGGGAAATCACAGTGAATAAAACTCAACTAGTAGAACAAATCGCAGAAAACGCAGACATCTCTAAAGCATCAGCTGGTCGCGCTCTAGACGCATTCATCGAAGCAGTAAGCGGTACGCTTCAGTCTGGTGATCAAGTTGCTCTTGTTGGCTTCGGTACATTCAGCGTTCGTACTCGTGCAGCGCGCACTGGCCGTAACCCAAAAACTGGTGAAGAAATCCAAATCGCAGAAGCTAAAGTACCTTCTTTCAAAGCTGGTAAAGCTCTAAAAGACGCTTGTAACTAATTCTTTGCGTCGATGACGCAGAGCTGGTTCAGCGAACGGCCGTTGCATGATTTTTGTCCAAACAGTCAGATTTGAACAAAAATTTACAAACTAAGAGCCGAACTTTCTTAAATTATGCGCATCCTACTGATGCGCATTTCTTTTTCTGATATTATCGCGACATTACATTTTCTATTAGAAGCAGTCGGCTTCAATTGTGGAGAGCAGTTAAATTATGATGGATCGACTACGCGAAGGCGTGAATAGCATCGCGGTCAAAATTATCCTTGGACTTATCATCCTTTCTTTCGTATTTGCTGGTGTAGGTAGCTACATCGTTGGCGGTAACAACAACGCAGCAGCGAAAGTAGGTAACACCGAGATTGCTCGTGGTGAGTTCGAGATGGCTTACCAAAATGAGCGTAACCGCATGCAAGCTCAATTGGGTGATTACTTCTCTCAAATGCTGGCTGACCCTGCATACGTTGAATCTTTCCGCAAATCTGTTCTAGATCGTATGATCAATGACGTGCTGCTTGACCAACAAGCAGAAGCACTTGGCCTACGCATTAGCGATGCTCAAGTACGTAGCATGATTCTAGATATGCCTCAGTTCCAATCGAACGGTAAATTCGACCAAGAGATCTACCAAGCATCTCTACGTCGTGCAGGTTTCTCTCCAGATTCTTTTGCTGAGTACATGCGTCGTGAATTGGTTCGTGAGCAACTGTTGAACGCACTACAAACCAGTGAATTCACTCTACCTGGCGAAGTTCAATCTGAAGGTAAACTGTTCACTCAGACTCGTGACGTTCGCACAATCACTATCGATTTGAATGAGTTTGCTAAGAAGGTAGATCTGACTGACGAAGAAATTCAAGACTACTACAAAGCAAACCCAGAAATGTTCACTCGTCCTGAACAAGTTAAGGTTGCTTACATTGAGCTTTCAGCTGACGAGCTTAAGAAGCAAATCCAAATTTCTGACGAAGACGTTAAGAAATACTACGATGAGCACTTAGACAAATACTCTACAGAAGAGCAGCGTCGCGTAGCACACATCCTTGTTGAGGGTGATGACGAAGCGAAAGCACAAGCGATTCTTGACGAGCTAAACGGTGGCGCTGACTTCGCTAAACTAGCAGAAGAAAAATCAGACGACTTTGGTAGCGCGGAAAACGGCGGTGACCTAGGTTGGATTGAGCGCGACGTGATGGATCCTGCATTCGAAGAGGCAGCATTCGCACTTAAGAACCCTGGTGATATGACAGGTCTAGTGAAGTCTGACTTCGGCTACCACATCATCAAGCTAGAAGAGCTAAAAGGTGCGGTTGCTAAGCCGTTCTCTGAAGTAGCAGCTGAAATCAAACAAGAAATGGTTGACCAGAAAGCGGTTGATCAATTCTACGAACTGCAAAACGAACTTGAGAAAGTGGCGTTTGAATACCCAGATTCTCTAGACGACGCTTCTAAAGCCGTTGGTCAGAAAGTGAAGACAACGGACTTCATCTCTCAAGTTGATGCGCCTGAGGTTCTTAAGAACCAAGCGGTAACGCAAGCAATCTTGAGCCCAGAAGTGAAAGAAGATGGTCTGAACTCTGAAGCTATCGAAGTGGCTCCAGAGCACATCATCGTTGTTCGTGTTGAAGACGCTCGTGACGAGACGGTTCTTCCTCTTGCTGACGTGAAAGACCAAGTGGTTGCTGAACTGTCTCGCGTTAAAGGTGAGCAAGGTGCAATTGAACTAGGTACTAAAGTTGTGGCGGCTCTGAAAGATGGTAACAAAGACATCCTTGCAGAAAACAGCCTAGCGTTTGGTGAGCAAGAATCTGTTGATCGTCGTTCTCCACTCGCTGCAACAGTATTCGCTATGGCGAAACCTGAAGGTGACAAGCCTGTATACGGTCAATCTAAAGATCTAGAAGGTAACGTTGTAGTTGTAGAGCTTGATGCGGTACACGCGGAGCTAGACAGCGCGCTAGAAGAGCAAGTTGCGATGCAAATGCAACGTGCTTCGTCTCAACAAGATCTTACTTCGGTAATTGCAGTACTGCGCGCAAACACGGACATTGAGTACTTTGTTGTGAGCAACTAAGCATTACTGATGTAATTTGCATGTTAACTAAAACGGGTCGCATTAGCGGCCCGTTTTATTTTTATCTGAAGAAACTTCAATACAAACAGCGCTTTGCCTAAAGTAGTTTTCGTTCTGATACAACTACTAAAGGGAGATTGCTCAAATGAAATGGATGTTAACGCTGTGCTTATTGATACTCGCGCCGATGAGCTGGGCGGAAACAAAGACTAAAGCAGATAAGTATGAAGGTATTGAGATTACGGTTAACGTTAACTCTGCCACTGCAGAAGAGATTGCGACGCTACTTAATGGTATTGGTGAGAAGAAAGCGCAAGATATTGTTGAGTATCGTAACGAGCACGGTCCATTTAAAACAGCTGCGGATCTTACTAAGGTGAAAGGCATCGGTGAGGCGACTGTTAAGAAGAACGAAGACCGCATCCTGCTGTAATCGACGTTCTTGCCATTAAAAGCAAAGTTTTTGTTTCCTATTACTGCTTTCCCGAACCAAGCCTCTTTGCTGGTTCGGGATTTTTTTACTCTTCTATGGGGCTATTTACAGATTAGTGGTGAACTGGGTTTCAATTCTCTAATCTCTAGCCAAAGATACGACGATGGGTCAGTTTCTCTAACCAAGCCATACTCAAACCACCTATTGCACCAAACAGGTGAGCATCCACCGCCACGCGAGCCCCAATCATCGCCGCTGTGCTTGTTGAAGGGCCGTAGAACTGCTCCCAAGCGACTTTAGCAATCAAACCACCTACCAGCACTAAACTGCTTCTTCTACCGTCGAAAACCTCTGCCAGAGCCCAGAAACCAAACAATCCGTGTAGAACTCCAGACAATCCAACGTAAACCGACATGTTGGTGAATAAGTTCATTGCACCGACGAAGGTACATAGGACAAGAAAGACGATAGAGAAGTTACGCACCGAAGGGCGAAAGATGAATCCAATTACCCATAAGCCCGCTAAATTCATCCCGAGGTGAGCGAAGTTGGTATGCGTGAGATTTCCTGTTACGATTCGCCACCATTCGCCGTGGCGTATATTGTAGGCGTGCCATTCGGTTAGGCTTGCCATTGGTTCGAATTGCAGTATTAAACAGATAACGCTGATGATGCTCAGCAATGTATAAAGGTTCACTCTATGTCTCGTTATTGTTCTCAGTGTGGAAAATCGCGCAAAGCTTGTATTTGCCAATGGATTGTACCGCTAGCAAACGAGGTTGAACTTATCATCCTTCAGCATACGAGTGAAGAACATCGTCCTCTTGGTACGGCACGAATTCTCAATTTGAGTCTAAATCATTGTACTTGTTTGATCGGAGAAGACTTTTCAGATAGCGAGGCCTTGAATGAGTTGCTTGAGGATGACACTTTTCAACATTTCATTCTTTACCCTTCAGAACAATCGTTGTGCCTTTCAGAGTTGGCGACGGTCGGAGAGGCGGCAGATAAGAAAACACGCTTGATTTTACTCGATGGCACTTGGAAGAAAGCTTACAAAATGTGGCAACTTTCGACCAACTTGCATGCTATCCCAACAGTGAAACTGCCAGAGGACCTGCAAGGTCATTACACCATTCGTAAGGCACCATCGAACAACAGCTTATCTACCGTGGAAGCCGGCTTTCATGCACTGAGCCTGATGGAGTCTGGGAAAGATTTCACGCCTTTGTTAACGGTGTTTGAGAAGATGATTGAATTTCAAATCGCCCAGATGCCTCCGGGCGTATTTGAAAAGAACTATCTGAAAGACGAGTAGCGAACCGATCGAGTACTTCTCTAAAGGACTATTGAAGAGAACAACTGTCGATGCAGCTTTTGTGCGTGGCCATCGGTCATCGCCGAGATGTAATCCGCTATAACACGCATTTTCGCGCTCTCGTTAGCCGCCTCTTGCCACAATGCTTGGGTATGTGTCGGAAGTAAGCGTTCAGGATCCGCACTTAACGCTTCAAACAAATCCATAATGATCTGTTGTCCTTTGTACTCAACAATCTGAACCTGATGTACTTGAATCACATACTTACTAACGAAGTGTTTGAGTACTTCAAGCGCTTTTGCCATCTGTGGTTCAAGACACGCGTTCCAAGCCAACAATGGGTTGCTGAAAGGTTCATCTACGACCTTGATTGAAATACTGGTCAGCAGCGCATTGACCATGCCACCAATCGCATCTTTACGCTCATGATGCTTACCACTAAACAGCATTTGTCCAATTGAGCCAATGTGCTCTTCAAACCACGCATCGCCACAATCGGCCAATTGACTGGCTGCGCCTTCTTGCCATTGCTGACGAGTGACCATTCCTAGCACAATTGCATCTTCCAAGTCATGCACGCCATAAGCGATGTCGTCTGCGAGCTCCATAATTGAGCAGTCGAGCGATTTGAATCGAGTTTTGCAGTGTTCAAACTCTGATTCCGGACGACAGCGCATTTGGCTTAACAGGGCTTTGTCGTTGTCGGTTAATGGTGCAATGACCCAATCGAACAGATCTTTGTCACAGTCGTAAATGCCTTTTGCTGGGCTCCAGTCTTTTGCTTTCAATTTGCGCTGGTGCTCGACTGGCTTCGGCAGGCAAACCGCGCGAGTTTGACTAAGCAAGGCTGGGTACTTGATCAGACCGAGTAAGGCTCGGCGTGATAGGTTCATGCCAAAGTGCTCGGTATAGGGTTCTAACTTGGTGACGATGCGGAAGGTTTGGGCATTGCCTTCAAAGCCACCATGCTCACGCATCATATAATTCAGTGCTACTTCACCGCCATGCCCATAAGGTGGGTGGCCAATATCGTGCGCCAAACAGAGTGAATCAATCAAGCTGTCAGACGGTAGAAGGTCTCGAAACTCAGGCTGTTTCTTCTTAAGTTGAGCCACAATGCCCGTACCCAGTTGCGCCGCTTCGAGAGAATGGGTCAAGCGAGTACGGTGAAAGTCTTCCAAGCTGTTTCCATGGACCTGAGTTTTTGCCTGCAATCGACGGAAGGCAGCCGAGTGCAGAATACGAGCTCGGTCTCGTTGGTAGGGGCTACGATGATCGTCACGACGGATCTTGTGCTCATCATCATGGCGCTCTTGCCATAAGGCATCTAATTCAAACGACACTTTTCTCTCCATCAATTAGCTGATTTCATCCAGCGATAATTCAAAACTTGGGGCAAAGGTATGAAGGAAGTATTCCATTTCCGGTGTTTTGCGTTCTTGCAGAGTGATATCGAGACGCTTTTTCGCTAGAGCAAACTCGTGGTTGCCGGCGCTAAGTTCTTCGAGACATTTTAAGTAAGCGCAGATAGAGTCTGCTTGCTTGACGATCAATGCATCTTCTTCGTGCGCAGAGTGCGATAACAAATAGGGCGCAAAATCATCTTGGAATTCTTCTGGCAGCATAGATAACAGCTTTTGTTCAGCTGCCGCTTCTATCTTTTTATATTCTTTAGAAATTTCTGGGTTGTAATACTTTACTGGGGTTGGAAGATCACCCGTTAAGACTTCACTGGAATCGTGGTACATAGCGAGAATAGCGATGCGTTCAGGGTTTAAGTTACCGCCAAACTTTTTGTTTTTGATTAGGGCTAGGGCATGAGCAACAAACGCGACTTGCAAGCTGTGTTCAGAAACGTTTTCCGGCGATACCGAGCGCATTAAGGGCCAGCGTTGGATGAGCTTCATTCGTGCCAAGTGGGCGAAAAAATGGCTTTCTTTCATTGCTGTCTCCAATTTTGATTCTGATACAAAAAAAGGAGCTCACTAGGAGCTCCTCTAAGCATATGAGAGATCAGCAGTAATTACTACTGGCTATACGTTGATAGGAAACGCTCAAAGCGACCAATCGCGGTTTCGAGATCTTCTACGTGAGGTAGAGTTACGATACGGAAGTGATCGGGCTTCGGCCAGTTAAAGCCAGAACCTTGAACCAACAGGACCTTCTCTTGTTTCAAGAAGTCCAACACCATTTGTTGGTCATTTTTGATGTTGTACATCTTGGTATCGATTTTCGGGAATAAGTACATCGCGCCTTTTGGCTTCACACACGAAACCCCAGGGATCTGGTTGATCAGCTCGTAAGCACGGTTACGTTGTTCAAGCAGACGGCCTCCTGGCAGGATTAGCTCGTTAATGCTTTGGTAGCCACCCAATGCGGTTTGGATTGCGTGTTGCATTGGCACGTTGGCACACAGGCGCATGGAAGACAGCAGTTCAAGACCGTTGATGTAGCCTTGTGCTAGGTGTTTAGGGCCAGTTAGGAACATCCAGCCACCACGGAAGCCACAAACACGGTAAGCTTTCGACAGGCCGTTGAAGGTCATCACCAATACGTCGTCGGTTAGCGTCGCAACTGATGTGTGTGTTGCACCGTCGTAAAGCACTTTGTCGTAGATTTCATCGGCGAAGATCATCAGTTTGTGTTGACGTGCAATCTCAATCACTTCCAACAGGAAATCACGGCTGTATACGGCACCCGTTGGGTTGTTAGGGTTGATCAGAACAATACCGCGTGTTTTTGGCGTGATTTTCTTTTTGATGTCTTCTAGGTCTGGATACCAGTCTGCGCCTTCGTCACATAGGTAATGAACAGGCTTACCGCCAGACAGTGCAACAGACGCCGTCCATAACGGGTAATCTGGTGCTGGGATCAGCATTTCGTCGCCGTTGTTCAGTAGCGCTTGCATTGCCATCACGATTAGCTCTGAAACGCCGTTACCTACGTAAACATCTTCAACATCAAGAGAACGAATGCCCTTGCGCTGGTAATGCTGCACAACAGCTTTACGCGCAGAGTAGATACCTTTGGAATCACAATAGCCTTGAGAAGTTGGTAGATTGCGGATGACATCTACTAGAATCTCATCAGGGGCGTCAAAACCAAATGGGGCGGGGTTACCAATGTTTAGCTTTAGGATTTTATGCCCCTCTTCCTCCATGCGTTTAGCATGTTTGAGTACAGGACCCCTAATGTCGTAGCAGACATTGTCGAGTTTTGACGACATCCCGATATTTTGCATTGTATAATTCCTAAAAAATCGTTAATTTCTTTATTAAAGTACAATAATTTGTTTTTTATTAGAATAAAAATCTGTAAATTATCCGTTTAATGGCTAACTTTTGTCCGGTTGTTATCACAGGATTTTGCAAAAGATCGCATACGACCTTGATTTGCTTTGGGTCTAAACTTAGAGTAGCCGTCAGTTATCACTTATCCTCACATATTTCGAGGTTGATTTGTCACAGTTCCATCAAGCCGTAAAGAGAATTATCGAGCGAGTTCAGCAAACGGAAGGCAATCAAACACGTTTAGTCGAGCCACTCAGCGAGAAACCCAATTTCGCGTTTATTGACTGGCTTGAAGCACAACCACTTTTTCCCAAGTTTTACTGGCAGTCCCGTGATACTCGTGAAGAAGTTGTTGCCCTAGGTCAGCTCCATTCTTTTGTTGAGCCCGGCCCTGCTTATACGATCCTTGGCGAAGGCCAACGCGTATGGGGTGGTCGCTCTTTCGATGGTCAGCACGAGAAGAATCGTCGCTGCATGCCGTCTTTCTTTTTTCTACCGCAAATCGAGCTGATTCGATTCGATCAGCAATGGTCACTCGCGGTGAATATCTCAGAAGATAAAACACGTACATTAGCAGGCTTGAAAAAGTTGGTATGTGACGTGCCTAGTCTTGCGCCAATTTCATCTCATATTCGCTCAATTGATCATGCGCCAACACAGCCTGAATGGAACGCGTTGGTCGAAAAGGTGCTCACAGGCATCGACAACGATGAGTTTAAAAAAGTGGTTCTGGCTCGCAAATCGACAGTAATGCTGAATTCAACACTTTCTGCTGCGCAGCTTCTTAAAGCGAGCTACCTAAATAACCATCACAGCTTTCACTTTTTGTTGAGTTTAGACAGCAAGCACAGCTTTATGGGCTCGACGCCAGAGCGCCTATACTCGCGAGTGGGCCATGAACTGCACACGGAAGCGTTGGCTGGCACGATTGGCCGCGGTGACAACGCGACGCAAGACATGGAGCTAGCGAACTGGCTGTCGCAAGATTCTAAGAACCTCAACGAAAACCAATATGTGGTGGATGACATCATTGATCGGCTAACACCGCATTCGGAGCGTGTTGAGGTAGAAAAAGAGCCTCGATTGGTTCGTCTGAGAAAGGTCCAACATCTCAAGCGTAATATTAATGCGGATCTGAAAGCGGGCATCAACGGTGTTCAATTGCTTTCAGCTTTACAGCCAACCGCCGCGGTAGCCGGTTTACCGCGTAAAGAATCGATGCAATTTATATTGGATAACGAGCCGTTTGCACGCGGCTGGTATGCAGGCTCGATGGGATACATTAGCCATGAGCGTGCAGAGTTTTGCGTCGCAATTAGAAGCGCGTTGGTTTTGAGTGACCAAGTACAACTGTTTGCTGGCGCGGGTATTGTTCCAGGCTCCATTGCAGAACACGAATGGGCCGAGTTAGATAAAAAAATGTCGACGTTACTTTCTCTTATTTCAGACCACCCGCCGCTTGGGGTTGCATCATGAGTGCAGATCAAGCTGTTTTAAATCGCATTTGGTCTGAAACCATCCTGACAGAATTGAACCGCTTTGGTGTGAACCACGTTTGTATTGCACCCGGTTCTCGCTCCACACCTTTAACGGTCGAGGCGGCAGATAACCCAAATTTTACCATCCACACCCATTTTGATGAGCGTGGCTTGGGCTTTATGGCTCTGGGACTTGCTAAAGCAAGTAAAGAACCAGTGGCGCTGATTGTTACATCGGGTACAGCAGTGGCGAACTTGTTGCCTGCGATTGCAGAAGCAAAGCTGACTGGTGAAAAGTTGGTGGTGCTAACTGCAGACCGCCCGGTTGAACTTGTGGGCTGCGGTGCAAACCAAGCCATTAATCAATTGGGTATTTTTTCAGAACATGTTTCTGACAGTCTTAACCTGCCGAGTCCTACGCTATCAACCCCGTTGAATTGGTTGCTTACTTCTGTTGATGAGGTGATGTTTACGCAACGCCTAAGAGGCAGCTCGGTACACATTAACTGTGCGTTTCCAGAGCCTTTGTACTCCAACACAGACAAGAGCACCTATCAGGGGTACCTTGATACCGTTGCTGGTTGGAGAGACAGCAAGGTCACGTATTGCCAACGCTTCAATCCAAAAACCAGCAGTGCAATACCAAGCTGTGGTGACAACAAAGGCTTGGTGGTCATTGGCAGCTTACCTTTGATTCAAGCGCAAGCGGCACGTGCATTTGCTGAGCAGATGGGATGGCCAGTACTGGCTGACCCACAAAGTGGTGTGAGCTCAGATTGGGCACATTTCGATCTATGGCTGCAAAATCCAAGAATGGCGAGTCAGCTTGATGACTGTGATTTGATTGTTCAGTTTGGCAGCCGAATCATTTCTAAACGTTTTAACCATTGGCTAGAGAAACACGTATCACGCAACCAGCAGGGTGGGGATACACAATATTGGTTTGTCTCTCCTCGGTTAGACCGTGACAACCAGAGTCATTTACCTCAATGGCACTGGGCTGAGCAACCAAGCGCTTGGGTAGAACGCACGTCGGGTTTCTCATCAGAACACGCTGGCTGGGCAGATGAGTTGGCTGCGGACATTAAACAGGTCACGCAGCATGCCAAAGGGCTGTTTGTTTCGGATCCTAAGAGTGAGCTGAGTGAAATTGCATTGGCGATTGATGTTGCCGAGCGCGCTCAAGGTGTGGATCTGTTTGTCGGCAACAGTTTGTTTGTTCGTTTAATCGACATGTTCGGTAAGCTTGATAACACAGAGGTTTTCACTAACCGTGGAGCGTCTGGCATTGATGGCCTGTTTGCCACTGCAAGTGGTGTACAACGCGCGCGGAATAATCCGATGTTGATGTTTATTGGCGATACTTCTGCGTTATATGGCTTGAACTCGTTGGCACTGTTTACGCACAGTGAGCTACCTTCGGTGTTGGTGATCACCAATAATGATGGCGGTGCGATTTTTGATTTGTTGCCAGTGCCGCAGGAACATCGTGAGTCGTTCTACCAAATGCCTCATGGTTACGAGTTTGAGCATGCTGCGAAACAGTTCGGTTTGCAATATCGTAAGCCAAGCTCGTTAGCGGAATACCAATCCTTGGTTTCCGAACATTTTGCTTCAGGGCAAGGCGCATTGGTGGTCGAAGTGCAAACGCCATCGAACCAAGCTGTCGAGCATTTAAAATCCTTCAATAAGAATTTGCATGCTCTATTCTGAGCGCTTCCCAGCAACGGAAAAGCACCAAGGTGGCACTTTGCCTACTCTGGTGTTTTTACATGGTTTGCTCGGCAGTGGCGAGGATTGGCAACAGTGCTTAAGTGCTTTACCTCAGTATGACCGAGTAACGATTGACTTACCCTGTCATGGACACAGCCAATCTATTTTTTGCAGCGATCTGAATGATTGCTGCAAATTACTCAATTCCGCACTATCTTTACTATTTCCTTCGCAACAACCGCTTATCCTGATTGGTTACTCAATGGGTGGACGCATTGCTATGCATGGCCTTGCTCACCAATGTTTTCCAGAACTCAATATTTGTGGTGCCATTGTTGAAGGAGGAAACTTCGGGCTTCAAAGCGAGTCAGACAGACAAGCACGATTCGATAACGACTCACGCTGGGCAAAGCGTTTCAAAACTGAACCTCTTGCCTGTGTTTTGAACGATTGGTACCAACAGTTGGTCTTTTCTTCACTAAACCATGAGCAAAGACAAACATTGGTGGCGAAACGAAGTGCTAATCTTGGTTCTGCAGTGGCGGATATGCTGATTGCGACATCATTGGCGAAGCAATCTTATCTGTTGCCAGCATTGCAGCAACAAGCGGTTCCGCTTTATTACCTCTGCGGTGAAAAAGATAAAAAATTTAGCCAACTGGCTGAGACAAGCGGGTTGGCGTATCGACAAATTGAGGGGGCTGGACATAACGTCCATCAAGAGCAACCACAACGATTTGCGATGCAAGTTGATCAAATAATTCATTCTCACTTTGAGTGAGAGCAACGAGAACAATGGGAATCACCATGGCTAAAACAGTAGGCATTTCTGAAGAAGAACTTTACGCTCCGGTTCAATGGAAAGATTGCGGCGACAAATACGAGGATATCCACTACCACAAATCTGAAGATGGTATCGCGAAAATCACCATTGCACGCCCTCAAGTGCGCAACGCGTTCCGTCCTCAAACGGTAAAAGAGATGATTGATGCGTTAGCAGACGCACGCTACGACTCTGGTGTTGGTGTGATCATCCTAACTGGTCTAGGCGAAGACGCATTCTGTTCTGGCGGTGACCAGAAGATCCGTGGCGACTACGGCGGTTACAAAGATGACCAAGGTACGCACCACCTAAACGTCTTAGACTTCCAACGTGATATCCGTACTTGTCCAAAACCAGTGATCGCATCGGTAGCTGGTTGGGCTGTGGGCGGTGGTCACGTACTGCACATGATGTGTGACCTAACGATTGCAGCAGATAATGCTCAATTTGGTCAAACAGGTCCTAAAGTGGGCTCGTTTGATGGCGGTTGGGGCGCATCTTACATGGCTCGTATCGTAGGCCAAAAGAAAGCACGCGAAATCTGGTTCCTATGTCGTTTCTACAACGCTCAAGAAGCGGTAGATATGGGCCTAGTAAACACGGTAGTACCACTAGCGGATCTAGAGAAAGAGACCGTTCGTTGGTGTCGTGAAGTGCTACAACACAGCCCGATGGCACTGCGTTGCCTGAAAGCTGCGTTGAACGCGGACTGTGATGGTCAAGCGGGTCTGCAAGAACTTGCGGGTAACGCAACTATGATGTTCTACATGACAGATGAAGGCCAAGAAGGTCGTAACGCATTCAACGAGAAACGTCGTCCAGACTTCGACAAGTTCCCTCGCAACCCATAATCCGTATAAGAAGAGGAGCCATTGTGCTCCTCTGTTTCGTTTTTCGTCCTGAGCGTCTCGCCCTCTGGGAGACTAGCGAGTTCTCTCGTTAAAAAGCTCAGAATATATGGCATTACATAGGATTCGAATTATGCGTAAAGCGAAGATTTACCGTTACTGTCTACCAATGGACAGTGGCGTAATACTACGTGATAACAAGCTGACGGAACGTAAAGGTTATATCCTTGAATTAACGGAAGGTGACAAGGTTGGTCGTGGTGAAGTTGCCCCTTTGGTTGGCTTTAGCCTAGAAGGCACTGAGGAAGCGGGTATTCAGCTGCAAGCGCAAGCAGAGCGCTGGGTGGCAAACTTGCCTTTAGATTACAACAACATGTATCCATCGGTTGCGTTCGGTCTGTCTATGGCTCAGCTGGAGCTTGAAGGCGGTTTACCTGCGCAGGGTAAGTACCAAGTCGCGCCGCTGTGTAATGGCGACCCAGATGACTTGATCCCTAAGCTGAATGAAATGGAAGGCGAAAAAGTCGCGAAAGTAAAAGTGGGTTTATACGAACCTATTCGTGACGGCATGTTAGTAAACTTGTTCCTTGAGTCGATTCCACAGCTGACACTTCGCCTTGATGCTAACCGTGCTTGGACACCAGAAAAAGCGCAGCAGTTTGCTAAGTACATTGCACCATCACTGCGCCAGCGTATTACCTTCTTGGAAGAGCCATGCCGCTCTCCGGGTGATAGCCTGTCTTTCGCAATCAATACGGGTATTGCAATCGCGTGGGATGAAACACTGCAAGATGCGGTTCGCCGTGAAGACTTCAGCTTAGAAGATCTGACTGGCGTAAAAACCATCATCATCAAGCCAACGCTGATCGGCTCAGTTGATTTCTGTATTAAGCTGATTGAAAAGGCGAAGATGTTGGGTATCAAAGCGGTGATCAGTTCAAGCATTGAATCAAGTCTTGGCCTAAACCAGCTTGCTCGCTTAGCGCAATGGCAATTACCTAATGAGATCCCAGGTCTGGATACTATTGGTTTGTTCAAAGCGCAGCTAGAGCAGGGTTGGCCGAAGTGTGAACTTCCAGTTCTTCCGCTATCTGAGCAGGAGTTAGTGTGGCATTCAGCATAGATACTATTGCGATTGCACCATGGAAATATTGGGCTCAAGTGAGCCCTTTTTCTATTGCGCTTGAGACAATCAAAGAGCAAATTAACTGGCAACAATTGACTGCTCGTGTTGACTTGTATTCTCGCTACCTTCAACAACAGGGTGTCGCGAGTGGAGATGTAGTGACGCTAGTCGGTAAGAACCAAGTTGAAACCTTGTGGTTTTATCTTGCCGCTCAGCAGATAGGCGCAATCACTGCGTTGACCATGCCGCAGCCTTTTGAGGCTCTCTCAGGTAAGTTAACGACGCTATATAAGCCAACTCAACAGCGTTTTGTGTGGTTTGCTGATGGTGTTGCCAGTGGCTACTCTGAACAGCAGTTATCGCAACTAGGTATCATCCAGCTTTCGACTCTGGATAGCGAATCGCAAAGTAACGTTGACACTTCAAACGAAGGCTACGCACATGATGCTTTAGCGTCTATTGTGTTTACCTCTGGCTCGACAGGCACCCCTAAAGCCGTGGTGCATACTCATCGTCAGCACCTTGCTTCTGCTCAAGGTCTGTTAAGCGAATTCCTATTCAACCATCAAGATACTTGGCTGCTTTCCTTGCCGCTTTACCACGTGTCAGGCTTGGCGATTGTCTATCGCTGGCTATTTGCTGGCGCAACGCTCAAAGTAGGAAACGGAAATCTTGCTGATGATATTCTTGGTGTCTCTCATGCTTCTTTAGTTGCGACACAACTTAAGCGTTTACTGGATGAACAAGTCGAATTATCTCTCACGCATGTTTTACTGGGCGGCAGTCATGTAGCTCATGAGTTGGCACTGCGAGCAACAAAGCAAGGCATTGAAACTTGGCTAGGTTATGGTATGACAGAAGCGGCTTCTACCGTAACTGCAAAGCAAATTGACAGCATCAGTAACGCGGGCCATCTATTACGAAATCGCGATATTAAGCTGGTGGAAGAGCGTATTTATATCGGCGGGCAAACGCTAGCGGCAGGCTATTTCAAGCAAGGCTCTGTTAATTCACTTCTGAATGAAAATGGTTGGTTCGACAGCAAGGATCTCGGAGAGTGGCAAGGCGACGAACTCAAGATCATTGGTCGAGCAGATAACCAATTTATCTCCGGCGGTGAGAATGTTCACTGTGAAGAAATTGAAGCGGTATTGAACCAAATCGAGAGTATTTCGCAAAGCATTGTTGTGCCGGTAGAAGATGTCGAATTTGGACACCGACCAGTAGCTGTGATTCAAACAGAGTCGTCACTGGACAAAGCTCAATACGAGCAATATCTGAAGACTAAGCTAGAAAAATTCAAATGGCCAGTGGCGTATTATGCAATGCCTCAAACCCTGTTGGGTGGGGGAATCAAAATTTCGCGCAAAGCGGTGAAAGACTGGTTAAAAAATGAAGTGCAAAACGGTGACTAAGCGTTATTGCACTTCAGGGGGATGTGGTGATGGTGAGTCACCACAATTCTTTAGTTAGCGAGCGCGAGTTTCATCTGCTCAGCTACCTTATCTACTTTTCCTAGACCGATAATCACTTGTAAACCGCCTTTACCAATCATTACTACGCCAGCTGCACCCAATTGTTTGAGCTTAGCTTCGTCAGCTAGGGATGAATCTTTTACAGTCAAACGAAGTCGAGTAATACAGTTGTCCACTTCTAAGATGTTGTCTGCACCGCCAATTGCGGCGATGTAATCTTTTGCAAGTTCGCCAATGTTCTCGGTGACTTCCTTTTCCATGTCTTCACCACGACCCGGTGTACGCAGGTTGAACTTGACGATCGCGAAGCGGAACACGCTGTAGTAAATCGCAAAGAAGACTAAACCTTGTGGGATCAGCATGTACCATTTAGTTGCCAGTGGGTTTTGGCTTGACAGTACGAAGTCAACAAAACCTGCTGAGAAACCAAAGCCCGCCATCCACTGCATGCTTGCTGCAATGTACATTGAGATACCAGTCAGAACCGCGTGAATTAGGTACAGCACTGGCGCTAGGAACATAAAGCTGAACTCTAGAGGCTCTGTAATACCAGTGAAGAAGGACGCCATTGCCGCAGCTAGCATGATAGAGAACACTTTGGTTTTGTTTTGCTTATCAGCACAGTGATAAATCGCAAGAGCAGCGCCTGGCAGACCAAACATCATGATTGGGAAGAAACCTGCTTGGTACATACCCGTTTGGCCAACTACAGCTGTCCCGTTAGCAATAGACTGTGCGCCGCCTAAGAAGTTTGGAATGTCGTTGATACCAACCACATCAAACCAGAAGACAGGGTAAAGCGCGTGGTGCATGCCGATTGTTAGCATGAGACGGTTAAAGAAGCCAAATAAACCGGCGCCAACTGCACCCATGGATTCAAGTTTGGTTCCGAAAATAATTAATGCATCGTAAATCACAGGCCATACGTAAAGCAGAACAAAAGCCAACACCATACCTGCGATAGAGGTGAGGATTGGTACTAGGCGTTTACCACTAAAGAACGCCAGCGCTTTTGGTAGCTCGACTCCGGAGTAACGGTTGTAGATTTCAGCGGAGATAATCCCCACCAAGATACCGATGAACTGGTTGTTGATTTTGTTGAACGCATCAGGCACTTCGTCAGCACTAATATCCATTAGCTGTGTGACGGCACCCGGTGCGAGTAGCGTCGTCAGTACCATAAAGCAAATGAAGCCAGACAGTGCTGCTGAGCCGTTTTTATCTTTGCTCAATCCGAAAGCGACACCAACGGCGAACAGTACCGCCATGTTATCGATGATGGCTCCGCCTGATTTAATGAGGAATGCCGCTAAGACACTTTCAGAGCCCCAGCCGACCGGATCTATCCAGTAGCCAATCCCCATTAAGATTGCCGCAGCGGGTAAGGTCGCTACCGGAACCATTAATGCCTTACCTACTTTTTGCATGTAGCCGAGTATATTCATATTTGCCCCTATAATTTTAATGCCACCTAAAACATGATCTATGTTTGAAAGTGACGTTTTTATTTAGTTTCTAAGGGCTATTTAAAACTTAATTATCGACGCAAACAAACGAATTTACTACTATCATGGATTAATATTTTTAATGCATGGTCGATCATGGCAAACCAACAGTTACTGCTTCGAAACCTTCATACCTTTAGCATCGCAGCGAAGCATCTTAGCTTTACGCAGGCAGCAAAAGAGCTGCACTTAACGCAAGGAGCCGTAAGCCATCGCATCAAAGTGTTAGAACAGGAGCTTGGTTTCTCTCTGTTTGTTCGAGGCACTCGCAAACTCGAACTGACATCAGAAGGGCATCGATTTCAAAAAACGCTATCTACGTCACTCAGTACCATTTTTAATGAGATTGAAGAGATTAAGTCGACGGACTTGGTGGGTGAGCTCAACATTGCTGCGTCACCTGGGTTTTTGAATGGGTGGCTGATGCCTCGTATTGCGGATTTCCAACGTCATTTCCCGGGGTTTAACCTCAACCTTTTCGCCCAAGAAAACCAACTCGATTTGGTGACCAATCAGATTGATGTAGCCATTTTTTACGATACGGATCATTTGGTTGATGTGTATCGCCAGCGACTATTTGGCGAAAAGTACATTCCGGTCTGTACGCCTCAGTACATGAAGGAACTGAATATTCTGGAAGATGGTATGAAGTCACTCCGACGGATTAACTTTATTCATGCTCTCGGTTCGGATGTATGGCAGCGATGGGTTGCTTATATGGGACTGGACGTGGATGTTTTTCAGCATTTTTACTGTGTGAGCCATCGTGATATGGCAGTGCTAGCAGCAAGAAATAACGTTGGCGTTGCGATGGGGCGATATCGATTCGTCAAAGATCTCTTAGACAAAGGTGAGCTAGTTAGTCCCTATCCGGTGATGGATACCCAGTTGGGGTACGATTTGATTTGTCCGTCAGGCTACGAACACCGACCTAAAGTGAAAACCTTTATCTCGTGGGTAGAAAGCCAACTTAGTTGATTTCGCAATGTATTAGTCGAAAACGGAATTTCGCATCCTTATAACTCTGAATCATAATCATGCTCAAAGATTAGGGAATAAAGCATAAGGTTCAGGATGATCAAGTTAGTGTTAGCGGCAGCGGTGTTGTTACAAATTGGCGTGGCGATGAGTACGCAGGGGTTAACGCGCTCATTGACTGAGTTAACTGCTTTTCTGGTCGCGATCGCATTAGTGTTGGTACACAAAAGCCAAAGCACGCGAAAAGTCGAGCCAACCCAGCCTCAGAAAATCAATCAAGGTTTAGCTGAAAAGTAGCCAGCCAAGCGAGGTTGTTGAAATCAGAACCCATAGCGTTACACCAAACATTAGCGGTTTTGCGCCTGCTGACTTCAGTTTCGATACTGAAATACTGCAACCAATCAAGAACAGACACACCACAAGGGCTTGCTTAGCAATAGCAAAAATGCCTTGGTACACCACTTCAAATTGTGGGAAGAAGTCGCTGAATGCAATCGCAGCGCAGTACCAGAAAATGAAGTAAGGAATCACTAACTTACTCTTGCCTTCCTCTCCATTACCGCGAGAAAAAATCACAGCACTCACTAGTGCGACAGGAATGATCCACAATGCGCGAGCAAGCTTCAATGTTGTTGCCGTGGTTAGTGCTTCTTCACCGTATGCAGATGCTGCGCCCACAACGGAAGACGTATCGTGAATCGCAATCGCAGCCCAGGTTCCAAACGTATGCTGATCCAAGCCAATAGCGTGACCAATCACAGGGAAGATAAACAGCGCCAGTGAGTTCAGAACGAAAACCGTCGCTAGAGCCAGACCAATTTGCTCGTCCTTTGCTTTAATCGCTGGAGCGACCGCAGCAATTGCGCTACCACCACAAATGGCGGTACCTGAAGCAATCAAATACGCCGTTGTGCGTTCGAGTTTTATTGCTTTGGCGATCATCATGCCGATTACAAGCGTGCCAAGGATGGTCGCGATGATCAGACCTATACCGTCAGAAGTGACCGCGAGTGCTTGGTCAAAGTGAATCCCGAAGCCTAAACCAATAATGGAATAAGAAAGCAGCTTCTTTGTAAATGAAGCAATAGGAAGCTCTGTCGGTACTAGGCTAAAACTCGCCAAAAGAAAACCGATCACAAGCGCGATAGGAGAGGACACAAAAGGGGTTAAACAAAACAGCAGTGCCAATCCAAAGGGGATATTCTTTGTATTCAAGGGTGTCGTTCGTTGTTATGAATTAAAGCGTGGAGTATACAGTAACGCTTTTGGTCAGAAAGTCTTAATGAATTGAACATGCGTTCAGTAAAACTAAACACATGTTCAACAGTCCGAAATTATCTTGTGGTGAATCTAGCGCCAGTCGCCGCGAAGCGCTTGCACCTTTTCAAACATGGCTTGGGCACTGGCTTGTTTTGGATCAACAGGCGTGCCTGCTTCGATTTCTAATTTAGACCAGAAACGCGTTGGTAGCCCTTTGCACGCGCGACCTTTTGCACGGCTGAAATAGCTGCCCCACAAGCCTTTTAGCGCCATTGGAATGACGGGGACTGGACTGCGACGAAGTATGATATCGATACCGCGCATGAACTCGTTCATCTCACCATCAGAGGTTAGCCGCCCTTCAGGGAAGATACACACAATATGACCTTCACTCAGCGCTTTCTCGACATCATTGAATGCACGGCGGATAGACGTTCGGTTACTTGCCGAAATAGGGATCACGCCAGCTCGACGAAGGAAACCTCGTAGAGGAGGAAGATTTGCGTAGTCTTCTTCCATCACAAATCGAATCAGGCGAGGGCAAACTGCACTTAATAGCAGTGAGTCCATGTAGCTGACATGGTTACAGACGATCAACGCCCCGCCGTGTTCTGGAAGGTGATGTAAGTTCTTATGCTTTACTCGGTATATGGTGTGAGTGGCCATCCACATCGCAAAGCGCACGACAAAGATAGGGATCTGCAGGAAGATGTATGCAGCGACCAAAAAATTCAGGATTGCCAGAAGCGCGAACAGTTGAGGAATGCTCATCTCAAGCACGCTCAGGCAAACAATGCCTAATACAGCGCTGCCGACCATGAACAGAGAGTTAAAGATGTTCAAGCCAGCAATCACTTGTGCACGTTCTGTCTCTTTCGCTCGGTGTTGCATCAGGGCATAAAGTGGGACGATAAACAAACCACCCGAAATACCGATCATCAGTAGGTAGAAGAATAGAGGCCAGAAAGCGTCATAGCTAACGAACTCTGCGAAAGTGTGGAATCGAGGTAAGTCCGTTGGAATCGATGTTGCCATCAAGAAACCGAAAACGGTGATCCCCAAAGCACCGATCGGTACGATACCCACTTCGATGCGGTGATTCGACAGCCAGTTACACGCCATAGAGCCGACAGCAATACCCACTGAGAAAAGTGCTAAAAGAAAAGAAACCGCGCTTTCGGTGCCGTTCAAGTAGACCTTAGTGAAGTTAGGGAACTGAGTCAGATAAGCCGCACCTAAGAACCAGAACCAGCTGATTGCCATGATGCATTGAAAGACAATTCGATCAGACTTCGCGATGGAAAGCGTCAGTTTGGTTTGCTTGTAAGGTTGCCACTTGAATTGAATATCTGGTGCGCCTGCTGAAGCAAAAGGGATAAAGCGGCTGGAGAGGTAGCCTAGCACTGCAAAAATGACAACGCAGAATGCCGCGAGATATTTGGCATTGTCTGCGGATGCGATAAGACCTGCGCCCAGCGTACCGACCAAAATCGCGATAAACGTACCCGCTTCGACTAAGGCGTTACCTGGGACTAGTTCTTTCTCGTTGAGCTGCTGAGGAAGCAGTGCGTATTTGACCGGCCCAAAGAATGCGGATTGCGTGCCCATCAAGAAAAGCAGCAAGAGCAGCACGCCGTAGCTTTCAGTGATGAAACCAATCGCGCCCAGTAACATGATGCCGATTTCAAACAGCTTAACCTTACGAATAAACCAAGACTTCTCGTATTTATCAGCTAGCACCCCTGCGGATGCGGAAAATAAGAAGAAAGGCAGTATAAATAAGCCTGCCGCTAAGTTAATAAACAGGTTGCTAGAGATCGGTAGTGCACTAGAGCCAGCAAAGGCCACAAACAGCAGCAGTACGTTTTTGAATATGTTGTCGTTGAAAGCTCCGAAAAACTGGGTGACAAAATAAGGGAGGAACTTTCGCTGCCTAAGCAAAGACGACTGGCTGTCTGATGACATGAATAATCCTTTATTACCAGCTGATCAGGTAGTTTGAAATCAGGTTATCAATAAGCTCTTTACCGTCAATTGGTTCACTAGAGAAAAACTTATCATCGACGCTTAGTAGCGTGATTCCATGTACCCCAGACCATAAAACGCGACTTGCTTGCAACACTTCAGATTCGGTTCGGTGTGGTGCAATTTGCGCAAGCAGAGATTCCAACATGCCGGTCATGCCGTCGATGCGTTTTGCATGCCACTCTGGAAGCTCCGCACCATTCATGTTGTGCTCAAAGACCAGTTGCCAGCGATGAGGATGTTTTTGTGCGAAGTCGTGGTAACAGTAGGCCAGTTCAAAAAGTGCCTGATGAGTATCCTTACTATTTTTTGTCGCGGCTACGGCTTCTTGTTGCAACTCATCCAGAGTTTGGGCCACGGCATGTAAAAGCAGCAGGTTGTAGTTACCAAAGATATTAACGAGCGTGCTTGGTACGTAACCAATCATGTTCGCAATCTTACGAAGACTAAGCTCGTGGTAAGAATTCTCGTCTAAAAAGTCTTTGACTGTGGAAAGCGTCAAGTTGACTAGCTCTTCTCTGGTGTGATCGTTTCTGCGCGCCATAATTTAAAACTACTTATTGAACATCGTTCAATATGATAGTCAGCTACTGATTGAGCGTCAATAACGCAAACAAGTCATAAACCTATGGGTTGGCAATATTCTGATACATGTCTTCTATTATGGAATGTTTCATTGTTGTATCTGACGGAGTATGATGGTCACATCTCATATTTAGCGTGCTACTGATATTGGATGCTTGTTCATCACATTGTTTGGCAGCATGGTTAAGTACTTATCGTCAATTTTAAGGATAACGATGAAACGTTTATTTTCGATTGTCGCCCTACTGATGTTTACCGTTGCTGTAACACCTATCGCGGAAGCGAAGAAGTTTGGTGGTGGTAAGTCTTTCGGTAAGAGCTATAAAACGGCTCCTGCTCCTAAACAGCAGCAACAAAACACAAACACCATTGGTAAAGAACAAGGTGCTAAATCGTCAAGTAAGAAAGGCTTGATGGGCGGCTTACTTGGTGGTCTTCTTGCTGGTGGTCTATTGGCAGCATTCTTTGGTGGTGCGTTCGAAGGTATCCAGTTTATGGATATCCTGATCATTGGTTTGATTGCGTTTGTTATCTTCAAGCTAATGCGCGGCATGCTTGGTGCTAAGCAGGGTAGTATGAATCAGCATCGTCAGCAGCCAGCATTTGGTGGCAACGCTTCTAAGTTCGAGCAACCAAACATGCAGAACTTTGAACAGCAGCCTAACAACACAAATGCAGGTGGTTTTGGTGGTTTCGGTGCACAAACTGACATCCCGCATAACTACCCACCGGGTTTTGACCAAGCCGCATTCATTAATGGCTCTCGTGAGCACTACCGAATCCTGCAAGGCGCGTGGAACCACAACCAACTTCATACAATTGAAGAGTACGTTTCACCAAGCCTATTTGAAGACTTGAAAGCAGAGCGTGCGAAGCTAGATGGCGAGCAACACACTGATGTGATGTACGTAGATGCGGAAATCGTTCGTGCTGACTACGATGCGAACAAAGCACAGCTTAGCCTGCAATTTAGCGGTCGTTACCGTGATGCAGAAGAAGGTATC
This sequence comes from Vibrio sp. LB10LO1, assembly GCF_010092875.1. Lineage (NCBI taxonomy): Bacteria > Pseudomonadati > Pseudomonadota > Gammaproteobacteria > Vibrionales > Vibrionaceae > Vibrio > Vibrio sp. LB10LO1. Next base: position 69,644 of record NZ_JAADJW010000028.1, read on the forward strand.
GAAGAAGACATCGAAGATATCTGGCACTTAGAACGTGACCTAACGGTACCAAATGCACCTTGGTTGATTGTTGGTATTCAAGGTTAATCACCAACAGCGTTCAATTTAGTCTTAGTAAAATCCCGTTTTTGAGCGGGATTTTTTATGTCTGGAGATCAGAGAATCGAAACCTATCGATATAATTTCGAGTGGTTAAAGTCGAGCGAATAGGGTTCTTAAAAGGGAAACGAGGAGTCACACAGTAGGGAATAGTGAAGATAGAACTAATGGGGTGATCAGTTGCTTGATTCCATTGACTGAAAGAAACCAACTAACACTTCGATTCTCTCTCAAGTCGAGGCAGTTCAAAGAGCTTAGGAGCCGTACTACTTAACGAAAAGGCATTAAAAGTCACGCCTTGAATTAGACTAGATTTAGCCAGATAGTGAGGTAAGCCATTGAAAAATGATAGGTGTAGAACGAAAAAAGCCAGCTCAATGAGCTGGCTTCTTCAATATGGTGGAGGGGGACGGATTCGAACCATCGAAGGCAGTGCCGGCAGATTTACAGTCTGCTCCCTTTGGCCACTCGGGAACCCCTCCAGGGTAATTTTCATACTACAAAGAGTATACTTGAATGTTAGTTTCCCAACCTAGCTTTCAAGTTGTTCTCATGTTCAAAGGAAAAACATAAGAAAGAATATGGTGGAGGGGGACGGATTCGAACCATCGAAGGCAGTGCCGGCAGAT